>DASPPI010000126.1:0-17499 GCA_035625615.1 Steroidobacteraceae bacterium | reverse complement strand
TCGGTCCCGAGGCTGGCCATGCGGCTCTCGCTGATGTTGCCGCCGGATTCGCTGATGACCCGGGTGAGCTCGTGCACCATCCCCGTGCGGTCGCTGCCGATCGCCGAAACGGCCAGGTGCTGCTTCATCGGTGGATGGCGGGTGGGTTTACCGGCGTCTGTGCTCGTCGGAGTGTACCGGGAGCGACGGCGGGTTGCGACTTGGCGCGCGCGCTGCGCGCTCCGGAGGCTTGCTTAGGCGCAACGTCCGCTCGTAACATCGCCCGCTCCCCCCGCGAGGCCCGTTTCCTGTGGATGCGCATGTTTGACCGCAGCTGGGTTGCAATCGTCACCCCCATGCACGCCGATGGCAGCGTCGACTTGCAGGCCTGGGCGCGGCTGCTCGACCTGCACCGCGCCCAGGGTACGGCCGGTATCGTGGTCGGCGGCACCACGGGAGAGTCGGCGACGCTCGGCGACGAGGAGCTGCACGAGCTCGCCATGCGGGCGTGCGCGCAGCTGCGCGGGCAGGTGGCGGTGATCGCCGGCGCCGGCGGCAGCAGCACCGCGGCTACCGTGGCGCGCGTGCGCTGGCTGTCCGAGCTGCCGATCGACGGGCTGTTGCTGGTGACGCCGGCCTACAACCGCCCGGCGCAGGAGGGACTGTACCGGCACTTCGCCGCTGCCGCTGCGGCGGCGCGCCGGCCGATCGTGTTGTACAACGTGCCGTCGCGCACCGCGGTGGACATGAAGCCGGCGACGGTTGCGCGCCTGGCGCAGCTGGCCGGCATCGTCGGCATCAAGGAGGCCGTACCGGAGGCGGCGCGGGTGCGCGAGTTGGTCGAGAGCTGTCCGCCGCACTTCGCGGTGCTCAGCGGCGACGACGCCACCGCCCGTGCCGCCATCGCGGCCGGGGCGCGCGGAGTGATTTCGGTCACCGCGAACGTGGCTCCCGCGGCGATGTCGGAGATGGTGGCGGCGGCGCTGCGCCACGATGCCGCACGGGCGGCGCAGCTGGATGCGCCGTTGAGCGGGCTGCATCGCGAGCTGTTCGTCGAGGCGAACCCGATACCGGTGAAGTGGCTGCTCAGCGAGATGGGGTTGATCGGGGCTGGGTTAAGATTGCCGCTTACGCCGCTGGCGCCGGAGCATCACGCGAGCGTGCGCGCGGCCGCGCGCGCCGCCGGGGTGCTGTCATGAGCGCCGACCACCGGCGCACGGCGGGTGCGCGATCGCTTGGAACGAGGTTGTCGGGAATGCGGGCGAGTTGGGCCATTGTGCTGCTGGTTCCGCTGCTGCTGAGTGCCAGCGGTTGCCGCATGATGCGTGCGATCCACAACAAGTCCTGCCACGAGTCGCAGCCGTATCAGAAGGCCGCGAGCGTGCCGCCGCTCGTCATTCCCGCCGGGCTGGACGCTCCCGACACGACCAACGCGCTGCGCCTGCCGCAGCTGAACGAGCCGGCGCCCCCGCGGCGCACCGGCAAGCAGCCCTGCCTCGATGAGCCGCCGTCCTTCAAGGTGTCGCAACCGTCGCGCGCCCCGCAGGCCTGAGGGCTGCCCGGCGCGTGGGCGCTGTGCAACCCGGCGACGCGCGGATGCGGGCCCATTCGGCATGCCTTATCATGCGCCGCCCGCTATCCCGGCGGGCGGTCCTGGAGCGGGAGGCGCTCGCAGAAGTGTTCATAAGTCATTGATTGGAGAGGTGGCCGAGCGGTCGAAGGCGCTGGACTGGAATTCCAGTAACATCTCAACGGGTGTTCGTGGGTTCGAATCCCACCCTCTCCGCCACCTTCACACGGATTCGCTCATGGTGGCCCGCATCGGTTTCTCCGCGACGACCAGTCGTGAATCCCGTCAGGGCCGGAAGGCAGCAGCGGCAGCGGCGATGTCGGGTGCCGGAGCGCAAGCTGGTGCGGGCCGCCTCCCGGGCAAGGTGCACGCAGGATACTCATGAGCTACACCGCCCTGGCGCGCAAGTGGCGCCCGAAGAAGTTCTCCGAGCTGGTCGGGCAGGATCACGTGCGCCGCGCGCTCGAGAACGCGCTGGCCAGCGGCCGCGTGCACCACGCGTTCCTGTTTGCCGGCACGCGCGGGGTGGGCAAGACGACCATCGCGCGCATCTTCGCCAAATGCCTCAACTGCGAGACCGGTGTCACCGCCGAGCCATGCGGAGTGTGCGCGAGCTGCCGCGAGATCGATGCCGGTCGCTTCCCGGATCTGCTCGAGGTCGATGCCGCCTCGCGCACCAAGGTGGACGACACGCGCGAGCTGCTCGACAACGTGCAGTACGCCCCCGCGCGCGGCCGGTTCAAGGTCTACCTGATCGACGAAGTGCACATGCTCTCGGCGCACTCGTTCAACGCGCTGCTGAAGACGCTGGAGGAGCCGCCGCCGCATGTGAAGTTCCTGCTCGCCACGACCGATCCGCAGAAGCTGCCGGTGACGGTGCTGTCACGCTGCCTGCAGTTCAATCTCAAGCGGCTGCCGGCCAGCGACATCGCCGCACAGCTCAAGCGCATTCTGGCGGAGGAGGGCGTGGCATCCGAGCCGGCCGCGGTGACGCTGCTCGCGCAGGCGGCCGACGGCAGCATGCGCGACGCGCTGTCGCTGCTCGATCAGCTGATTGCCTTCGGCGCGGGCAAGGCGGGGGAGGCCGAGGCGCGCGCCATGCTCGGGGCGATCTCGCGCGATCACGTGGTGCGCATCGTGGAGCTGCTCGCACGGGCGGACACGGCGGAGCTGCTGCGCTGTGCCCAGGCGCTCGAGCAGTTTGCCCCGGATTACGCCCAGGTGCTCGATGAGCTCGCGGGGCTGCTGGTGCGCGTGGGGCTGCGTCAGGCGGTGAGCAGCTATGAGGGCGATGAGCGCTACGCGCCCGAGCTGCTCGCGCGCCTCGCCGGCGCCTTGACGCCCGAGGACGTGCAGCTCTACTACCAGACGGCTATCACCGGCCGGCGCGACCTGCCGCTCGCGCCCGACCCGCCGGGCGGCTTCCAGATGACGCTGCTGCGGATGCTCGCGTTTCGGCCGGCGGGCGAAAGCTCGGACGTCCGTCCGGCCGCCGCCTCGGCCGCGAGCGCTCCGCCGGCCCCCGCGGTGCCCCGCGTCGGCTCGGCCGGCGCTCCGCAGGCGGCGGACCCGGCGGGCGCTGCTGCTGCGGACCCGGGCGAGGCGTGGCCGGCGATCGTGAGCCAGCTCGAGCTCTCCGGCGCTGCACGGCAGCTCGCCAGCCACTGCGTGCTCATCGGCCGCCAGGGGCCCGTGGTGCGCCTGAGTCTCGATCCCCGCAACCAGCTGGTGTGCACGGCGGCCACCGAGGAGAAGCTCACCCAGGCGCTGTCGCGCTATTTCGGCGAGCCGGTGCGGCTCGAGATCCGGCCCGGCGCCGCGCCCGGCGAGGAGACGCCTGCGCTGCTGGCCCGGCGCGCCTCGGAGGCCGAGCTGGCCGCCGCGCAGCGCGCGTTCGCGGACGACCCGGGCGTCCGGGGCCTGCGCGAGCGCTTCGGCGCCACCGTCCTGTCCGAGACGGTACGCCCGGTAAAATGAACGCGTGTTCACCCCAGCGGCGCGTCAGCGCCTGACAGGCACCTGAGCCATGCGAGGCAACTTCAATAACCTGATGAAACAGGCCCAGGCCATGCAGGCCAACATGCAGAAGGTGCAGGCCGAGATCGCCAGCATCGAGGTGATCGGCGAGGCCGGCGGCGGCATGGTGAAGGTCACCATGAACGGCCGGCACGAAGTGAAGCGCGTGCAGATCGAACCGGCGGTGAGCAGCGAGGACCGCGAGATGCTCGAGGATCTGATCGCCGCCGCCGCCAACGACGCCGTGCACAAGGTCGAAGCGCGCGTGCAGGAGAAGATGGCGAGCCTCACCGCGGGACTGCAACTGCCGCCGGGCATGAAGCTGCCGTTCTGACCGCTCGAGCGATGAAGCACTCGCCGCACCTCGCCCGGCTCATCGACGCTCTGCGCACTCTGCCGGGCGTCGGACCCAAGAGCGCGCAGCGTATGGCGTTTCACCTGCTGCAGGAGGGCCGCCCCGGTGCCCGCGCGCTGACCGAGGCGCTGGCGGCGGCGCTCGAGGCGGTGTCGCGCTGCCGGCGCTGCCGCATGCTCACCGAAGCGGAGCTGTGCAGCATCTGCGCCGCGCCGCAGCGGGATGCGACGCTGCTGTGCGTGGTCGAGTCGCCCGCCGACGTGGTCGCAATCGAGTCCTCCGGGAGCTATCGCGGCCGCTACTTCGTGCTCATGGGCCACCTGTCGCCGCTCGACGGCATTGGCCCCGAGCAACTCGGCGTGCGCGAGCTCGAGACGCTGCTTGCCGAGGGGAGCGTGCGCGAGCTGATCCTGGCTACCAACTCGACCGTCGAAGGCGAGGCGACCGCGCATTTCTTGAGCGAGCTGGCTGCGCGGCGTGGCATCCGCGCCAGCCGCATCGCGTACGGCGTACCACTCGGCGGGGAGCTCGAGTACGTCGACGGCGGCACACTGGCGCACGCCCTGGCCGGCCGGCAGTCGCTCAGCTAGCCGGTGTCACAGCCGCGCGCCGCGGTCAGCCGCTGGCGCAGGCGGCGCAACCGCCGGTAGCTTTCGTAGCGGCGCGCGTGCAGCGCGCCGCTTTCCGCCGCCGTACGCACCGCGCAACCCGGCTCGCGCATGTGCCGGCAATCGCCGAAGCGGCAGGCGACCGCCAGCTGCGCGACTTCCGGGAAGCCGAGCGTGCGCTCATCGAGCGCCGCGACCGCGGGCGCGAAATCGCGCACCCCGGGCGAGTCGATGAGCGCGGCGCCCTGCGGCAGATCGAACATGCGGGCCACCGTGGTGGTGTGGCGACCTTCGGCTGCGCGCGCCAGCGCGCCGATCTCGACCTCGGCTTGCGGCAGCAGGCGGCGAACCAGCGAGGACTTGCCGACGCCCGATTGCCCGACCAGCGCGGCCACGGCGTGCGGGCCGAGCGCGGCAATGAGCGGCGCGATACCGGCCCCGGTCGCCGCGGAGCAGGTGACTGCGGCATAGCCGGCGGCCGCGTACGCGGCGAGCTCCGCGCCCAGCGCGGGCGCGATGCCGAGGTCGCTCTTGTTCACCACGAGCATCGCCGGCACGCCGGCGGCGGTGGCCGCTGCGAGGTAGCGGTCGACGACGAACAGGTCCGGCGCCGGCAGGGGGGCGAGCACTACCAGCAGCTGCGTGACATTGGCCACCAGTGCCTCGGCGCCGCCGCGCTTGCTCGTGCGCCACAGGGCGCTGCGGCGCGGCAGCACCGCCACGACGTGCACCTCGTCGTGACGAGCATCGATGCGGCAGCGGACCTGATCGCCGCACACCGCACCCAGGACGCGCCCGAACGGTCGCGCCCGCAGCTCCCGCCCGCCGGCCGCGCGCACGATCATGTGGCGACCGAACGTCGCAATCACCTGCCCGATCAGGCTGTGCTTCATCGGCGGGAACGCCCGCAGGCGTCTGCTACACTTGCCGCGCCGGTTTCGCCCCTCACGACACTCTACTCCCTGCGCACATCATAGACATGCCGAGCGGCGACCACCTGATCTGGATCGATCTGGAGATGACGGGCCTCAAGCCAGACACGGATGCGATCATCGAGATCGCCACAGTGGTGACCGACCGCGAGCTCGAGATCGTCGCCGAGGGGCCGGTGCTCGCCATTCACCAGAGCGACGAAGCGCTCGCGCGCATGGATGATTGGAACCAGCGCCAGCACGGCTCCTCCGGCCTGTTGGCGCGGGTGCGCGCGAGCCGCATCAGCGTCGCCGAGGCGGAGCGTCGCACGCTGGAGTTTCTCGCGCCGCTGGTCACCGCCGGCAGCTCGCCGATGTGCGGCAACGGTATCTGCCAGGACCGGCGCTTCCTCGCGCGCTGCATGCCCGAGCTCGAGCGCTTTTTCCACTACCGCAATCTCGACGTCAGCACCCTCAAGGAGCTGGCGCGCCGCTGGGCGCCGGCGGTCGCGGACAGTTTCGTCAAGCAGGGGACGCACCTGGCGTCTGCCGACATCCACGAGTCGATCCGCGAGCTGCGCCATTACCGCGCGCGGCTGTTTGCCCCGCCCTATGCGGGCAGTGCGGGCGGCGCCGGGAGCTGAGGCCGTGGCGCCGGTGACTCACCGTGGCGGCTGTCATTGCGGAGCGGTCGCCTTCGAGGTGGATGCCCCGGCGCGCGTGACCGTGAGCGAGTGCAACTGTTCGATCTGCCGCATGACCGGCTACCTGCACCTGATCGTGCCGCGCACGCGCTTCCGGCTGCTGCGCGGGGCGGACAGTCTCAGCACCTATGTCTTCAACACCGGCACGGCGCGGCATCTGTTCTGCCGTCATTGCGGTGTGAAGTCCTTCTACGTGCCGCGCTCCAACCCGGACGGCTACAGCGTCAACGTGCGCTGCCTCGATCAGTCGACGCTCGAGCAGATCAGCGTCGCAGCGTTCGACGACAACGACCGCGCGGCCTCGGAAGCGAACATCCGCGACCTGTCGCGCGGCTGACGCGCGCGAGGCAGCGCGCGCGCTCAGGCGCTGCCGGCCGGCGGCTGGGCGAGGAACAGCCAGGTCTCCACCACCGTATCCGGGTTGAGCGACATGCTCTCGATGCCCTGCTCGAGCAGCCAGCGGGCGAGGTCGGGGTGATCGGAGGGGCCCTGGCCGCAGATGCCGATGTACTTGCCGCGCCTGCGGCAGGCGGCGATGGCCATCGCGAGCAGCTGCCGCACGGCTTCATCGCGCTCATCGAAGCCGCGCGCCACGATGGCGGAGTCGCGATCGAGCCCGAGCGTCAGCTGAGTCATGTCGTTCGAGCCGATCGACATGCCGTCGAAGTAGTCGAGGTACTTCTCGGCGAGCAGCGCGTTGGTGGGCAGCTCGCACATCATGATGACCGTGAGCCCGGCGCTGCCGCGCCTGAGCCCGTTCGCGGCCAGCAGCTCCGTCACCTGGCGGGCCTCCTCCAGCGTGCGCACGAACGGCACCATCACCTGCACGTTGCCGAGGCCCATGTCCTCGCGCACCCGCCGCAGCGCGCGGCATTCGAGCTCGAAGCACGGGCGGAAGGTCTCATCGACGTAACGCGCGGCGCCGCGGAAGCCGAGCATCGGGTTCTCCTCGTGCGGCTCGTAGCGCGCGCCGCCGATGAGGTTGGCGTACTCGTTGGATTTGAAGTCGGACAGTCGCACGATGACCGGCTCGGGAGCGAACGCCGCCGCGATCTGCGCGATTCCTTCCGCAAGCTTCTCCACGTAGAAGCCCACCGGGTCGGCGTAGCCGGCCATCTGCGCGCGGATCTGCTCCTTGAGGTCCGCGTCCAGGCGGTCGAACTCCAGCAGCGCCCGCGGGTGCACGCCGATCATGCGATTGATGATGAACTCCAGCCGCGCGAGCCCGACGCCGTGGTTCGGGATAGCGGCGAAGTCGAAGGCGCGGTCGGGATTACCGACGTTCATCATGATCTTGACGGGGATCTTGGGCAGCGCATCGAGCTCGATCTGCTTGCGCTCGAATTCGAGCAACCCCTCGTAGACGTGGCCGGTGTCGCCCTCGGCACACGATACGGTGACCTCCTGCCCCTCGCGGATGCGCTGCGTGGCATCGCCGCAGCCGACCACGGCCGGAATTCCCAGCTCGCGCGCGATGATGGCCGCATGGCAGGTGCGGCCGCCGCGATTGGTGACGATCCCCGCGGCGCGCTTCATGACCGGCTCCCAGTCAGGATCGGTCATGTCGGCCACCAGCACGTCGCCGCTCTGCACGCGCGCCATCTCGCCCGCATCCCTGATGACACGGGCCGCGCCGGCGCCGATGCGCTGGCCGATGCTGCGACCGGTGGCGAGGATGCGCGAGTGGCCCTTGAGGGCGTAGCGCTGGATGGTGCGGCTCGCGCGACTCTGCACCGTTTCCGGCCGCGCCTGCAGGATGTAGATCGTGCCGCTCGTGCCGTCGCGCGCCCATTCGATGTCCATGGGGCGGCCGTAGTGCTGCTCGATGATCAGCGCCTGGCGCGCGAGCGTCACCAGGTCGGCGTCGTCGAGACAGAAGCGCCGCCGCTCCGCGGCCGCGACTTCCACGGTCTGCACGCGCTCGGCGGAGCCCTCGGGCGCATACACCATCTTGATCGCCTTGCCGCCGAGATTGCGGCGCAGCACCGCGTGCCGGCCGGCGCGCAGCGCGGGCTTGTAGAGATAGAACTCATCGGGGTTGACTGCGCCCTGGACCACGGTCTCGCCCAGGCCCCAGGAGGCGGTGATGAACACCACCTCGCGAAAGCCGGAGTCGGTATCGAGGGTGAACATGACGCCGCTCGCGCCGAGGTCGCTGCGTACCATGTG
Source organism: Steroidobacteraceae bacterium (assembly GCA_035625615.1). Classification (GTDB taxonomy): domain Bacteria; phylum Pseudomonadota; class Gammaproteobacteria; order Steroidobacterales; family Steroidobacteraceae; genus 13-2-20CM-66-19. Next base: position 9,187 of record DASPPI010000126.1, on the reverse strand, counting down.
CTGCACGCCGGCCGACAGCGCTACGGCGGCGTGGTCGAAGCCCTGGTGCACGCGGTAGGCGATGGCGCGGTCGTTGAACAGCGAGGCGAACACCTCGTGCAACGCCTTGAGCACGGCCGTCGCGCCGCGCACGTTGAGAAAGGTCTCCTGCTGGCCGGCGAAGGAGGCCTCGGGCAGATCCTCGGCGGTGGCCGAGGAGCGTACCGCGACGGCGATATCGCCGGCGCCGGCGCTCATGTGGCGCAGCTGCGTGCTCACTGCCGCGGCGAACGCCGCCGGCAGCGGCGTGGCGAGAATCCACTGACGTATACGCGCGCCGCTGGCGCCGAGCCTGGCCACGTCCTCGACGTCGAGGGCCGCGAGCTCGGCGCGGATGCGGGCATCGAGGCCGTCCTGCTGCAGGAACTCGCGATAGGCGTGCGCGGTGGTGGCAAAACCGCCCGGCACCTTGACGCCGAGCCGTGCGAGCGCGCCGATCATCTCGCCGAGGGAGGCGTTCTTCCCGCCGACGCGCTCGACGTCGCGCATGCCGAGTTGCTCGAACGGGACGACGTAGGCGCTCAAGGACGCTCCTGCAAGTCAAGCGCGCCGCGGGCGCTTGCTAGCCTGCGCGCGCGGTGAAACACTGCCGGCTCCCCGCCGCCGCCCGTGAGTCGCCTGAAGTCGTGAGCCGCCGAACCATTTTCTTCGTCTCGGACCAGACAGGCGTGACTGCGGAAACGCTGGGTCACAGCCTCATGACGCAGTTCGAGGCCCTGGAATTTCGGGCGGTGACTTTGCCATTTGTGTCGAGCCTTGACAAGGCGCACGAGGCGGTGCGGCGCATCGATCGCGCGGCGCAGGAGGAGGGACTGCGACCGATCGTGTTCAGCACGCTGGTGCAGGACGAATTGCGCGATGTGATGATGTCGGCGAACGCGTTGTTCCTCGACCTGTTCTCGGCGTTCATCGGCCCGCTCGAACGTGAGCTCAAGACGCGCTCGACGCACCGTGCCGGCCGTGCGCACGGTATCGCCGACCTCGCCACCTACACCACGCGCATCAACGCGACCAACTTCGCGCTCGCCAATGACGACGGCAGCGGCGGCGACTATGCCCACGCCGATGTGGTGCTGATCGGCGTGTCGCGGGTCGGCAAGACCCCGACCTGCGTGTACCTGGCGCTGCAGTACGGCGTGTTCGCCGCCAACTATCCGCTCACCGAGGATGATCTGGAGTCCGGTCGGCTGCCGGCGCGGCTCGACCCGTATCGCGGCAAGCTCTACGGGCTCACCATCCGCCCCGAACGGCTGCAGCAGATCCGCAGCGAGCGCCGTCCGGACAGCCGCTACGCCTCGCGCGCACAGGTGCAGTACGAGCTGCGCGCGGCCGATGCGCTGTTCGGGCGCTTGGGGATTCCCTCGCTCGACACCAGCGAGTCCTCGATCGAGGAGATCGCCAGCCGCATCCTGAACAGCACCGGGATCGAACGGCGGCTGCGCCCGTGAGTCCGGGCGGTCGAGCTGCCTATTGTTGCACGATGCGCGCTGTAGGTGCGCGCTCATCGCGAGGTCGCACGAAAATTGCAAGCGCCGGCGGCGCGGGCCGGCTGCATATCCGGGGCAAATTCGCGCTCTGATCGACTTGCAGCGTAAGCGTCGTGCGTTATAGTCGAATACGTGCTGATTGCTGACACGCAGACCGTCGTTTCCTGGCGCGCCCGGCCGCGCAGCTTCGTCGCGCTCATGGGGCTGTACGAGAGCAACTACCTACGGCTCGGCTGGCTGGCGGGAAACCTGTCGACGTTGGCCGGCCGTTACACCTCCCGCGTGCGCGGCGACTGTGACCTCGTTCTCACCGTGACCGAGCGCTCGCCCTACACCAGCACCGTGCAGCTTACCTACCTGCTGCCCGCCGGGCGCGGCACCCACCGCTACCCCGACCTGCGCGTGCGTATCTACCATGACGCGCATCTGGTCGAAGCGCAGCAGTGGAGCGGCGGCCGGCGCGGCGTTGCGGAGCGTGAACTGGATCAGCGCTGGGCGCGTAACATGATGTTAAACAAGTGGCTGGAATACTGCGTGGAGCGAGGTCATCGCTTCTCATCCAGCACGGAGTTCGCTGCCGGCTCATGAGACGTGGCGGTCCGTCGCCGCATCTCTCATGAAGGCTTTGCGACAACTCGGCTTCCTCAAGCTCAGCCTCCGCCCGGACAGCCCGTCCGAGGAGGACACCCGCGTGCTGGCCCTGTTCCGCAATCGTGCGGAATTGAAGAAGGCTTACGCCGACCTGCAGGAGGAGACGTTCCGTCTCAAGGACCTCATCAAGCAGCAGGAGGGAGCCACTCAGCGCGCGCAGGACATGCTGAGCGCACTCGAGGGGCGCCTCGGGACCGCCGAGACCGCCTATCCGGCGCTGGTCTTCTATCAGCTGCGGCGCCTGTGGCAGTCGGGCCGGGAGCAGATCACGCAGTTCGTCGCCGATCTGGCGCGCCAGCAGGAGGAGCGCGAGCGGCGCGAGCACCTGGCGCAACACAATCGCCAGCACTTCGCGCGCCGCGACGGCGCCGAGAAGCAGCTGCTCGCGGCGCAGGCGCTGCATCTGGAGGCCGGCGCGCAGCTCGAAGCGCTCACCGGCGAGCGTGCCAAGCTCACGCGCTTCTGGCATTACTTCAAGCGCCGCGGCCTCGAGCGACGCATGGGCGCGGCGCAGGCGTCGCTCGCGAGCGCGACGGCCGCCGTCGGCCAGGCGCAGGCGAGCCTCGAAGAGATCGCGCGCGAGCCGGCACCGGAGTTCCCCGGCCTGTCGCTGCCGACACGCCGCTCCATCAATCTCGCCGCGATCGCCTATGCCGAAGCATTGTGCCTGCGCCTCGCGGAGCTCAAGACACCGCTCCTCAAGCTGGCGCGCGACGCCATCGCCGCCCGCGAGGCGCGCGACGATTACGGCTCGCCGCGCGAGTGCGTGCTGCTGATGGGCAATATCACGCGCGCCAGCCGCCTGATCGCCGACCGTGCAGGACTCGCCACGCAGATCAAGGAGCGCGGCGAGCGGCTGAAAAAGATCGCGCGCTACCGCGCAGCGGGCGACAGCACGCCGCTCGCGGAGTCACTGGCTCATTCCGAGGACGACGTGCTCGCCGGCCTGCCCGCCACCGTGGCGGCCCAGCTGCCGAACGTGCTCACCGAGGATACCTGGGACCTGTTCCGGGTCCTGCTGCGCTGAGGGCGCTGCGCCGATGGCGGCCGCGCGCCGCTTCAGTTGGCGCGCGCGGTTTTCTGTGGCGGCTGCTGCGCCTGCTGCGGCCGCAACCCGGTCACCATGTCCGCCATGATCTGGGTAGCCTGATCGAGCACGACGTCCGCGGCGTCGTCCTTGACCTTCTCCAGCTCCTCGACGCTCTTGAGCGGCGGCAGACCCTTGGCTGCGCGGCGGCTGTTCTCGCGCTCGAGGCGCTCCTTGTCGATACGGGCACGCTCCTCTTTCCGCACCTGCAGGTTGAGCGACACGCTGTGCTGGTCGCGCACCGAGTCGATCGCGGCGATGTCGGACACGAGCCACTTGTAGTCCGGGTCACGCTGCGCCCGAGCACCCTCCTCGGTAGCGAGCGTGGCGAGCGGCACCGCGGCGGTTGCGCCGCTCGCCTTGAACGGCACGCCGGCGATCCGGTCCCACGGCAACGCCGACTCGAGCGCGCTCTCGCCGACTTCCTTGGTGTCGAGCACGGAGGCGAGCGGCACGTCCGGCTCCACGCCGCGGTGCTGGGTGCTCTCGCCGGTCACGCGATAGAACTTGCCGATGGTCACGGTCAGCTGCCCGTTGATCGGCTTGGACGACCAGCGATCGAGCTGTACCAGATTCTGCACCGTGCCCTTGCCGAACGTGGTCTGCCCGAGGATCACGCCGCGGTGATAGTCCTGGATGGCGCCGGCGAAGATCTCCGAGGCCGAGGCGCTCAGGCGGTCGACCAGCACGGCGAGCGGACCGTCGTAGGCCTTGGTGTCGGGCTCGTCATCGAGCACTTCAAGTCTGCCCGAGGTGTCGCGCAGCTGCACGACCGGGCCGTGGTCGATGAACAGCCCGGTGAGCGCAGTCGCCTCCGGCAGGTAGCCGCCGCCGTCGTTGCGCAGGTCGAGCACCAGCCCGTCGATGTTCTCGGTTTTCAGCTCGTTCACCAGCCGCAGGACGTCGCGCGTGGTGCTGCGGTAGTTCGGATCGCCGGCGTTCTGGGCGTCGATGTCGCGGTAGAACCCGGGTATGGTGATGACGCCGATCTTGAGCGTGCGGCCGTTGCGCATCACGGTCTTCAGGTCCTTGTGCGCCGCCTGCGCCTCGAGCGTCACTTTGTTGCGCACGAACTCGAGCACCTTCTCCGGGCTGCCCGGGGAGGCGCCGGCGGGCAGAATCTGCAGCCGTACGGACGTGCCGGCCTTGCCGCGGATCAGCTGCACTACGTCATCGAGCCGCCAGCCAATCACGTCGGTGAACGGCCCCTCGTGTCCCTGGCCGACGCCGATGATCCGGTCGTTGACCTTGAGCGTGCCCGCGACCGCGGCGGGTCCGCCCTCGAGCACGTTCATGATGGTGACGTAGTCGTCCACCAGCTGCAGCGAGGCACCGATGCCGTCATAGTTGAGGCTCATCTGGATGCGGTACTCCTCGGAGCTGCGCGGCGAGAAGTAGCTCGAATGCGGGTCGAAGGCGCGCGCGTAGGCGTTCATCAGGTTCTCGAACACGTCTTCGGTGGTCACCTGGTCGACGCGCTTGAGCACGCGCTCGTAGCGCTTGCGCAGGATCTCGGCGGCCTCCGGCCAACTCTTGCCGGTCAGCATCAGCGACAGTGCGTCGTTCTTGACGCGCTTGCGCCACAGCTCGTCCATCGTCGCCTGGTCCGCCGGCCAGGCCGCATGCGCACGGTCGAACTCGAACGTCTCGTGCAGCGTCCAGTCCGGCTCGCTCTGCAGCAGTGTGATCGCGTGCTGGATGCGCTCGCGATTGCGCTGCTGGAAGCGCGCGAAAATCAGGTACGCCGGGTCGATGTTGCCCGTGCGGATCATGTCGCCGAACTGCAGCCGGTAGACGTTGAAATCGCTGATGTCGCTCGCCAGGAAGTAGCTGCGCTGTCCGTCGAGGAACTCGAGATAGTGCTGATAGACGGCCTCGGACATCTTGTCGTCGATCGCGGCACGACTGTAATGCGCATCCTCGAGGATGCGGCCGATCTTGCGGGCGGTGGACCGCTGGGCGTCGGTCGGGCTGATCGCCCCGGCGGGCAGCAGCGCGGTGCTCGCCGGCACCTGCACCGATCCGGCCAGCGCCAGAGCCATCACCGCCAGGGCGGCGGCGGTTATCCAACCGGAGGAGCGACGCAGGGGTAAGGGCATCGTACGACTCATGGCTTCGATGGACTCTTAGAGTAAGGCTTGAGCGAGCGGTTCGCATCTAGCAAGTAGCGTTTTTTCGAACTGGAAAGTCCGGTTTTTACTTCATGCGGCCCCGGGGGCCTCGCCGCGCACGCGGCCACGTCGTCATGTTCGCCGTGGCGGTGTGGCTGTACCGGCCGAAGTGAGCCGGGTTGACGGGCGCGTGACACCGGGCGGCGCCTTGGGAGGGCCACCGCTCCGGCCGCCCCTGGTCGCAGCGGCCGAGGGCAGTACGCGCACCAGCCGCACGAACAGGCGCAGCAGCAGCAGCAGCCCCGCCGGGCCCAGGGCGACGACCCAGAACACCGCCGATCCGTGAACCAGGCTCGCGAAAAAGTCCGCCAGCAGCGCGAACGGGCCGGCGTGGGGATTCGGCCCGTGCGTGTAGGGGCCGAGCACGCGGTTGCCGGCAAACCAGATCAGCAATGGCATCAGCAGCAGCCCGCAAAGCAGCGCCGAGCCGTAGATGATGAGCTCGCGGCGTACCCACGGCGGCAGCGCGCCGTATGCGCGGCGCAGGCGTGACGGGCGCCCGGGCTCTGCGGATTCCGGCCTCGGGGGCGTGCTGGACATTCGTGCCTTTCGGGCGTGGCCGTGCGGGCGGGCATAATAGCCTTCCTATGCAGAAAATCAGAGCGGCCGTGATCGGCGTGGGATATCTCGGGCGCTTCCATGCGCAGAAGTACGCCCAGGCAGCGGCGTGCGAGCTGGTCGCCGTGGTCGATCCCCGCGCCGCCGCACGCGAGGCGGTCGGCGCAGAGCTGCACACGCGCGCGCTCGCCGATCATCGCGAGCTGCTCGGCGTGGTCGAGGCGGTGAGCGTGGTGACCCCAACCCCCGAGCATTTCCCGATCGCGCGCGCATTTCTCGAGGCGGGCGCGCACGTGCTGGTGGAGAAGCCAATCACCGAGACTCCCGCGCAGGCGCGCGAGCTGATCGCGGTCGCCGCCCGTGCCGGGCGCATTCTCCAGGTCGGGCATCTCGAGCGCTTCAACGCGGCGATTCTCGCCGCGGAGCCCCATGTGCGCTCGCCGCGTTTCGTCGAGTGCCACCGCCTGGCTCCATACCGCGAGCGCGGCACGGACGTGAACGTGGTGCTCGATCTCATGATCCATGACATCGATATCGTACAGACCATGGTCGGCGCGCCCATCGCCACCATCGACGCGGTCGGCACTCCGGTGTTCTCCGACGAGATCGACATCGCCAATGCCCGCATCCGCTTCGCGAACGGCTGCGTCGCCAACGCCACGGCCTCGCGGGTGAGCCTCAAGACCGAGCGCAAGCTGCGCATCTTCGAGGACGATGCCTACCTGTCCCTCGACCTGCAGCAGAAGATCCTGACCCTCATCCGCAAACGCGCACCGGCCGATGCGCCGGGGCCCCTGCCGGTGACGATCGAGGAGCAGAGCCTCGAGCCGGGCGATGCGCTCAAGGCGGAGATCGACTCGTTTCTGGAGTGCATCCGCACCGGGCGCCCGCCGGTGGTCTCCGGGGAGGCGGGCCTCACTGCCCTGGAAACCGCGATCCGCATCACCGAGCAGGTGAACCGCTCACTCGCCGAGCGCCGGCGCTAGGCGGGGCCGGTCAGCATCGACACGCCGACCTGTTCGGGCTGCGGCAGGTCGGCAGCGGCGATACCTAGCGGCAATACCGCCGGCGCACGCCGACGCTGCTGCGTTCACCAGGAGATGACACCGGCGGGTAGAATGGCCCGGCTGCCCTGCCGCAGCGCTCAGGCAGATCTCAGGCGGGTTGTGAGTGACGCAGGAACCGGAACATTTCCGCCGCACGCCGCGCCCGGTGGCGGTGGCGGCCCTCCAGATGGCCTGCGACTGGGACGCAGACGGCAACATCGCCCGCGCCGAGCGCCTGGTGCGCCAGGCCGCTGCGCGCGGCGCGCAGATCATCCTGTTGCCCGAGCTGTTCGAGACGCCGTACTTCTGCATCGAGCAGGATGCGCGGCATCTGGCTCTGGCGCGCCCGGTGGCCGAGAACCGCGCCGTGCAGCACTTCGCCCCGGTGGCGCGCGAGCTCGGTGTAGTACTGCCGGTCAGCTTTTTCGAGCGCTCCGGGCCGGCGTACTTCAACTCCATTGCGATCCTCGACGCCGACGGCACCAATCTGGGCGTCTACCGCAAGTCGCACATCCCCAATGGACCGGGTTACCAGGAGAAGAACTATTTCTCCCCGGGGGACAGCGGCTTTCGGGTGTGGGACACGCGTTTCGCGCGCATCGGGGTCGGCATCTGCTGGGACCAGTGGTTCCCGGAAACCGCGCGCGTCATGGCGCTGCTGGGGGCGGAGCTGTTCTTCTTTCCCAGCGCGATCGGCACCGAGCCGCCGCCGGCGGTCCCGGTGAACTCGCGTGAGCATTGGCAGCGCACCCAGCAGGGGCACGCCGCCGCCAACCTGACGCCGCTCATCGCCTCGAACCGCTACGGGCTCGAGCGCTCGCTGCAGGACCCGCAGGGGTTGCACATCCGTTTCTACGGCTCCTCGTTCATCGCCGACGCCCTCGGCGCCAAAGTCGCCGAAGCGCCCGAGGAGGGCGATGCGGTACTGACCTACACCTTTGACCTGACGGCCGTCGCACAGCTGCGCGACAATTGGTTCGTGTTCCGCGACCGCCGCCCGGACCTCTACGGGCCGCTCGTCTCGCTCGACGGGCGAGGCGGCTGCTGACAACGCGCGGCGCCACCCGCCGCACCGCGGGGTCGTCGCGGCCGCGCGCGGCGGCCGCGACCGGGATCACGCGCGATACGTATTTGTCAGAATAGGCGCGCCGCGAGCAGTCGGGAAATCTGTCGCTCGTGCGAGCCACCGAGCGTGTCGACCGTTTCATGACCGAGGCCGTGCTGTCCGTCGACGTTGACGAGCCGGCGGGGGAAGTGCTTCGTCTGCTGGCCGGATACCCGGTTCATCACCTGCCGGTCCTGAGCGGCCAGAAGGTCGTCGGCATGATCAGCTCGGCGGACGTGATGAAGCTCGAGGCGTTTCTGCCCCGGACCGGAGCCACGCGCGCCGACTATCTCAGCCAGCACATGCACATCGAGAAGCTGATGCACAAGCCGGCGATCACCATCCGCCCGCAGTCGACCTTGCTCGATGCCGCGCGGACCATGGCGAGCAACGCCGTGCACGCCCTGCCCGTCGTCGACGAGCAGGAGCGCCTGCTCGGGATCATCACGACGACTGACATCATGCACGCGGCCCTCGCGCCGCTGCCCGCGACGCCGGCGCGTGCGGCCGAGCCCATCGGGCAGACGCGGCCCGAGGTGCGGCTGTCGGCCGCGGAATTCGAGCAGGCTGTGGCCGCGGCGAAGGCCGCCGTCGCAGCCGGGGAGGACGGGCACGGGATCGCGGCGGGCCTGCTGTGCCTGCAGCGGCGGCTGGTGGCGCTCGAGCGCGTCCTGCAAAGCGCCGATCGCTATCTGAAACTCGGGCAGGATCCGACGCAGCAGGCGACGCTGCGCAGCGCCGTCGCTGCCGCCAAGCGCGAATCGGCCGGCGGGCACGAGGCCGAGGGTGCGTTCGGCGTCGACTGATCCGCTCGCAGGCGCGATGGCGGCCGCTGTGTTGGGCGCTGGCACGTCGCAGCGCAATCAAGGGATTCCCGGCCGTAGGATGGCCGGGAACCGCTCGATGGTGGAGGCGGGGAGAATCGAACTCCCGTCCGCAAGTCCTAGACTTCAGGATCTACGTACGTAGCTCTCTCTTTGGTTCTCGCGCGGCGCTACCCGAGGAGCAGGGAAGACGCAACGCCAGCGGGCAGTGACTCTTAA
>DASPPI010000125.1:0-6950 GCA_035625615.1 Steroidobacteraceae bacterium | reverse complement strand
GAGAACACCACGATCATCGACGGCGCCGGCAAGCCCGCCGACATCAAGGCGCGCATCGAGTCGATCCGCCAGCAGGCCGAGGAGGCGACTTCCGACTACGACAAGGAGAAGCTGCAGGAGCGTGTCGCCAAGCTCTCCGGCGGTGTCGCCGTGATCAAGGTGGGAGCGGCCACCGAGATCGAGATGAAGGAGAAGAAGGCGCGCGTCGAGGATGCGCTGCACGCCACACGTGCGGCGGTGGAAGAGGGCGTGGTGCCCGGTGGCGGCGTCGCCCTGATCCGCACGCAGAAAGCTCTCGAGAAGCTCGAGGGCGCGAATGAGGACCAGGGCGTTGGCGTCCGCATCCTCGCCCGCGCCATCGAGGAACCGCTGCGTCAGATCGTCGACAACGCCGGCGAGGATGCCGCGGTGGTGCTCAATCGGGTGAAAGAAGGCAAGGGCGCCTTCGGCTACAACGCTGCTACCGGCGAGTTCGGCGACCTGCTCGACGAGGGCATCCTGGACCCGACCAAGGTGGCGCGGCTCGCGCTGCAGAACGCCGCCTCGGTGGCGGGGCTGCTGCTCACGACCGAGGTCATGGTGGCCGAGGCTCCGAAGGAGGAGGAGCACACCCATGCGGGCCCGCCGGGCGGCATGGGCGGCATGGACATGTGACAAATGTGTCACCCCCCTAAAGGGGTATTAATTCCGTGATCAAGAGCAGGTACGCTTTACATAACAGTTAAGGGTTGGCGCCCAGCCTCTGCCGGGCGCTGCCCCCAAAGTCGCGGAACAAGACCCCCTATTCCGCGCATTCCTTGCAGGCCCCATAACTTGGGGCCTGTTTTTTTGCGCGGCTTGCGCTGCAACGCCACTTCCTTCGCGCCGGGCAGCGGTTTATCGTGCCTCTCAAGGAGGCTCCCATGGCCAAGTTCCACTGCGGCGGCCTGACGGGCACGTGTGTCGCGTTGCTGATGCTGACCGCGTGCGCCCGCGAGGGCCGGGACGAGATGAGCTGGGCGCGCGCGGCGCTCGAGCGCAACAGCGCGCTCGAGGTCGTCGCGGCCGATCAGCAGAGCCGCACGTTCACGGTGCGGGTGAAGCGCACCGGCGAACTGAGCATGCTGCGCGCCGATCAGGTGATCGGCGCGCCGCCGCCCGTCAGCTCCGGGGCCGCTCCGGCGTCGGGGACCTCTGTTGGCTCCGAGGCCAACGCGGCGGGGCCTGCGGCCGCTGCGCCCGCACCGCCGCCCGCGCCGACGCAGATCACGGCGGAGGCCGCGCCGGCCTCGCCGCCTGCGCCGCAGCCGCCCCCCGCCTCTGAGGGGCAACCCCAGACGCAGCAGGCCTCACTCGCACCGCAAAGCACACCGGGGAGCGAAGCGGGCGCAGGACGCGTGCTCGAGTCGGGTCCCGGCTACACCATCAAGGCCGCGACGGCGGTGCCTGCTCCCGTGGGCACGCGCGATGCGGGCATCACGAGCGCCCCGATCGAGCGGCGGCACGAGCCGATCGTCTGCCAGGGTTCACGCCTGGTGCACATCGACAACCGCAATCTGGTATTCGACGGTGACGCGGTGAGCGCCGAGGATGGCTGCGAGATTCACATCACCAACAGCCGCATCAGGGCGACCGGCGTCGGCGTCTCCGCCCGCGCGGCCGCTGTGCATATCGACAACAGCCTGATCGAGGGTGATCAGGCCGCGATCGACGCCTCCGAAGGGGCGCAGGTGTACGCGGCCTTCTCGCGCTTCAAGGGCCTGAGCCGCCGCCTGGACAATGCGGCATTCCACGACCTCGGGGGCAACGTCTGGAACTGACCGCGGTCAGCCACCCCACGAAATCGCGCTTGGCGTGACCGGAGAACAGTCGCCGCTCGACAAGACGCGCGATTTCGCGGGGACCCCGGGGCGCAAGCTCAGCGCCGAGCTGACTGCCCTGGTCGAGCGCGCGCTCGAGGAACTCGCCAGCAACGCTGCCGCGCGAGCGGCGCTCGTGGCCGCTCCGCAGGCGGTGCGCGACTCGCTGCGCCCGGTATTCGCCGCGAGTGATTTCGTCGCGAACTCCTGCGCGCGCGATGCGCTGCTTCTGCCCGCCCTTGCAGGGGGGGGTGACCTGCAGCGGCAGCTGCGGCCGCAGGACTTTGCCGCGCGGGCGCCGCAGCTGCTGGCTGCGCCAGCGGCTGCGGAAGCGCAGGCGCAGAGCGTGCTGCGCAGCTGGCGGCGCCACGAGTTCGCGCGCATCGCCTGGCGCGATCTTGCCGGCTGGGCGGACCTGAGCGAGACACTGGCCGATCTCAGCGCGTTTGCCGACGCCGCGATCGTCACGGCGCTCAAGCACGCCCGCGGAGCACTGGTGGCGCGTTACGGCGAGCCGCGATCCGCCGGCGGCGAAGCGCAGCCCCTGGTCGTCATCGCGATGGGCAAGCTCGGCGGCGGGGAGCTGAACTTCTCCTCCGACGTCGATCTGGTGCTGCTGTTTCCCGAGCACGGCGACACCGACGGCCCGCGCCCCATCAGCAACGAGGAATTCTTCACCCGACTCGGCCAGGCGCTGGTGCGGCTGCTGGAGACGCCCACCGCCGAAGGGTTCGTACTGCGCGTCGATCTACGCCTGCGCCCCTTCGGCGACTCCGGTCCCCTGGTGGCGAGTTTCGCGTCCTTCGAGGATTACCTGCCGCGCCACGGCCGCGACTGGGAGCGTTACGCCTACATCAAGGCCCGGCCAGTTACGGCGCGCGAGCGTTACGCGGAGATCGAGGCGGCGGCGGTGCGCCCGTTCGTCTACCGCCGTTATCTGGATTACGGGGTGTTCGAGAGCCTGCGGGAGATGAAAGCGCTCATCGAGCGCGAGGTCGAGCGGCGCGAGCTCGCCGACCACGTGAAGCTCGGTCCCGGGGGGATTCGCGAGATCGAGTTCGTCGTGCAGGCCCTGCAGCTCACCCGCGGCGGCCGCGACCGGCGGCTGCAGACGCCCTCGCTGCTGACGGCACTCGCACGCCTGGGCGAGACGCGCCTCCTGCCGGCGCAGGCGGTGCGCGAGCTGGTGTCGGCGTATGTGTTCCTGCGCCGCCTGGAGAACCGCCTGCAGATGCTCGACGACGCCCAGGTGCACCGGTTGCCGACCGACGCACTCGGTCGCGAGCGCATCGCGCTCGCCATGGGCGCCGACGGCTGGCCGGCCCTCATGAGCGAGCTCGACGCGCACCGCGCCCGTGTCAGCGGTCACTTCCAGCTGGTGATCCTCGGCGCGGGCACGCCCGAACCCCAAGCCGTGCGCATCGATCTGGGACGCTTCTGGGACAGCCAGGCCGAAACGGCGGCGCTCGCCGACGCCCTCACCGCAGCCGGCTTCGCCGACAGCGCCGAGGCGGCGCGCCTGCTGCTCGAGCTGCGCGCCTCGACGCTGGTGCACAAGCTCGATGAAGCAGGGCGCCGGCGCCTGCAGGCGCTGCTGCCGGTGCTGCTGGCGGACGTGGCGCACAGCAGCGCCCAGCTCCCGGTGCTGCGCCGGGTGCTGGCCATCATCGAGGCGACCGGCAAGCGCTCGGCCTACTTCTCCCTGCTGCAGGAGAACGGCGCCGCGCGTGCACGTCTGGTGGAGCTTTGTCGGCATGGCGATTTTCTCGCCGCGCAGATCGCCGCCCATCCCCTGCTGCTGGATGAGCTGATCGATGAGCGGCTGCTGACGCAGCTGCCGACGCGCGCCGCCTTCGCGCGCGAGCTCGCGGAGCGGATGGACCAGCTGCACCAAGACGATCCCGAACAGCAGGTGGAGGCGCTGCGCCAGTTCCAGCGTGCCGCCTTGTTTCGCGTTGCGGTGGCCGACCTCACCGGGCTGCTGCCGCTCATGCAGGTGAGCGATCGCCTGACCGACATCGCCGAGCTCATCCTCGAGTGCGCCATGCAGCTCGGCTGGCGGCAGATCACCGCGCAGTTCGGCACTCCCGGCTGTCAGGACGGAGCGGCCCGGCGCACGGTGAACGTGTGCGCGGTGGGCTACGGCAAGCTCGGCGGCATGGAGCTCGGCTACGCCTCGGATCTCGACCTGGTGTTCCTGCACGATTCGCACGGCGAGCGCCAGGAAACCAGCGGCGCCCGGCCCATCGACAACCAGCTGTTCTTCGTGCGGCTCGCGCAGCGCATCGTGCACCTGCTCACCGTGCACTCGGCGGCCGGCCGACTCTACGAGGTCGACGTGCGTCTGCGCCCGAGCGGCAAGGGCGGCATGCTGGTCACCAACATCGAGGCGTTTGCGGAGTACCAGCGTTACGAAGCCTGGACCTGGGAGCACCAGGCGCTGCTGCACGCCCGCGCCGTGGCGGGTGCACCCGAGCTGCGCGCACGCTTCGAAGCGGTGCGGCTCGAGACACTCTGCCGTCACGTGCGCCGCGCCGGCCTGCAGAGGGAGGTGCGTCACATGCGCGAGCGCATGCGGCGCGAGCTGTCCCGGGGCAATGCCGCGCGCTTCGATATCAAGCAGGATCCGGGCGGCATCGCCGATATCGAGTTTCTCGCCCAGTACTGGGCGCTGAAGTGGGCGCCGGAGTATCCGCCGCTGGTGATGTTTTCCGACACCATCCGCCAGCTCGAGTCCGTGGCCTCCGCCGGCCTGGTGCCGCAGGAGAGCGTCGATGTGCTCACGGCGGCGTATCGGGCGTACCGCGCCACCACGCACCGCCTGTCCCTCGATGGCGCCGCGCCGCTCGTGCCGGCCATGGAGTTTCACGATACGCGCCGCGCAGTCACCGCGCTCTGGAACGCTGCCATGAGCGGTGAGTCCTGAGGCGTGCGGGTATAATCAGCCCCACCGTCCTCTCGATCGACAAACCCATGGTCGCGACGAGCAAGCCGCTCATCGAGCCGAACGCGCAGAACCAGTACGAGATCAGCGGCGACGATCTGCCGCTGTGCTGTCCGATGCCGCAGATGTACCTGTGGAACTCACACCCGCGGGTGTACCTGCCGGTCGAGGACACCGGCTGGGCGAAGTGCCCGTATTGCAGCGCCGAGTACACGCTGCGGCGCTGAGGCGGCCCCGGCCGTCAGCTCATTCCTCGTCCGCCAGGTTGGCATCCCGTGGCGGCGGCAGGTCGGCGCGAACCGGCGCGAGCTTCGCGGCGCGCAGGCGCAGGTTGAGACCGGGAAGATCCGCCTGGAGCTTCTGCCAGCCGTCCAGCAGCGGTGCGAGGGCACGCTGTGCGTCCTCGGTCGCACTCAGCTGCGCGGCCGTCGGGGCGGCGTCGCCGCGGGTGACCTCGCTGTAGAGCGTGGCGATGTGTTCCTGCACGTCCGGCAGCGCTATCGAGGGTGATGCGCTCTGTTCCCCGTCCTTCTGCTGCGCTCCCAGCAGATCCGCGAGCCGTGCCGCGTAGGCGTGCATCGCGTCGGCAGCCGTCGCCGCGGGCGCGCGCGCCTTGAGCTGCGCCTGCTCGGACTCGGCCGCGAACAGCGTGCGCGAGCTCTCGGTGAGCAGCGCGGCCAGGCGCCTCGCCAGGCGCAGTTGCTGCTCGAGCGCCTCGGGCGGCAGTGCGACGCGCGGATCGGACTTAAGCAGCAGCGGCGCCTCGAAGTGCCGAGCGTCGACCGTCAGTCGCACCCGGTAACTGCCCGGCAGCGCCAGCGGTCCCTCCGGTCCCTGCGGCGTGGCGTGCGGTACCGCGGAGATCGGGTAGCCGCGCGTGACGCTCACCGGCGCGAAGTAGCGCAGGTCCCAGACCCAGCGATGCATGCCTGCGCCGGTGGGCAGGACCCGCGGGGGCTTGATCCAGTACAGCGGGATGAGCTCCCGAGCGAGCTGTTCGGCGTCCGGCTCGGGCGCGTCGTCGCTGCGGAAGCGGCGCACGAGGTCGCCGTGGCTGTCGAGCACTTCGAGCATGACCGGATGGCTCGCCGCATGAGGCAGGAAGAACTCGATGACGGCGCCTGCGGGCGGGTTGGCGGCGAGCGGCTCATCGGGCGGCAGCGGCGTGTCCGACCATGTGCTGCGATGCAGGCGAAAAGCCACGGCCGGGCGCAACAGCAGCACATCGCGCAGGGGCACGGTGAGCTGGCGCAGCCGCGAGATGTCGTCCAGGACCCAGATCGAGCGGCCGTGGGTCGCGACAATGAGGTCGTCAGCGTGGATCGCGAGATCGCGCATCGAGGTGTGCGGCAGGTTCAGCTGCAGCGAGTCCCAGTGCGCGCCGTCATCGAAGGACGTCCACACGGCGGTTTCGGTCGCGGCGAACAGCAGGCCCCGGCGCTGCGGATCCTCGCGCACCGCGTTGACCGGCGCATCGGGCGGGAGACCGGCGGCGATCGACTGCCAGGTTCTGCCCCGGTCGCGCGTGCGGTAGATGTAGGCATGCAGATCATCGATGCGCATGCGGCTGACCGAGACATAGGCGGTATCGACATCGAAATGCGACGCCTCGATCTGCGTGACCTTGCTCCAGGGCGTCAGCGCGGGCGGCGTTACGTTCGACCAGTTTGCGCCGCCGTCGGTGCTCAGCCACACCAGGCCGTCATCCGTGCCGGCCCAGAGCCGCGCCGCATCGAGCGCGGAGAGTCCCAGCGCGTAGATGACCCCGCGCTGCTGCTCGGCGCCCTTGGGGTGCAGCGCTCCGACGCTCGGCGGCACGCTGCCCGCCGCGCGCGCCAGGTCGGGGCTGACGGCCTGCCACGTGGCACCGCCATCGCGCGTTCGCCACAGGCGGTTGGCGGCATAGTAGAGCGTGTGCGGGTCCTGCGGTGCGAACAGCAGCGGCTGGGTGCGATCGGCGCGCGCGTCCGGCCCGCGCAGCGGAATGGGAGTGATGTTCTGTACCTGCCCCGTTGACCAGTGGAACCTCGAGACTTCGTTGCGTCCGGCGCCGTAGATGACGTCCGGGTCGAGCGGGTCGGGGGTCACGTAGCCGTACTCGATCGCCCCCACCGGATGCCAGTCGCGTTCGGTAACGCTGCCGTCGTTGCCGCGGCTCGCGATGCAGA
>DASPPI010000124.1:0-8732 GCA_035625615.1 Steroidobacteraceae bacterium | reverse complement strand
ACTGCTGCCTCCCGTAGGAGTCTGGGCCGTGTCTCAGTCCCAGTGTGGCTGGTCGTCCTCTCAGACCAGCTACGGATCGTCGCCTTGGTAGGCCGTTACCCTACCAACTAGCTAATCCGGCTTCGGCTCATCCATCGGCGCAAGGTCTTGCGATCCCCTGCTTTCCCCCGTAGGGCTTATGCGGTATTAGCCAACCTTTCGGCTGGTTATTCCCCACCATTGGGCAGATTCCGAAGCATTACTCACCCGTTCGCCGCTCGTCAGCATGTATTGCTACACCTGTTACCGCTCGACTTGCATGTGTTAGGCACGCCGCCAGCGTTCAATCTGAGCCAGGATCAAACTCTTCACTTGAAGATTTCGAGAATCAACAATCAAAGAGTGGATCCAAAATGGCCTCATCTTACTGCTGGACATTTTGGTCACTCGGTCGTCTTGCCAAAGGCTCATCGACGCGAGTCCCCACACAAATTACCTGCCGAACTTTTAAAGAGCACCCGCGAGCGCTCGGGGCTGCGGGAAAATCAACCACAGAAAGTATAGCCAGCGGCCACCTTCCGTTAAATAAGTAAAACGCCCATACGCTCACGCCCCGCAACCGCATCCGCGGCCGGGGCTGCAAGGGCCGCGCAGTATAGCCCCGATTGAGGGCTTGTCAACGCAGTGTCATCTGAGCCCGCCGGAGCCGGATGGCGTGCTGACGGCCCCGCAAGACCGGGGGTCGTGAGAAGAGTGGCTTAAGCCTCGGGACAGGGGGCTCTTTTGCCCGTTCTCCAGCGGCTCAGGTCTTCGCCTCGAGCCTGAGCCGCGCGAAGCGCTTGGCCCCCACCTGAAGCACGTGCTCGGCGCCCGGCTTGAGCGTCAGTCCCCGGTCGGTCACCCGGGCGCCGTCGATGCGCACCGCCCCCTCCTCGATCTTACGGTTCGCCTCCGAGGTGCTCGCCGCCAGTCCCGCCTCCTTGAGCAGGTTTGCGACCCTCAGGCCCGTCCCCTGGACCTGGATCACCCGCAGCGGCAGGTCCTCCGGGACCGCCTTCTCGCTCACCCTTGAGGTGAAATTGCGCTGGGCCCGCTCGGCGGCGGCGGCGTCGTGGAAGCGCGTCACGATCTCGCGCGCCAGCTCGAACTTGATGTCGCGCGGGTTGCGCCCGCCGGCGGCCGCGCGCTTGAGCGCGGCAATCTCGGTGAGCGGGCGGAAGGACAGCAGCTCGTAGTAGCGCCACATGAGCTCGTCCGAAATCGACATCAGCTTGCCGAACATGCTGTCCGGGTCCTCGGTGATACCGATGTAGTTGCCGAGTGACTTCGACATCTTGTTCACTCCGTCGGTCCCCTCCAGAAGAGGTGTCGTAATGACCACTTGCGGCTCCTGCCCGTAGGCCTCCTGGAGCGTGCGTCCGACCAGCAGATTGAATTTCTGGTCGGTGCCGCCGAGCTCGACGTCGGCACGCATTGCAACCGAGTCATAGCCTTGTGCGAGTGGATAGAGGAACTCGTGGATCGAGATCGGCTGGCCCGCCTTGTAGCGCTTGGCGAAGTCGTCGCGCTCGAGCATGCGCGCTACCGTGTAGTGTGCGGACAGCTTCACGATCTCCACCGCGGTGAGCTTCGAGAGCCAGCGGGAATTGAAGTCGATGCGGGTACGCTCGCGATCGAGAATCCGGAAAACCTGGGCCTCGTAGGTGCGGGCGTTCTGCTGGATCTCCTCCGGCGTGAGCGGCGGGCGGGTGGTGTTGCGGCCGCTGGGGTCGCCGATGAGGCTGGTGAAATCGCCGATGAGGAAGGTCACGCTGTGGCCGAACTGCTGGAACTGGCGCATCTTGTTGAGCAGCACCGTGTGCCCGAGATGCAGATCGGGCGCGGTCGGGTCGAAGCCCGCCTTGACGTGCAGCGGCACACCGCGGCTGAGCTTCTTCCGCAGGTCCGCGGCCGTCAGCACCTCGTGTGCGCCGCGCTCGAGCTCTGCGATCTGTTCGTCGAAATTCATGTCGTTCCCGTGAGGTTCCCGTGAGGTTTCCGTCAGCAAGCCCCGGATCTCAGGGTGTCGCAGTTAACATACATTGACCTCGGGGCCGGGGCTTCGGTACGGTGCGCGTCTTTGGGCGGGGCGGTCCGCCCTTTTAAATCATTCGCATAAGCGTTGTCGATGGCATTCAACCTCAAACTCCCGGCCACTTTCACCGGGCTGCGCCGTTCCCCGACCGTCTGGCTCCAGTGCGGCGCCTGCGCCGTGGTCGGCTGGTCACTGCTGCATGGGGACCTGATGGTCGCGCAGCGCAGCGACGCTGCCGACAGCGCGCTGGCCCAGCCCGGCACGACGCCCGGCGCGCCGGGCGATCCGGCCGCGGCGCTGAGTCACGCGGCAGGTCCGGCGCGCGCTCTCGGGACTCCGGCGCTGCAGCTGGCGGCAACCCCGTCGCTCGAGGGGGCGAAGCTCGCGCTGTCGACCATCGACGTCATCGTCAGCCGTAACGATACCCTGGACCGCATTTTCCGCCGTCTGAGGCTCAATCTCGCGGACCTGGCTTCGGTGCGCAGTCTCCCGGGCGCGCGCGCCAACCTCGAGAGCCTGCGTCCGGGCGAGTCGCTGCACCTCACGCACAAGGACGGGGAGCTCTTCGGACTCGAGCGCCGCCTTAACGAGGGTCAGACGCTCAAGGTGTCGCGCGAGGGGGAGGGGCTGAGGGCGGACGTGCTGCGGGATCCCCTCGACACGCACAGCCGCACGCTCCGCGGGGTCATCGACAGCTCGCTGTTCGAGGCCGTGGAAGCCTCCGGCGGCCACGATCACACTGCCGTTGAGCTGGCGGACATCTTCGGCTGGGACATCGACTTTGTGCTCGACGTGCGTCCGGGGGATACCTTCATCGTGACGTACCAGGAGATCTGGCGCGACGGCGCTTACGTCAAGGACGGCCCGATCGAGGCGGCGGAGTTCGTCAATCAGGGGCGGGAGTTTCGCGCCGTGCGCTACACCGACCCGGACGGCAACTCGCATTACTACACGCCGGATGGCGCCAGCCTGCAGCGGGCTTTCCTGCGCACGCCGGTGGAGTTCACCCAGGTCAGCTCGCGCTTCAACCCGGCGCGTCTGCATCCGATCCTGAACCGCATCCGCGCCCACCAGGGCGTCGACTACGCCGCCCCCATCGGCACCCCGGTGCATGCCGCCGGCGACGGCCGCATCCGCTTTGCCGGCTGGATGAACGGCTACGGCAACATGGTCGAGATCGAGCATTCCCGCAGCGTCGTAACCCTCTACGGCCACCTGTCGCGCTTCGCCCCCGGCACCCGCGTCGGCACGCACGTGGCGCAGGGGACCGTCATCGCTTATGTCGGCGTGACGGGGCTGACGACCGGTCCACACCTGCATTACGAGTACCGCGTCAACGGAGTGTTCAAGAACCCTCAGACGGTGGCCCTGCCCGCCGCTGCCCCGATCGATGCCCGCTGGCGCGCGGACTTCCTCGCTCACTCCGCGCCGCTGCTGGCCAGCCTCGATCGGTCGGCGGGTCCCTTGCTCGTGTCGCGCTGACGGTTACGGCCCGCGGCGCGCGCCACAGCCTCTTCCTCGCCAATCAAGGCCCTGCTCCGGCTCCGGTTCCCCTGCCTTTTTGAGGCTTCTTAACGGTACTGTCGCGCCGCGCTGGTATCCTTGACGGTCCGCGTCCGCCGCAGCGCAGCGAAGCTCAGCAAGCCGATGGATACGCCCGACCTAAAGGCGCCCCAGCAGTACATCAATCGGGAGCTGTCGTTCCTCGAGTTCAATCAGCGGGTCCTCGACCAGGCGTTCGATGAGACCGTGCCGCTGCTCGAGCGGTTGAGGTTCCTGTGCATCTCCTGCAGCAACCTTGATGAGTTCTTCGAGATCCGGGTGGCGGGGCTGAAGCAGCTGCAGGAGCTCGGCGGCGGTCCGCTCGCCGCCGACGGCATGTCGATCCCCGAGCAGCTCGCCGCCATCCACGATCGCGCCACGCGCCTGGTGTCCGAGCAGTACCGCTGTCTCAACGACCTGCTGCTGCCGGCGCTCGCCGCCGAGGGCGTGCCGCTCCTCGGGCGCGCCGACTGGAGCGCGCAACAGACCGAGTGGCTCGAGCAATACTTCGAGCGCGAGATCGAGCCGGTGCTGTCGCCGCTCGGGCTCGACCCCGCGCGTCCCTTCCCGCGCATCCAGAACAAGAGCCTGAACTTCATCGTGCGCCTCGAAGGCAAGGATGCGTTCAACCGCGACAGCGAGCTCGCCATCGTGCAGGCCCCGCGCTCGCTGCCGCGCGTCGTGCCCCTGCCCACTGCCGGCGCCAGCCGCGACTGCGTGCTGCTCTCGACCATCATGCAGGCGTTCGTGCACAAGCTCTTCACGGGCATCAATGTGATCGGCTGCTACCAGTTCCGCGTGACGCGCAACAGCGACCTGTTCGTCGACGACGAGGAAATCGACGACCTGCGCCGCGCGCTCGAGGGCGAGCTGGCGCACCGCCGCTACGGCGCGGCCGTGCGGCTCGAGACCTCGAGCGACTGCCCCGAGGACATGGTGAAATTCCTGCAGGCGCAGTTCGCCTCCAACGGCCTCGACACCTACCCGGTGGCAGGTCCCGTGAACCTCAACCGCCTCTCGGCCGTGTACGACCTGGTGCAGCGGCCGGATCTCAAATACCCGCTGTTCACCCCGGGTACGCCCCAGCGGCTGATGGGCAGCTCCGACCTGTTCGCCTGCATCCGCCACAAGGACGTGCTGCTGCACCACCCCTACCAGAGCTTCGCGCCGGTGATGGACTTCCTGCGCCAGGCGGCCGCCGATCCGCACGTGCTGGCGATCAAGCAGACGCTCTACCGCGCTGGTGACGACTCGCCGCTGGTCGATGCGCTGGTGGCGGCCGCGAATGCCGGCAAGGACGTGACGGTCATCGTGGAGCTGCGGGCGCGCTTCGACGAGGAGGCGAACATCGAGCTCTCCAACCGCCTGCAGGAGGCGGGCGCACACGTCATGTACGGCGTGGTGGGCTACAAGACGCACGCCAAGCTGGTGCTGGTCGTGCGCCGCGAGGCCGGCGGGATCCGCCGCTACTGCCACCTCGGCACCGGCAACTATCATCCGCGCACGGCGCGGCAGTACACCGACTACGGACTGTTCACCTGCAACGCCGA
This sequence comes from Steroidobacteraceae bacterium, assembly GCA_035625615.1. Lineage (GTDB taxonomy): Bacteria > Pseudomonadota > Gammaproteobacteria > Steroidobacterales > Steroidobacteraceae > 13-2-20CM-66-19. The sequence goes on along the minus strand of DASPPI010000124.1, from coordinate 3,587 downwards.
GGTCGGCCAGGACGTGCACGAGCTATTCCTGCAGCTCACCAGCCTCACCCAGACGCCGAAGCTGCACAGCCTCATGCAGTCGCCCTTCGGCATGCACGAGATGGTGCTCGCCAAGCTGGCGCGCGAATCGGAGCATGCCCGCGCCGGGCGGCCGGCGCGGGTCATCGCCAAGATGAATGCCCTGGTGGACCCGCAGGCGATCGAGGCGCTCTACCGCGCCTCCTGCACCGGCGTCAAGATCGACCTCATCGTGCGCGGCGTGTGCGCGCTGCGTCCCGGCGTGCCGGGCGTATCGGAGAATATCTCGGTGCGCTCGATCGTCGGGCGCTTCCTCGAGCACTCGCGGGTGTTTTACTTCGAGAACGGCGGCGAGCCGGAAATGTTCTGCGCCAGCGCCGACTGGATGGAGCGCAACTTCTTCCGCCGCGTCGAAGTGGCTTTCCCGATCCGCCGCCGCGAGCACCGCGAGCGGATCCTCCACGACCTGAACGTCTGCCTCAAGGACAACTGCCAGGCCTGGGAGCTGAACCCCGACGGTCACTACGAACGCATCCACTGCGGCAGCGCGCGCGCCTGCAACGCGCAGGCGGAGCTGCTCGCGGCCTACGCCGCCGGCCCGGCGGTGTCGGTTTGACGCGGTGAGCGGCGTCAGCGCCCGGACGGCCCCTCAGCTGCGCGGCCGCTGAATACCCGCAGCCGAAATCCGCTCGTGCGCAGGTAGTCGACCTCCTGCTGCAGATCAGCGGAGCTGAGCGGATGCTCGCTCAGCCAGCGGGCCGGGAAACGCACTTCCAGCGAGCGCGGCGTGGCCGTCAGATCGATCTGCGGCAACGCGGCGGAGCTGCGCCCGCGGTGCAGCAGCACCGCGAGGCGCAGCAGCACGATCAGATGCATGGCGCTGCGGTCCCACGGCGGTACCAGCTCCTCCACGCCCTCGAGCACCAGCTTGCGGCGATGGGCGCCGACCAGCCGGGCGAGCAGCCGCTGCTCCTCGCGCGGGAAGCCGGGCATGTCGGCGTTCTCCAGCAAGTAGGCGCCGTGGCGGTGATAGCCGCTGTGCGAGACGTCGAGCCCGATCTCGTGCAGCCGCGCCGCCCACTTCAGCGCCAGGTGCGCCAGCGGTTCCTCCAGCTTCCAGGTCTCGCGCGCCTGCTCGAGGAAGGCGCGCGCGGTCGCCTCGACCCGCTCCGCCTGGGCCATGTCGACGTGATAGCGCTGCTGCATCGCGCGCACCGTGCGCTCGCGCGCATCCTCGCGCGTGTAGCGGCCGAGCATGTCGTAGAGGAGCCCCTCGCGCATGGCGCCTTCGGCGATGCGCATCTCCTTGACATCGAGCCCGCTGAACACCTCGGCGAGGATCGCGAGCCCGCCGGGGAACACCGGCCGGCGATCCTCGGTGATCGGCTCGAGCGTGAGCTCGCGCGTATGGCCGGCATCGACGCAGTACTCGATCGCGCGGTTGAGGCCCGCCGGGGTAATCGTCAGCGTCTGGGGATCGAGCGCCCGGATCGCCTCGCCGATGGCGCGCACGGTGCCGGAGCTGCCGGCGCAGGTGTCCCAGCCGCGGCGGCGGAAGGCCGCCTGCACCGGCTCGAGCTCGAGTCGTGCGGCGAGGCGCGCACGCTCGAAGCGCTTGGCCGAGATTTTGCCGTCGCGGAAGAAGCGCTCGCTCAAGCCGACGCAGCCCATCTGCAGGCTCTCCAGCTCGAGCGGCGTCAGCCCCTCGCCGATGATGAGCTCGGTGCTGCCCCCGCCGATGTCCACCACCAGCCGCTGGCCCGGCGCGTCGGGCATGGTATGCGCCACACCCGCGTAGATGAGGCGTGCCTCTTCCATGCCGGCGATGATTTCGATCGGATGGCCGAGCGCTTCGCGGGCACGCTCGAGGAATGCCTGCTTGCGGTGCGCGAGACGCAGTGCGTTGGTACCCACGACGCGCACGCTGTCGGCCTGCATGTCGCGCAGCCGCTGGCCGAAACGCTCCAGGCAGGCCAGCGCGCGTGCCGCCACCTCCTTGTCGATGCGGCCGTTCTCGGCCACGCCGGCGGCCAGGCGCACCATCTCGCGCAGGCGGTCGATGATGACCAGCTGGTCGTGCGAGTAGCGCGCGACCACCATGTGGAAGCTGTTGCTGCCTAAATCCACCGCCGCCAGGACGTCGGGGATGGGGCGGGGAGCGGTGCGGGCAGTAGATTTCGCTTCCGGGGAACGGGCCGCAGCCGCCGGCATACGGGCGGCCGGCGACTCAGGCAGCCGAGAAGGACGAGCCGCAGCCACAGGTGGTCGTTGCGTTCGGATTGCGGATCACGAACTGCGCGCCCTCGAGGCCTTCCCGGTAATCGATCTCGGCACCGGTCAGGTACTGCACGCTCATGGGATCGACGAGCAGCTTCACGCCCAGGTTCTCGATGCAGGTATCGCCATCCTGGATCACCTCATCGAACTCGAAGCCGTACTGCAGGCCCGAGCAGCCGCCGCCCTGCACGAATACGCGCAGCATCAGCTTGGGATTGCCCTCGCCGCGGATGAGGTCGCCGACCTTGCGGGCGGCCGCATCCGTGAACAGCAGCGCAGGGCCATCCGCCGGCGCCTCGGTCACGTGGCTGGTCTCCATAGCTGAACGGCAGTCTAAAAGGCGGGGATGAGCAGGTCAAAGCGGCGTTTCACAGGTCACAGGAATCACCCCGCCTGCCCGCCCGCGGCCCCCGCCTCAGGCGCCTCCGGCGGCAGGCGCACCAGTTTTCCTTTGATCTGGGCGCCGAGGGTCATTTCAATGGTGCCGTAGTACACACTGCCCTCCACCCGGGCCGTCGCGCCGAGCACCACGCGCTCGCGCGCGCGAATGTCGCCCTTTACCGCACCGTTCAGCAGCACGTTCGACACCTGCACCGTGCCTTCTATGAAACCGGTCTCGCTCACCGAGAGCGTGGCCTCGCGTGCCTCGTCCGAGCGAACGCTGCCGACGATGCGGCCGTCCAGGTGCAACCCGCCCTGGAACTCGACGTCGCCCTGCACGCGGACGCTCTTGCCGATCAGCGTGTCGACGCGGGTCTGGGGATCACGGGTGAACATGCCTGCAGCTCCAGTGCGGGTGGCGATGAGATGGGCTTCAGGGAGAGGCTTCGATGGTCCACATGAAGGTCTGTGACAGCGGCGCCACGTCGTGGCGGCTCGACTGCACTTCGACCGCCAGCCGCTCGGGCTTGAAGGCCAGCGGGACCGCGAGCTCCTGGTCGAAGTTCTGCAGATAGCGGAAGTTGTAGCGCAGCTCGCGCACCTTGCCGCCGGTGAGCGCGGGCAGATCGAGCGACTGCGCGCTCCCGGAGGAGGAGCCATCGAGGCTCAGGTGCACGGTGCCCGAGGCGTCCGAGTCGGCGCGCCCGGAGCGCACCAGCGACATGTGCACGACGAACGTCGCCGGCTTCGAGCCGGCGGTGATGCGCAGCTGCTCGATTTTCACACCGAGCGAGGCGGCACCCTGGCCGACGACGCCGCGGTAGAACGCCAGCTCCTGCGACTGGCGTGCCACCTGCGCCTGCAGGTCGCCCATGGCCCGCGCCACTTCCGCCTGCTCGCGTGCCCGGCCC
>DASPPI010000123.1:0-6776 GCA_035625615.1 Steroidobacteraceae bacterium | reverse complement strand
TCGAAGGCGCCCGAGCACGCGTACGACGCGGAGCTGCGCCGCAGCCTGCTCCTGGCGGCCGACCATGAGCACGCGCCCGAGATCCGCCGCGGCATGGCCTGGCTGCACCGCCTCGGCGCACACCACCCGCTGGTGGCCGCGGTGCTCGAGCGATCCGCGCGGGAGCGGGGAATGTCATGAGAGAGGCCATGAGAGGCGGCATGAGGGGGGCGTGCGGCCGACTCACTGCCGCCGGCGGAGTGTTGCTCTCTGCGCTCGCGGTCGCGGCCGCCACCCCGGGCGCGCCCACCGAGGCGCAGGGCGTCGAGCGCGTGCTCGCCCGGACGCCGGTCATCGACGGACACAACGACCTGCCCTGGGAGATCCGCGAGCGCTTCGGCGGCGACCTGTCGAAGGTCGATCTCGCCGCCTCCACCGCCGTGCTGGTTCCGCCGGCCGGCCACCCGCCGCTCATGACCGACATTCCGCGGCTGCGTCAGGGGCGCGTCGGGGCCCAGTTCTGGTCGGTGTGGATCCCGGTGGACATCAAGGGCGCGCAGGCGGTGCAGACCACTCTCGAGCAGGTCGATCTCGTCAAGGCGATGTGCGCGCGCTACCCCCACGATCTCGCCATGGCGTATTCGGCCGCCGACATCGTGCGCGTGATCGGCACGCACCGCATTGCCTCGCTGATCGGCGTCGAGGGCGGCCATCAGATCAACAACTCGCTCGTGGTGCTGCGCGCCTATTACGACGCCGGGGCGCGCTACCTGACACTCACTCATTCGACCAACACGGACTGGGCGGACTCGGCCACCGACACTCCGGCGCACCACGGTCTCACCCGCTTCGGCGCCGAAGTGGTACGCGAAATGAATCGCTTGGGGATGCTCGTGGACCTGTCGCATGTCTCGGAGGAGACCATGCGCGCGGCGCTCGCCGTGAGCGAGGCGCCGGTGATCTTCTCGCATTCCTCCGCGCGCGCCCTGGTCGATCACCCGCGCGACGTGCCGGATGAGGTGCTGCGTCTCGTGGCGCGCAACGGCGGCGTGGTCATGGTCAACTTCGCGCCGGACTACGTGTCGGAAGCGCGCCGGCGCTGGGATGCCGATCGGATGGCCGAGAAGGCGCGCGACGACAGCCCGCCCTTCGGCGGCCTCTACATCGGCCAGCCCGAGCGTGCCGCCGCCGCGCTCACCGCCTGGGAGCAGGCTCACCCCAAGCCCCCGGTGGGAATCGGCGACGTCGCCGATCACATCGAGCACATCCGCGCGGTCGCCGGGGTGGACCACGTGGGCCTCGGATCCGACTTCGACGGCATTCCCGAGACCCCGGCGGGGCTCGACGGCGTCGACAAGTTCCCGGCACTGCTGGCGGAGCTCAAGCGTCGCGGCTGGCCCGACGACGAGCTCGTCAAGGTGGCCGGTACGAACCTGCTGCGCGTATTGCGCGGCGCGGAGGCGGTGAGCGCGCGACTGCGCGCCACACGCCCGCCGTCGACCGCCACCATCACGCAGCTCGATGGACCCGCCGCGCCGCCGGCGCGCTGAAATTATCCTCGCGCCTCCGCACCGCGCGGCGGCGCGGCGGTGGCCAGCTCGCCGAGTGCCTCCTTCAACGGGTCGAGCCAGGGCTCGAAGTTGCGCCACTGCGCAACGCCTTCGCTGTAGAGCGGCTGGCGCACCTGCTCGGAGCTGAGCGTCGCCACGACGCGGCGGGTCTCGTGGAAACGCAGGCATTGCTCCTCGAACGGCAGCCCGCAGTACTCGAGCAGCCGGCGCACCTCGCCCTCGAGATCCTGCACCACGTTCTCATAGGAGACGCGGTAGATGCGGCCGGGCAGCACGGCGTCGAAGTGTGCCATGAGGCTCACGTAATCGCGGTAGTAGTGGCCGAGATCGCCGAGGCTGTAGCTGAACCATAGCCCGCGTTGGAAGTGCTGCTTGAAGTTGGCAAAGCAGCAGCCGAGCGGGGAGCGCCGCGCGTCGATGATGCGTGCGTTGGGCAGCATCAGGTGGATGAGCCCCACGTGCATGCAGTTGTTGCCCATCTTGTCGATGAAGCGCGGGCGGCCGAGCAGACGGTGAGCTCGCGTCTGCGCCAGGTAGCGCTCGCCGAGCGCGGCGATCTGCGCGGCCGTGAGGCGCGCCACTGATTGCGGGTAGGCCAGGGGCTTCCCCGGCTTCGCGTCCCGGTCGCCGAGCTCCATCGCAAACCCGAGCACGTCGCTCAGCTCGCGTGTGCCCTCGACCTGGGAATGGCTGGCGAGGATCTGCTCGAGCAGCGTCGAGCCGGCGCGCGGCAACCCGACGATGAAAATGGGTTCCTGCGACGGGCAGCCCCAGCCGCGGCGCGCAGCGAAGAACTCGGGCGTGTAGAGCGCACGAGTGCGCTGCACGAATCGCGTGACCTCCTCGCTCTGGTAAGGAAGCACTTCCCGCCGCAGCGCGTTGCCGCGAGCGTAATGCTCGAAAGAGGCGGCGAAGTCGCCCGCGTCCTCCAGCGCCTTGCCGAGGGCGAACTCGAACTGCGCGCGATCGTCGTACGGTAGGTGCTCGCGGCCCAGCTGGACCCGCATCGCCTCGACCTCACCGGCGGTGAAGCGGAAGGTCTTGAGGTTCGCCAGGCTGATCCACGCATCCCCGAACCCGGGCTGGACCTCGATGGACTTGCGGTAGGCGGCGATGGCCTCGCCCTGACGGCCGGCAGCACGCAGCGTGTGGCCGTAGTTCAACCATACGAGCTCGTGCTCGGGGAACTCGCCTGACAGATCCTCGAGGATCTGCAGCGACTCCTGCGTGCGCCCGAGCAGATTGTAAGCGGCAGCCTGCATGGTGCGGTAGCGCGCATTCCCGGGCTCCAGTGCCAACAGCCGATCCAGGAGCGGCAACATCGGCTCGGCCTTGAGGTCCTTCTGCAGCACCTGGGCCAGATCTGCACGCGCGCGGCCGTAGCCGGGCGCCAGCCGCAGGCACTCTTCCAGCAGCCGCTCGGCCTCGGCAAAGTCCTCGCGCTCGGTCGCCACGGCCGCCAGCAGGCGCAGCGCAGCCACGTCCTGTGGTGAGCGCTCGAGCGCCTGCCGCAGCAGTCTTTCGGCTGCGTCGACACGCTGGCTGGCGAGGGCGGCTGCGGCCTCACCCAGCCGCACGTCCTCGGGCGAGAGCTTGCCGAAGCGCTCGTACGCCGCGTCACACGCAGCCGTCTCACCGCGCGCGGCGTGCAGCATCGAAAGCTCGCGCCAGGCCTCGGCAAGATCCGGCACCAGCTCGACGGCACGCTCGAGCGCAGCGAGCGCCTCCGCCTCGCGGCCGGCGGCGCGCAGTGCACGTCCGAGCTCGAGGCGGATCACCGCGGAGTCCGGCTGTGCCGCGGCTAGTTCGCTGAACAGTGCGATAGCCGCGGCGGGATCCCCGCAGGCGCGCCGTGCCGTACCGAGCAGTAGCACGGCCGCCTGGTCGCGCGGATGGCGGTGCACGATCTGCGCGGCCTCGCGGGCGGCGGCGCCTGGATCACTCTCCAACAGCGAGGCGATGCGTATCAGTGAGAGTTCGGTTTGGCCTGGCGGAATCAACGGCGCTCTCTAAACTGCACGGGCCGCGCTAGAATTCCAGGCCCGATCGAAAAGACCATAGGGGAAGATATTGAGCGACGTCAATGCCGCTGCCCCGCGCGCGGACGATGCCACCGTGCAGCGCATGCTTCAGGCCTCGAGGGCTGCCGGCGCCGCCGGCCGCTCGGCGGAAGCGGATCACGTGCTGGCGCAGGTGGCACAGCTCGCGCCCGCACATCCTGCGGTGCTCAACGAGCTGGGACTGCGGATGCTGGGGCGCGGAGAGGCCACCCGCGCCCGCGAGCTCTTTCAGCGGGCGACCCAGGCCGACCCCGGTCATCCGGCCTTGTGGTCGAACCTCGCCGAGAGCCTGAGCGCGCTGAACCTGTTCACGGAGCAGCTGGAGGCCATCGAGCGCGCGCTCGCGCTCGAGCCCCGCTACCTCGCGGCGCTGCTGCAGAAGGGCACGCTGCTGGAACAACGGGGCGACCCGCGCAACGCCGCGCGCTGGTATCGCAACGCCCTCGCCGTGCTGCCGCCCGGGGGCGCGCCGCCTGAGGTGCGCGAGCGGATCAAGCACGCGCAGGCGGCGATCGACAAGGATGACGCGGCGCTCGCGGCCGCGATCGAGGAGCGCCTCGCGCCGATACGTGAGCGGCATGGAGGCTCCGAATACCGGCGGGTCACGCGCTGCGTGGATCTGCTGACCGGCCGTCGCAGCCGCTTTACGCCGCAGCCGACCTTCATGTACTTCCCCGAGATTCCCGCGGTGGAATTTTTCGAGCGCGGCGATTTCCCCTGGCTGGACGCCATCGAGGCCGCCACCGACGACATTCGCGCCGAGCTCATGAGCGTGCTCATCGCCGATCGCCCCGGACTCGAGCCCTACATCGCCTATCCGGAGGGCGTGCCGCTCAACCAGTGGAAGGAATTGAACCGGTCGCGCCGCTGGAGTGCGTATTTCCTCTGGAATCAGTCGGTGCCACAGGCGGCGCACCTCGCCCGCTGTCCACGTACGGCGCAGATGCTCACGGGTGCGCCGCAGTGCGATGTGGCGTCCCACGGTCCGACCGCGTTTTTCTCGATACTCGAGGCCAATACGCGCATCCCGCCGCACACCGGCGTGACCAACACGCGCCTCACGGTGCACCTGCCGCTGATCGTGCCACCTAGCTGCGGCTTTCGCGTGGGCAGCGAGACGCGCCAGTGGGTGCCCGGCAAGGCCTGGGCTTTCGACGACACGATCGAGCACGAAGCCTGGAATCTCTCCGACACCCCGCGCGCGATACTGATCTTCGACGTCTGGAATCCGTTTCTCACTGCGGCGGAGCGCGACCTGGTCCGCGCCGCGACTGAGGTTTTCGGCACTTATTACAGCACGCCCCAGCAGGAAGCGTTGTGACGGCGCGGTCGCTGCGCCGGTGGGCGACCCCGATCCTGTGGGCCGCGCTCGCTCAGCCGGCAGTGGCGAGCGCCGATGCGAATACCGCCGCCACGCTGCAGAGCGCGCTGCACGCCTGTGCAACCCTCGCCGACGCCGCCGAGCGGCTCGCCTGCTATGACCGGCTCGCGGGACGTAGCGCAGCCGGTCCGGCCGCGCCGAGCGCTGCAGCGCCGAGCGTGCCGGGCGCTGCCGTGCCTGGCCCCGCCGCTCCCGTTGCCGCTCCCCCGACGGCTCCGGCGCAGCCGGCCGCTGCAGCCGCGTCGAACGCTTCCGCTGCCGCGGGAACCGCCGCCGCCCCGCTCCCCAGGGAATCCTTCGGACTGTATGCGGCCGAACATCCCCAGCCGGCCGTGGCCACCTCGCTCGAGGCTCGCGTGATTGCGGTCGGGACCAGCGAGGCGGGCCGGATGACCGTGACGCTCGAGGGCGGGGCGTTATGGGAGCTCGACGACGCCGACCCGCTGCTCGCGGCTGGTCAGACGGTGACGATCACACGCGCATCGCTGGGCTCCTACATGATGCGTACTGCGACCAAGCGTACCCACCGCGTGCGCCGACTGCACTGAAGGCATAAAAAACGGCGGGCCTTGCGGCCCGCCGTCGTCAAACATCGAAGCCCCGCCTTAGAACTGCGCAGTGACGTGGGCGAACAGGTAGCGCCCCATCGCGTCGTAGAACCCAGGGAAGGTGTTGCCGTTGCAGTTCGCGCCGGAGGCGTTGGGGGTGCTGGTCGAGCAGTCCCCGGCCGTAACCAGCGGCGGAACCTTGTCGGTGATGTTGTTGATGCCCAGCTGCAGCGTCACGTTCTTATACAGGTTGAAGCTTCCCGACAGATCGATGTACGTATAAGCGGGAATGGCCGACAGCGGCAGGTAAGGCGTGCCCGCCAGGAACGGGTTCGAGCTGAGCTGCTCGGACTTGTCCGCCCCGAAGTAGCGCAAACGCAGATTGAGGTCGAGTCCGCTCCAGGGAGTCGACCAGGTCCAGTTGGTGACCTGGCGCCACTTCGGATTTCCGCCACCGCAGGTGTCGCCGAAGTACCCGACGCAGTTGTATGACCCGTAGCCCGGTATCGGCTCGGTGGTCAGGTCCTGCGTGTAGGTGCCCTGGATATTCAACGCCCACGAGCCGAATCTCCCCAGCGTGTGGCGATAGCTGACGTTCAGGTCGATGCCCTCGGTCAACAGCTCGCCCTCGTTCTTGGTGAGGTCGATCACATAGCCCTCGGTGGTGCGCCACAGCGAGCCGGAAGGATCGCGGTGTACCAGCGGACAGAACTGCGCGGCTTGGGCGGCGTTACCGACGGCGGAGACGCAATCGAGCAGGATGGTGTTGCCGCCGATCGGGCCGATCACGTTGTCGATCTTGATGTGGAAGTAATCGACCGACACGCTCAGGTTCTGCACCCAGCGGGGCTGGATCACGAAGCCGACTGTGTAAGTGTCGGCGGATTCAGGCTCCAGGGTGGGGCTTCCTCCGAGCAGGCCGTTGTACTGCGCAGCCGGATTGCCGGGGATGTGACCGTACTGGGCGGGCTTCACGCCGCTTAGCTCGCAGCCGGCCAGCGAAGCAACCGGGACGGCACCCGTGCAAGGATCGGTTGACCCATCCAGCAGCACCGCCTGGGGCGTGTACAGCTCGCCGATGTTCGGCGCACGCACGGCGCGCTGGTAGCTGCCGCGCAGGCGGATGTCGCGCACCGGTGCCCAGTCGAGACCGAACTTGTAGGTGTTGGTGGTGAAGCCGCTCCCCGCGTTGTAATCCGAGTAGCGGTAGCCGCCCTCGACCGAAAGGTCCTCGGCC
>DASPPI010000122.1:0-16048 GCA_035625615.1 Steroidobacteraceae bacterium | reverse complement strand
AGATCGGAAGCGTGCCGGGTCGTGGTCTCGCAGCACTGCTCGGTACGGATGCCGCTGATCAGCAATTCGCCGATGCCGCGCTGACGCAGCCACTCCTCCAGCGTCTCGCCGTCCGCGTTGCGGCCGAACAGCGCGGAGTGCACCTGCTTGTGAAACACCGCCGCCGGATGCAGCGTGAGCTCGGGCATCGTGCACACGCAGCCCGAGGCGGGCGAGAAGGGGTTGTCCGGATGGTCGGGCGGCTCCTGGTGAAACACCTGCACGACCGGGATACGCCGCTCCTGGCAGCGGTTGATGAGCGACTGCACGTTGCGCAGAAACTCCGGCAGCTCATGCCCGCGGAAGTACGGGCGGCGGCGGAAGGATTCCTGTACGTCGATGACGATCAGCGCCTGCTTCATGATCGGCGAGCCTCCGTGAAGGTGTCATCTTCCAGCAACAGCCGCGCCTGCGCCACCGCTCGGGCGGACCGGCTCAGGCAAAAATGGACATTAGCGGCGACGTGAATGTTCCCGGGAAGGTGCGCACGGCTGTCGCACGCGGCGCTCGCTCCGCCGCATGCGCGTGCGTGCAGCTCAGCGGGGCGGCCGCGCCCGCAGCGCCCCGGGCGGTGAGGTTGCCCTGCCGGAAAGTCCCTACTGTTGCGTCGGCTGCGGTGCCGGTGCCGCTGCGGGCGCCGGGGCCGGGGCGGGAGCCGGCTTCTTGAACAGGCTGCTGATGCTGTTGCCGAGCTGCTGAACCGCGCTTACCGGCGCCGCTACGGCGCCGACGGTGTTGGCGGCGCTGTTCTGGGCGTTGTTGATCTTGGTGTTCAGCTTGCACGCCGGCGTGTTGGCCATCTGCGGCGTGTTGCAGTTCTGCTGCCCCGCGGCCGCCTGATTGGCCGGGGCGGCAGCGAGGTGAGTGTTGCTGGCGTTGAGCGTGTTGGGAGCGGCCAGCGCCGGTGCTGCCGGACGCGCCGGTGCCGCAGCGCCCCCGGGCGCGCCGCCCATGCCGGCGAGACTGTTCGCGCCGCCGAGCTGGCCGCCGCCACCCTGACCGACCGGAATGCCGTTGATCACCTGCTGCTGCAACGTGAAGCTGCCGCTCTGCACCTGCGGGTCGACCTGCGCGAATTCGACCATCAGCGTGCCCTGATCGCCGCGGTTGACGGTCATGTTGGTCTGGCGCGCACCGTAGTTGTCGACGAAATACGCGTTGCTCGGGTTATGGGGCACGTGCGAGTCGTCGACGAACTGGATACCGCCCAACTCGCCACCCCAGCCGACATGGATGGGCTGCGTCTGCGCCTGCTGCACGAAGACGAAGGTGCAGATCGCCGTGTTGCCGCTGTGCGTGCAGCCCTGCGGGTAGTACTGCCGCGTGCCCCAGTTGAGCTCGCCGTACTGGGTGGTCGCGCCCTGCTGCTGGGCGCTCGCCGCAGTGACGGCGGCGAGCAGGATGGTGGCGAGCGATGCGCCGTGAGAGCGGCACCACGGTGTGAGAGTCTTCATCGGCTGTTCTCCCTTCCCGATCCGTTGAACTTGTTATCGTGCCGGCAGGGCGCGTCATGCCCGACGCTGCATCCGCGCATGAGCCTTGGCGGAAATCATACTGCCGTCGGCGGCCCGGCAGCACGTCCCTGCAGCGCACGGTCCAGGGCGCGCAGCCGTAGCGCGAGCTGTGCAGCGGCGATCGCCACGCACTCAGAAGGCGGGATCAGCGCCCCGCGCCGCCACGGAGCCCCGCCCACGCCGCGGGAGCCAGCCGTGCCTCGGCGGCGAGCAGCGTGAGGCCGCGCAGCCGCGCCCGCTCGAGCGCCGGCGACTCGCCCGGAGCAGCGGCGAGCAGCAGCTCGCGCCAGAACTGCACGCGAGCGGGCCAGCGCGGCCGCAGCCACTCGGGATGGCTCTCGGCGAGCAACTGGATCTGGCGCAGGGTGTAGTGAGCAATCAGGGTGGCATTGGTCGCGGGCAGGCCGAGCAGCAACCGTGCCGCAGCCGACTGCGAGCGGGCGAGGTGCCAGGCGTAGGTGAACACCAGCCGGGCAAGCTCGGTCGCCGCCGGCACGCTGAAGAACGACGGATAGGCGCCGTGGGCATCCGCCACCTGCGGCGCGGGGGGCAGCCGCCAGCGCAGCGGATCGGCGAAGCCGGCATCGATCAGCAGGTACGGGCAGGCAGCCGCGCGCCGGCGCGCCGCTGCATCGAGCGCGCACCACAGCTCCCCCACCTGGCGCAGCAGCAGACTGGCCGAGGCACCGCGAACGGTAGCCTGCTCCGCGAGCAGCGCCAGGCACAGCTCGTTCAGCTCGACCAGCGACTCGAGCGTCTCGGGGCGCAGCCAGGCCGCCGCTCCAGCGCCGCTGGCGACGCGGCTTTCCGTCTCGCACTGCAACAGCATGTCGCCACCTCTTTGCCAGCTGCCGGCCCGTATCGTAGCGGAGTACCCGCCGGAAGCCAGCCACGAATTTGGGGATTTTTAACCAAATTTTTGGGCTTGAGTTTTTTGGTGAATTTTTACCAAAATGAACCGATCCCCCGCTGCCGCCGAGCCTCGCCATGCGCATCTCCGATGATCGTTACAGCCGCGAGCGCGCGCGCATGGAGCTGGCGCTGCGTTTCCTGCGCCACGAGGCACGCACGCAGACCATCCGCGCGTGGACCGGGCTGTCGGACGACCGTATCCGCAAGCTCTACCGTTCCTACATGAGTCACGCGCGGCGCTACCTGCCCCGGCATCGCGGCAAGTCGCCCCACCAGATCGCCTACTTCAGCCGCTCACTGCGGCTGCAGGAGGAGACTGCGCTGCTCGCGAGCGTGCTGTCGCTGCTCGGCGTGGTGCCGGCGCCGCTCCCGGCCGCCGCACCGGCGGCGCCGTTCGCGCTGGAGCCCGCGGGGGCGCTGCCCGGGCTCATGCGCGGGGAGCTGCTGTGCCAGGCGTTCGAAGTGTTCCGGCTGCTGCTGCCGTCGGCGCAGATCTCATTCGAGCACGCGGTGTTTCTCGCCACCGCGCTCGCGCGCGGCGATCAGCTGCGCCTCGGCGGCTGCGCCGACTGCGGCAGTCTCATCGTGACCGAGCGCCTGGCGCTGCGCGCGGCGCGCTGTCACCACTGCGCAGGGGCGGGACAGGCGCGCTGCTAAGATATCCGGCCGATGGCTCACGATCGGCCCAACTTCTTCGCCGGCCCTTACATCGAGCGGCGCGCCGAGGAGCGCGAGGACCCGCAGTGGGTTGCCGCGGCGCGTGCCGACCCCGCAACGCTCTACCTCATCGCCCAGGGCAGCGCACAGCTGCTGCGGCTCGAGCCCGAGCCACACATCGCCTTTCTCACCAACGGCGCACGGCTGCTCGAGGCGGTGGCGCCTGCGAGCCTGGTGCTGCTCGGGTGGTTTCGCGGCGCGCGCTGCCTGCTGGCCGACCTGCCGCCGGGCGCCGCGCACGAGCTGCCCGCGGGAACGCGGCTCGAGGAGCTGCGGCCGCTCACCGCGGTGCTGCCGGCGCAGGAGGCGGGGCTGCTCGCTTACGCGCGCGCGCTCTCGATCTGGCGCGCCCGTCATCGCCACTGCGGGGCGTGTGGGGCGGTCACGATCCCGACCCACGCCGGCCACTGCCTCATCTGCACCAACGCGGCGTGCGGGCAGGAGTTCTTTCCGCGCATCGACCCGGCCATCATCGTGCTGGTGAGCGACGGCGAGCGGGCGCTGCTCGGCCGGCAGGCGAGCTGGCCGGCGCGCCGCTATTCCACCATCGCCGGTTTCGTCGAGCCGGGCGAGAGCCTGGAGGATGCGGTGCGGCGCGAGGTCGCCGAGGAGACCGGCGTCGCAGTCAGCGCCGTGCGCTATCACTCCTCGCAGCCCTGGCCGTTTCCCTCATCGGTCATGCTCGGCTTTCGGGCGCGCGCCGCCGCCGGCAGCCCGGTGCGCCTCGGCGGAGAGCTCGAGGACGCCCGCTGGTTCACACGCGCGCAGCTCACCTCGGGCGAGGCACTGGCGCCTCCTTCGCAGTCAATCTCCTGGCGGCTGATCGAGAGCTGGCTCCAGGGCGAGGGCTAGCCCGGTGTGTCTGCTGATGCTCGCCTGGCAGGCCCATCCGCGCTACCGGCTGGTGGTGGCGGCCAATCGCGACGAATTCCACGAGCGGCCGGCGGCGCCGCTCGCGAAATGGCCACCGCCCGCAGAGCTGATCGCCGGCCGCGACCTGCGCGCACAGGGTACCTGGCTGGGCGTGGACCGCGTGCGGCGTTTCGGTGTGGTCACCAACTACCGCGAGCTGCAGCCGCCGCTCGCCAACGCGCCCTCGCGCGGGGAGCTGGTACCGCGTTATCTCGGCGGCGGCAGCTCTGGCTCGCGCGCGGGCGCCGGGGAGTTCTTTGGCGCGCTCGAGCCGCACGCCCGCGAGTATTCCGGATTCAACCTGCTGCTCGCGGATGCGGACTCGCTGTGGTACGGCTCCAACCGCGCGAGCCCGTTCGCGCGGCCCCTGCCGCCGGGGGTCTACGGGTTGTCCAACGAGTCGCTCGATACCCCGTGGCCGAAGCTGCGGCGGGTGCGCGCGGGCTTCGAGGCGTGGCTCCGCCAGGGCGATGCGGCGCCGGCGGCCGGCCTGTTCGCGCTGCTGGCCGATCGCACTGAGGCGGCCGATGCGGAGCTCACGCACACCGGCGGGCTGCCGCCCGAGTGGGCCCGGGCGCTTTCCGCGCCATTCGTGCTGCACGCGGGCTACGGCACGCGCTGCTCGACGGTCGTGCTGCTCGATCCGGACGGCCGGCTGTACCTCGCCGAGCGCCGCTTCGACTCACGGGGTGCGGCGGCCGGCGAAACTGAATTGCGGCTGAACGCCGGCGAGTGGCCGTGAGGCGAACGGAACCCGTACGCGGGAAGGCGACTCTCACCACACGAGCCGCAAGCGGCTGCGTTCGTAAGGCTCTAGAATTCAAACGACTTCCTCTGGTCGCACGGGTGAGATGGCGCAGCGCAACTTCCTGCCGCGGGCTCGTCGATGGCACAGGCGGGCCCCGGGGCTGGCGCTGTGCCTGCTGCTCGCGCCGCTGGCGCACGCCGCCGGAGGAGTCAGCGTGGAGGTACGCGGCGTCGACGAGCAGCTGCGGGCGAACGTGCTCGCCTACCTGAGCTTCCAACGCTACCAGAAGGGTGGCGCGGACCTGAATGCCGACACGGTCGGGCGGCTGCACAACCGCGTCGAGCGCGAGGTGGACGATGCGCTGAGGCCGTTCGGCTACTACGACCCGCAGGTCGACTCAACGGTCACCGACGAGGGCCACAACAACTGGCGAGTCGTGATCAATATCAACCCGGGCAAGCCGGTGCTCATCGATCACCTGCAGGTGCGCGTCGACGGTCCGGGTGAGAGCAGTCCGCTGTTCCAGCGCATCCTGCAGCGCCTGCCGCTGCGCCCCGGCGACCGCCTGAACCATGCGCAGTACGAGGCCATCAAGGGCGACCTGCAGCGCACCGCCGCCACCTACGGGTATCTCGACGCCAAGCTGGTCCGCAACGAGCTGGTGGTCGATCCAGCCGCCCACAAGGCCGACATCGCGCTCGAGCTCGAGACCGGGGAGCGCTATCGCTTCGGGGTCACGACCATCGAGCAGAACGTCGTCAGAGACCAGCTGGTGCGTCGCTACCTGCGCTACCGGGAAGGCGAGTATTACGACCTCACCCAGGTGCTGCGTACCCAGTTCGCGCTCGATGATTCGCAGTACTTCGCCAACCTCGAGGTGCAGCCCGGGGACCCGGACCGCCAGGCACTCACCGTGCCGGTGAAGATCCGCGCCGATCCGAGTCGCCGTCACCGCTACTCATTCGGCGCCGGCTACGCCACCGACACCGGGCCGCGCGGCACGGTGGGCTTCGAGGACCGCCACATCAACTCTCTCGGCCATACGCTCAGCATCCAGCTGGAGGCCTCGCAGGTGCAGCGCTACGCCGTGCGCAGCCGTTACCGAATCCCGGTCGGCGACCCGGCGCTCGAGAACGTGTCGCTCAACGCCATCATCGAGCAGAAGACCCTGGCCGATGTGACCGCGATCACCCAGTCGGCCGGCCCGAGCTTCACCGAGGTCGCCGGGCGCATGCAGTACCTGTGGCAGGCGAACGTCGTGCACACAACCAGCGACGACATCAACGGCTCGGAGACCCAGCGACTGGTGGTGCCGGAGCTCGACCTGGCGTCGGTGCCGCCGTCCTATCTCGGGGAACCGCTGTTCGAGCATCCGTTCTTCGCCGAGATCAAGGGCTCGCATGCGGCGCTCGGCTCCGATTCCAACTTCATCCAGCTGCACATGACGGCCGAGCGGGTGTTCCACATGGGATCGAAGTGGCATCTGCTGCTGCGCGACGAGGTGGGCACCACCCTGGTGTCGAACTTCAGCTCACTGCCGGCGATCTACCGCTTCTTCGCCGGCGGCGACAACAGCGTGCGCGGCTTCGCCTACAACGATCTGTCGCCGCTGCAGGCGGTGTGCACCCAGAACGCCCAGGGCCAGTACCTCAAGAACCCGAACGGTACCTGTGAGGCGGTGGCCGACTACATCAAGGTCGGCGGCAAGGACGTGATCACCGGTACCGTGGAGGTGATCCGCGACCTGCCGAGAAGCCTCGGCGTCGCCACCTTCGTCGACTACGGCAACGCCCTCAACAGCTTCGCCAAGCCCGCCTGCCTGCCGGGCGCGCCGGGACAGGGGCCGATCTGCACGCCGTTCCTGCAGTATTCGGTCGGCATCGGCCTGCGCGTACGGCTGCCGGTGATGACGCTCGGGATCGACGTCGCCCAGCCGCTGTCGGTGACCGCGAGCCCGCGCCTGCACATCAATTTCTCGCCGAAGCTGTAAGCCGCCTCGCCATGCGCCGCCTGCTGCTCATTCTCGCCTGCGTAGTGGTCGCCGCCGCCATCGTGGCGCCGGCGGCGCTTATCTGGTCGGCGCTGTTCACGACTGCGGGACTTGAGTTCGTGGTGCGCCACATCCCGCAGCAGCTCGGACCGGTGCAGCTCATCATCCGCGGTGTCAGCGGCACCGTGGCCGGTGGCCTCAAGGTCGAGCGCGTCGAGATCGATCACGAGCTGGTGCACCTGACGTTCGAAGGCATCGAGGGGCGGGTCGCGCTCGCGCCGCTCATGCTGCAGAACATCCGCGTGATCCGCGGCCGCGTGCGCAGCGCCCTGATCGAGGTGAAGCGCCGCACCACGCCCCCAACGCCCGGGCCGCCGACCTTCCTGCCGCGCTGGCTGATGATCAGCCCCGAGGAAGCGCACGTCGACCGCGCCACGCTCACGGTCTACAACGGCTTTCGCATGGAGGGCCGCGACATCATCGGCGCCGCAGTCATCCGCCACAGCCGCATCCGCTTCTTCCAGGCCACCGTCACGCTCGAGGGCGCGCACGTCGACGCCATCGGCGACCTGCTGGCGGAGGATCCTCTCGGCATGCGGGTGAAGGGGCACGTCGACTGGGTCCCGGACGGTCAGCCGCACTGGACGCTCGAGGGCAGCGCGCGGGGCAATCTCGACGCGCTCAACATCGTCGCGCACCTGGAGAGTCCGTTCCGCGCCGATGTCACCGGTCAGGCGCTCGATCTCACCGACCGCTGGCACCTGGTGGGCGATGCCGTGGTGCAGGATTTCAACCTGACTCCCTGGGGCGTGAACAGCCCGCTCGGGCGCATCACCGGGCGTCTCACCGGCTCCTACGACGAGCAAGGCTTCACTGCCAAGGGAGCGCTCAACCCCACCGGTTTGCGTGCCGGGGAGTTCGAGACGCGGTTCACCGGTCACTACGCCCAGCACGTGCTCACCGTCCAACGCATGGACGCTCGCCACGTCGCCTCCGGTGCCCGCGCCAGCGCTTCCGGCACGATCGCCATCGTCGACAACGGCCCGCGGCTCGATCTGAGCGGCGACTGGGACGATTTCCGCTGGCCGCTCACCGGCCGCGAGATCGCCGTGCGCAGCGCCGCGGGCGCCTTCACGCTCGCGGGCGTGCTGCCCTACACGGTGCACCTCACGGGCAGCGCCCGCGCGGCAGACCTCCCGGTGATGCCCGTCGACGTGCGCGGCACGCTCGGCAAGGACAGCTTCGCTTTCGACACGGCGGAGGTCGACTTGTTCGGCGGCCACGCGAGCGTCAGCGGCAGCGTCGTGTGGTCGCCGGTCGAGACCTGGTCGGTGAGCGGACGCGTGACCGGGATCGACCCTTCCGCCCTGCAGCCCGACCTGCCGGGCAGCGTGAGCCTCGCGCTCGATGCCTCGGGACGCGGCTTCGACGCCCGGGGCGAGTTCAGCGCCTCCGTCAGCGGCCTCACCGGCAAGCTCCGCGGACTGCCTGCGAGCGGTGCGGGCACGGTGACGCATGCGGGACCGACCTGGGGATTCAGCGACGTGCGCGTGGTGCTCGGCACCACCAGCCTCGCGCTCGACGGCCATGTCGACGAGCGCCTCGACCTGCGCTTTGCGCTCGCGACGCGCGACCTCAGCCTGCTCGCGACCGGCGCGCAGGGCACGCTCAAGGCGTCGGGCAGTGTGAGCGGTACGCTCGCCGATCCGGCGATCACCGCCACGGCGCACGGCAGCGACCTCGAGTACCAGGGCGTCACGCTCGCCACGCTCGACGCCGACGTCAACTTCAATCCGGCCGCGATCCAGCAGGAGTCCAGGGTCGACGTGCGGCTGCACCAGCTCGGCTACCAGAGACGCACGCTCGAGACCGTCGTGCTCAGCCTGCGCGGTCCGCCCACGGCCTACGACCTGCAGCTCACGGCGGTGGCCGCCGGACTCGCGGTCACGGCCCAGGCGCGCGGCCCGTACGCCCACGGCACGCTCAACGGCCATCTCGAGGCGCTGAAAATCAACGGCAGCGAGCAGCTGCACCTGTCGCTCGAGCGGCCGGTGGAGCTGGTCCTGTCGCCCGCGCACGCCCGCGTGGACTGGCTGTGCCTGGTGGGCACGCCGGGCAGCATGTGCGCGGATGCCGACTGGACGGCGGCGGCGTGGTCCGCCACCGTGATGGCGAACGAGCTGCCGCTGCACACGCTCACCGCCGGCATGACGCCGGCGGTGGAGTACCTCGGCACGGTGAGTGCGCTGGCGCGCCTGTCGGGCGGGGCGACGACGCCGGTGCAGGGCACGCTCAATGCCCAGCTCGCCGACGCCGCGATCGATCACCGGCTGGCGAGCCACAAGATCGGCCACACCCGCATCGGCTCGGGCACCATCACGGCGACCGCCACCCCGGCGCTCATCAGTGCGCAGGTCGAGCTGGGCGAAGGGGGCATCGGCACCATTCGTGGCCGGCTCGAGGTGCAACGCACGAACCCGCCAGGGGCCTCGCCCGGTATTCCCATCGTGCGCTGGCAGGACATGCCGCTCAGCGGCGAGCTGCACGCCCGCACCTCGGACCTCGACCTGATCACGCTCTATGTCGCAGACATCGACCGCGCCGCCGGCGGCCTCGACGCGGACATCCAGCTCGCCGGCACGCTCGGCGCGCCGCGCGTCGCCGGCCTCATCAAGGTGGACGACGGCGAGATCGACATCTACCAGGTGAACCTCGGCCTGCACCAGATCATGATGCAGGCGCGCCTCAGCGATGCGGGCATCGACTTCACCGGCAGCGCGCATGCCGGCAAGGGCGCGGTCGCGGCGAGCGGCCACCTCGAATGGCGCAATCTCCTGCCGTACGGCAAGTTCCACCTCGAGGGCAGCGACCTGCGCGTGGCGGACGTGCCGGAAGCGCGCATCGATGCCTCGCCGGATCTCGATTTCATCGTCACCGGGCGCAAGATCGAGGTGAGCGGCAAGGTGACCGTACCGTACGCGAAGATACAGCCCAAGGACATCACCAGCGCGGTGCGTGCCTCGCCCGATGAGGTGATTGTCAGCAGCGACTCGCCGGACACTGCCAAGCATTTCGAGGTGGAGAGCACCATCACGCTCGTTCTCGGCGACCATGTGAACCTCGACGCCATGGGGCTCACCGCGCGCCTCACCGGCAGCGTCACCATCCGCAGCGGCTTTGATGCCATCACGCGCGGCAACGGCGAGCTGTCGGTGGCCGAGGGCAACTACCTTGCCTACGCGCGCAAGCTCGACATCGTTCGCGGCCGGCTGCTGTTCGGCGGCGGGCCGATCGACGACCCCGGCATCGACGTGCGCGCCCAGAAGCAGTTCCCCGACGTCACCGCCGGGGTCAACGTGCGCGGCACACTGACGCAGCCGCACATCTCCTTCTTCTCCGATCCGCCGTTGCCGCAGTCGCAGATCGCCTCGCTGATTCTCGCCGGCGGCTCGCTGCAGTCCACGCAGAACAGCAGCAACGCGGCCCTCGGGCAGGGTGCCGCCCTGGTCGCCGCGGAGCTCGGCTCGCACGTGGGACTTCCCGACGTGAGCCTCGAGACCGATCCTCTCGCCAACGAGACTTCGCTGGTGCTCGGCCACTACCTCTCGCCGCGCCTGTACGTCAGCTACGGGGTGAGCCTCACCGAGCAGCTCAACGTCTTCAAGATGCGCTATACGCTCGGGGATCACTGGACGATCCGCACCGAGGCTGGCACCGCCTACGGCGCGGACCTGGTGTACACCATCGAGAGGAACTAGGCCGCCGGGGCGGCTGAGGGCAAGGGGAGGGCGGGTGCGAGTTCCTGTCGTCGGGACACTGCTGGTCGGGACGCTGCTGCTGGCGCTGTCGGGTGCCGCGCGGGGACAAGCCGCGGCCGAGTCGTGCCAGACCTACACCCGCAGCGGCGCCGGCGCGCCGGAGGTGGTGCGCGACTGGCTCGGGCGCTCGGGCGATGAGCGCGTGACGGTGTGTAGCGCGCCCGCAGCACCCGGCGCGGCCGGCGCCGAGGCGCCGCCGCGCTACCGCGGCGAGAGCGCCGTCAGCCGGCACGCGAGCGTGTGCAGCTACTCGAGCCATGGGCTGGTGAAGGTGGGCAGCGGCGCCGCTGCACGACTGCAGCGCTACGACCGCGGCGATGCCGTGCGCATGGCGCTCGCGGGCGAAGACTGCCCGCCGGCACATCCCGCGCCTGCGGCGCCCGGGTACACCGAGACCTACGACGTGTCCCCGGCGGCGTTCCTCGCGATCGTGCAGCTCTGGCAGGCGGCGGCCGCCTCGACCACGAGCTTCGATCAGGCCAGCTGTTGCGGCAACGACGGCGCGAATCCCGGGCCGGTCCCGAGCGCCACCTCCGCCGCGACGCGCGCGCGGCTGCGCGCGGCGATCGGCGCCGGTCAGATGAGGACCGCCGCCATCATCCGCATCGTGCGTCTCTCCGGCACGCTGCTGCGGCGCCGCTACGCCCTGCTGGTCGCAGACCCGGAGCAGCACTCGGGCGGAACGGGACTGTACGTCCTTTACGTCAGCAAGCCGCTCACCGGCCCGTACCGCATCACCTCCATCGTGGCGGCGGCCGGCTGACGCTTGCAGGCTGGTGCATTAAAATGCACAATATGTGCATGTTTATGCAACGAGGTGCGCTGCCGTGCTGACCGATGCGCAGCAGCTCGAGCGGCGCGGCGCGATCGTGCGCATCCTGCGCGCGCGTCCGGTGCGCAAGCAGCAGGAGCTGGTGCGCCTGCTGAAGCAGGCCGGACACGGGGCCACCCAGTCCTCCATCAGCCGCGACCTGCGCGACCTCGGCGTGCTCAAGGCGAGCGGCCGCTACGTGCTGCCGCCCGATGAGGCGACGCGCGCCAACGGCGACTTCAGCGCGCTCACGCGGTTCGTGCGCGAGCTGCGGCGCGCGGGGCCCTCGATCACCGTGGTGCGCACCACCATCGGCGCCGCGCAGAGCGTCGCGGTCGCCATCGACAAGGGCGCCTGGCCCGAGGTCGCCGGCACGATCTCCGGCGACGACACCATCTTCATCGCCACCGCCAGCGCGCGCGCCCAGGAGGCGCTCATCGCGCGCCTGCGCGCGCTGTTCCGGATCTGAGCCATGACCCCCACTGCCGGGCGGCCCGCGGCCGCCATCGTCCTCGCCTACTCCGGCGGCCTCGACACCTCCTTCCTGGTGCCGTGGCTCGCCGAGCATGAGCAGCGGCCGGTGATCACCGTCACCGTCGACACCGGCGGGATCGATGCGGCCGCGGCGCGCGCGCTGGCCGAGCGCTCGCGCGCACTCGGGGCGGTGGCGCACCACCAGGTGGACGCGCGCGCCGACTACTTCGAGCAGGTGCTGCGCTTTCTCATCATGGGGAACGTGCGCCGCGGGCAGCTGTACCCGCTGTGCGTCGGTGCCGAGCGCGTCATGCAGGCGCAGACCATCGCCCGCATGGCGCGCGAGCTCGGCTCCGACACGGTCGCGCACGGCTGCACCGCCGCCGGCAACGACCAGGTGCGCTTCGAGGTGGCGCTGCGTACGCTCGCGCCCGATCTCAAGGTGCTCGCGCCGGTGCGCGATCAGGCGTTCCGGCGCGAGGACGAGCTCGAGTTCCTCAAGGTCCGGGGGCTGCCGGTCCCGCCGAGCGGCGCGCGCTACTCGGTCAACCGGGGACTGTGGGGCGTGACCATCGGCGGCCGCGAAACCCTCACCTCCACGGGCAGCCTCCCCGAGGACGCGTGGCTGCTCACGCGCGCGGCGTTCGTGCAGCCGCGTCCGCCCGAGCGGCACGTGCTCGGCTTCCGCGAGGGCCGTCCGGTGGCGCTCGACGGCCGCCCGCTCGCGCCGGCCGCTCTCATCGAGGCACTGGAAGCGCTCGCCGCGCCCTTCGGCATCGGCCGCGGCATTCACCTGGGCGATACCATCATCGGCACCAAGGGACGCGTGGCGTTCGAAGCGCCGGCGGCCGAGGTGCTGCTGAGTGCGCACCGCGAGCTCGAGAAGCTGGTGCTTACCGCGCGGCAGCAGCGCATCAAGGAGCTGGTGGCGCAGCCCTACGGCGACCTGGTGCACGAGGGCCAGCTGCTCGACCCGGTATGCCGCGACATCGAGGCGCTGCTCGCCTCGTCGCAGCAGCGCGTCACCGGCGAGGTGCGGCTGCTGCTGCGCACCGGGAGCCTCTTCATCGAGGGCGTGGACTCGCCGTTCTCGCTCATGGCGGCCTCCAGAGGCGTGTATGGCGAGGCCGCGGGTGAATGGTCGGCCGCCGACGCTCTCGGTTTCTCGCGCATCGCCGCACTCCCGGGAGTGTTCCACAGGCGCGCCGGGGGCCGGGCGGACTCCTCCGGGGAGCGCTGACATGGTGAGCGCTATGCGCAGCGTGGTGGTCGACAAGCTCGCCTCGGTGACGCAGGCCTGTGGCCTGTCGCACGAGGTGCGCATCGCCGCCGACATCCCCGCCGAAGAAGGCGTGGTGGTCGTGGTGGAGGTGCTCACCAACAAGACGACCTACAACACCCTCGAGCTCACCAGCGGCCGCATGGCGAAGGTAGGCAAGGGCGACGTGGTCGCCGGCGCCCTCGGGCACCGCCAGGCCCTGTTCGGCTACTCCGGCCACGTGCCGGCGGCGCTGCGACCGGGCGATGTCATCCAGATGCTCAACATCGGCGGCGTGCTCGGGCTGTGCGACTCCATCAATCCCGAGAAGGGCCGCCCGTTCGACTGCCGCGTGCTCGGCGTGGCGCTGAACTTCCCCTACCTCGGCGAGCGCATCGGCGTGCCGGCGCGCGTGGGCCGCAAGCGCCTCGATGCCGGCGCCGCGCTCGACACGCGCGGCGTACCCGTGGTGGCGCTCGCCGGCACCTGCATGGAGGCCGGCAAGACCGCCGCCGCCTGTGCGCTCATCGCCCGCATGCGCCACCGCGGGCTCATCGTCGATGCCTTCAAGGCCACCGGCGTGTCGCTGCGGCGTGACATCCTCGCCATGGAGGACGCCGGCGCGCGCCGCTGCGCAATCTTCACCGACCTCGGTATCGTCACCACGACGCGCGCCAACGGGCCGGCACTCACGCGCACCATGCTCACCGAGCTCGCCGCCGGCAAACCCGACGCACTGGTGTTCGAGCTCGGCGACGGCCTGCTCGGCAGCTACGGCGTCGACGCCATCCTCGAGTGCCCGGACATCCGTGCCGTGCTCACCGCCGTGATCCTCTCGGCCAACGACCCGGTGGCGGCCTGGGGTGGCGTGAAGCTGCTGCGCGAGCGCTTCCACATCGAGCCGTGCGTGGTCACCGGGCCCGCCACCGACAACCACGTCGGGGTCGAGATCATCACCACGCAGATGCTGGTGCCGGCGTTCAACGCGCTCAGCAACGGCGCCGCGCTCGGCGATCGAGTCATCGAGGCGCTCGGACTGAAGGTCGCGGCGGTGCAATGAGCCCGATCCCCGCCGTGGTCCTCGGAGGCACCGGCTACGTCGCCGGCGAGCTGCTGCGGCTCATCGCCCTGCACCCGGATTTCAGGCTCGCGGCGGTGATGTCGGAGAGCCAGGCGGGCGAGCCGGTGGCGGGCGCCTTCCCGCATCTCGCCAGCGCCTACGGCGAGCAGCGCTTCGCTTACGAGAGCGAGGTGCGCAAGCTCCTGTGCGAAGCGCCGCGCAGCGCGCTGTTCTCGGCAGCTCCGCACGGGGTGTCGGCGGCCCTGGTCGACCGGCTGCTCGCGGCCGCCGAGCGCGCCGGCGCTGCGCCGCGCGTGGTCGACACGTCCGCGGACTTCCGCTACGCGACGGCCGCGGGCTATCAGGCGGTCTACGGCCAGCCGCACGGGGCGCCGGCGCGGCTCGCGCAGTTCAGTTGCGCGCTGCCCGAGCATCTCGGGCAGCTCGCGACGCCCCACGTCGGCCATCCCGGCTGCTTTGCCACGGCGATTCTGCTGGCGAGCGTGCCCTTGCTCGCCGGGGGGCTGATCGACCCCAGGCTGTTCGTGAGCGGCGTCACCGGCAGCACCGGCTCGGGACGCCGGCCCGTGGAGGGCACGCACCATCCGCTGCGCCACGGCGATCTCTACGGCTACAGCGCGCTCACTCACCGCCATGTGCCGGAAGTCGCCGCCTGCGCACGTGCGGCCGCGGGGGTCGAGGCCGAGTTCGCGTTCGTGCCACTGTCGGGGCCGTTCGCGCGCGGCATCCACGTGACCGTGCAGGCGGCGCTGCGCCGCCCGCTCGACACCGGCCAGCTGCTCGAGGCGCTGCGCGCCTTCTACGCCGCCGCACCCTTCGTGCGCGTCGCCAGCGCGGCGCCGCGCGTCAAGGACGTCGCCGCAAGCAACTACGCGCACCTCTCCGCCGTCGCGCGCGGCGGCACGGTCGCGGTGCTGTGCGCGATCGACAATCTCGCCAAGGGCGCCGCCGGCGGCGCCATCCAGTGGATGAACCGGATGTTCGGCCTGCCGGAGATCTCGGGACTCACCGCGCCGGCACCCGGATGGACCTGAGAGGAGAGCGTATGCCGGAAGCGTCGGCGCGCGCGGCGGCACGGCCCGGACACGAGTTCCTCGCGCCGGTGTTCGCGCAATACCCGCTGGAAGTCGTGTCGGCGCAGGGCGTGTGGCTCACCAACGCGCGTGGTGAGCGCGTGCTCGATCTGTACGGCGGGCACGCGGTGGCCGGCCTCGGCTACGGCCATCCCGCCTGGACGGCGGCGCTCGCCGCCCAGGCGCAGCGCTGCCAGTTCCAGTCGAACGCCGTGACGATGCAGGTGCGCGCGCGCGCCGCCGAGCGACTGGTGCGCTTCGCGCAGCTGCCGTTCGTGAGCGTGTTCTTCGTCAACAGCGGGGCGGAGGCCAACGAGAACGCGCTCAAGATCGCGCTGCGCCTGACGGGGCGCGCGCACATCGCCGCCGTCGAGGGCGGCTTTCATGGGCGCACTGCCGCCGCCGGCGCGGTGACCTTCGGCGCGGCGACGAAGTGGTACGGCTTCCCGCGCACGCCGTTCGAGGTGAGCTTCATCGCGCGGCGCGACCTGGCCGCGGTGCGCGCGCAGGTGACGGCACAGACCGCCGCGGTGATCGTCGAGCCGGTGCAGGGGCTGGCAGGCGCGGTGGACCTCGGCGCGCCGTTCCTCGAAGCGCTGCGCCGGCGCTGCGACGAGGTCGGCGCGCTGCTGATCTTCGACGAGGTGCAGTGCGGGGTGGGCCGCACGGGCAAGCCGTTCGCAGCCAACCTCTACGGCGTC
>DASPPI010000121.1:0-10719 GCA_035625615.1 Steroidobacteraceae bacterium | reverse complement strand
TCGCGTCGCAGCGCCGCCCGCCCGCGCGCGAGCTCATCGAGACGCTGCGCGGCCGCGCGCAGCGCACTCAGGTTCTTCACCGGAGCTTCGTGCAGGCGGCGGTAGGAATTGCGCGCCGTGACCCACAGGCGGTTGATGCGGGCATAACGCGCCGCGAGCTCGCGGCGCAGCGTGATGAGGGCTAACGCACTGCGGTGCATCGGCGCCATCACGCTTGAAAGAGCCGCCGCGCAACAGTGCAGCCGTCACAGTTCTTCGGCGCTGTGCGGGCATTGATTGCCACGGAGGGCGCAGGTAGCTTGGGGATGTGAAGCGGCACCCGCCGCGCTGAAGTGACCCGCACATGGCCGAAGTCCGGCCTGACCCCGACCAGCTGCTCGAGCGCGTGAAGGCCGAGGAGGCGCGCGAGCGCCGCGGGCGGCTGCGGATCTTCTTCGGCGCCAGCGCCGGCGTCGGCAAGACCTACGCCATGCTCGAAGCCGCGCGCAGCGCCCGCGCCGGCGGCACTGACGTCGTGGTCGGCTATGTCGAGCCGCACGGGCGCGTCGAGACCGAGCGACTGCTCGAAGGGCTCACCCGGCTGCCGCCGCTGGCGGTGAGCTATCGCGGCATCGTGCGCCTCGAGTTCGATCTCGATGCGGCGCTCGTGCGCCGTCCCGAGATCCTGCTGGTCGACGAGCTGGCACATTCCAACCTGACCGGCGGCGAGCCGGCGCCGCGGCACCCCAAGCGCTGGCAGGACGTGGCCGAGCTGCTGGCCGCCGGCATCAGCGTATGGACCACGGTCAACGTGCAGCACCTGGAAAGCCTCAACGACCTCATCTACCAGACCACCGGTGTCCGCCAGCGCGAGACGCTGCCCGATCACGTGTTCGACGAGGCCGACGACATCGAGCTCATCGACCTGCCGCCCGATGACCTGATCGCGCGCCTGCATGCGGGCAAGGTGTATGTCGCCGACCAGGCGGGCACCGCCATCGAGCGCTTCTTTCGCAAGCAGAACCTCATGGCGCTGCGCGAGATCGCGCTGCGCCGCGTGGCCGATCGCGTCGAGGCGGCGGCGCGCGCCCTGCCGGCGGATCTCCTCCAGGCACGTATCGCCGGCGATCGCGTGCTGGTCGCCGTCGGTCCCGACGCCCAGGCCGAGGAGCTGGTGCGGGCCGGCAAGCGCATGGCGGATGCGCTCGATGCGCAGTGGGTGGTGGTGTATGTGGAGACTCCGGCGCTGCTGCGACTGTCGGAGAGCGAGCGCAACCGGCGCATTGCGGTGCTGCGGCTGGCCGAGTCGCTGGGCGGGGAGAGCGTCACCCTCGACGGCCCCTCGGCCGCGGCGACCATCGCCGAGTACGCGCGCGTGCGCCACGCCACGCGGGTCGTCGTCGGAGCGCCGAAGCGGCGCGGCTGGCGCGCGTGGCTGCGCGCCTCGACCACCACCGAGCTGGTGCGCCGGGCACGCGGCTTCGACGTGATCCTGATCGGGGCCGCGCGCCCGCCGGCACCGCCCGCGGCGCAGCCAGCGGCTGCCGCGACCGCGGCGACTCCGGCGGTGCACTGGGATCGCTACGCCTGGGCGGCGGCCACCACCGTGCTGTGCACGCTGGTGGCGTTCGCGATATACCCGCATTTCGAGCTGTCGAATCTGGTCATGATCTACCTGCTGGGTGTGACCGTGGCGGGGCTGCGGCTCGGGCGCGGGCCCTCGGCGCTGACCGCGGTGCTCAACGTGGCCGCGTTCGACTTCTTCTTCGTGCCGCCGCGCTACTCGTTCGCCGTTTCCGACGTGCAGTACCTGGTGACCTTCGGGGCGATGCTGACCATTGCGCTGGTCATTGCCACGCTCACCGCGAGCGTGCGCCAGCAGACCCGCGTAGCCGGTGCGCGCGAACGGCGCACTTCGCTGCTGTACGCGATGAGCCGTGAGCTCGCGGTCACCCGCGGCCTCGCCAACATGGCGCGGGTGGTGGTGCGGCACGTGGCGGAGGTGTTCGAATGCCAGGCGGTGGTGCTGCTGCCGGCGGCGGATGGCAAGCTGCACTACCCCGAGGAGCCCCCGCTCGAGAGCTCCTTCCGGCGCGCCGATCTGGCCGTGGCGCAGTGGGTGGCCGATCACGGCCATCGGGCGGGACTCGGAACGGACACGCTGCCCGCCGCCCAGGGCCTGTACGTGCCGCTGGGCGAGGAAGGCCGCACGGTGGGCGTGCTGGCCGTGCTGCCGAGCAACCCGCGCCGCGTGCTGCTGCCCGAGCAGAGCCATCTGCTCGGCACGTTCGCCGGGCAGATCGCACTCGCCCTCGAGCGCGCCCGCCTGGCGGAAATCGCCCACCAGTCGAGCCTGGCGGCCGAGCGCGAGACGCTGCGCAATACGCTGCTCGCCTCCATCTCGCACGATCTGCGCACGCCGCTCGCGGTGATCGCCGGGGCCGGCAGCACGCTCGCCCAGCACGGCGGCGGCCTCGATGAGACGACGCGCGTGCAGCTGGCGCGCTCGGTGGAGACCAAGGCGCGCGAGATGTCGGAGCTCGTCTCGAACGTGCTCGACCTGGTGCGGTTCGAGTCGGGCCAGGCGGCGCTGCGGCGCGACTGGCAGACCCTCGATGATCTGGTGGGCAGCGCGCTCGCGAGCAACGCGGACAAGCTCGCGACCCACCCCGTCGAGCTGCGCCTGGGGGCGGACCTGCCGCCGGTGTGGGTGGACGCCACGCTCATCGTGCAGGTGTTCGCGAATCTCTTCGACAACGTCGCCAAGTACACCCCGCCCGGCACGCGCGTGGTGGTGTCCGCGGTCGCCGAGCCGGAGCGCAACTTCGTGCGCGTCACGGTGGACGACGAAGGTCCCGGCCTGCCGGCGGGGGATCCGGCGCGGCTGTTCGACAAGTTCCAGCGCGGCAGCGGCGAAGGGACGGTCGCCGGAGTCGGCCTCGGGCTGGCCATCTGCCAGGCGATCGTGCGCGCCCACGGCGGTGAGATCGAGGCTCAGCGCCGCGAGGGCGGGGGCGCGCGGTTCGTCTTCGCGCTGCCCGCTACGGAAGAGCCGGCCGCATGACACAGGCGATGTACCAGGTGCTCGTCATCGAGGACGAGCCGGCTATCCGCGGCGTGCTGCGGGCGCTGCTCGTGAGTCAGGGTTACCGCTGTGTCGAGGCCGACACCGCGCTGCGCGCCGAGATCGAGGCGCGCAGCCACAAGCCGGACCTGCTCCTGATCGACCTCGGGCTTCCCGACGGCGACGGCCTGAAGGTGATCCGGCAGGTGCGCGCCTGGTCGCAGGTGCCGATCGTGGTGCTCTCGGCCCGCACCATGGAGGAGCAGAAGATCGCCGCGCTCGATGCCGGGGCGGACGACTATGTCACCAAGCCCTTCAGCGCCCCCGAGCTTCTGGCGCGGCTGCGGGCGGCGTTGCGGCGCGACGTGCGCGGCGCCGCTGCCGTGGCGCTGCTCGAGTTCGGCCCGCTGCGCGTCGACCTGGCGCGCCGCGAGACCCACGGCGCCGCAGGCGAGGTGCACCTGACGCCGCTCGAGTACCGCGTGCTCGCCTGCCTGGCGCGCCATCTCGGCTCGATCGTCATGCAGCGGCAGCTGATTCGCGAGGTATGGGGTCCGGAGCGGCAGGATGATTCGCGGAGTCTGCGCGTCTGCATGCGAAACTTGCGCGCCAAGCTCGAGCCCGATCCCCGCCAGCCGCGCTACCTGGTGACCGAGACCGGGCTCGGCTACCGGTTGCGGAGCGACCAGGCGGCCGACGCTGCCCCTTCAGGTGAGTGAAACCACCAGCTTCGCCGAGTGGCTGCGCCAGTTGATCGGGATGATGAACGAGCGCTGGCCGGGCTTGTGCGTGAATTCGGGCTTTTCGTTGGTCAGCACGCTCGGCACCGAGATGACGAAGTCACGGCCGAAGTCGCGACGCGCGTTGCCGGAGATGGTGTTGGCCACCTCGCCGACCAGATCGCGCATGGTCTCGTGGCTGAAGTCGTTCTCCTGCATCTTCATCAGCAGCACCGTGAGCATGGCCTTCGGGGCGGTGAAGTACACTACCCCCTCGCGTTTGCCGGAGATGTTGATCACGCCGGTGTACTCGTGCACCGCCGGCGGGCCTTCCATCAGGTAAGGCGAGCCGATCGAGGCGGGCTGTTGCGCGGCGACCTCGAAGAAGTTCGTCGTCCCTTCGACGAAGGTCTTCAGTTCCTGTTCGTACAGCATAGTGGTGCGTCCTCGGCAGGCGGCTAGCGCATGACTTCGGCGATGGCTTCGTTCAGCTGCCGGTCGGTGAAGGGCTTGTTGAGGAAGCCGTTGGCCCCCCTCTCCATGGCCTCGACGGCGGTCGCCTTGTCGGCCAGCGCCGAGACTACCAGGATCCGCACGGCGGGCTTGAGCGCGACCAGCCGCCCGATGCACTCGATGCCGTCCATGCGCGGCATGGTGAGATCCATGGTCACGACGTCCGGGTCGGTGCGCTTGAACAGCTCGAGCGCCTCCTCGCCATCGCCGGCGGTGCCGACCACTTCGAGCTCCTCGAACTGCTGCGAGCGCTCGATGCGCCGTCGCATGATGTTGGAGTCGTCGACGATCATCAGCTTCAGGGATCGTTTGCCGTTGCCGCTCGTTGGCGAGCCGTTGCTGCTCATGTGTGAGTTCCGTCGGTTTCAGGCGACCGCGCTGCTGGCGGCCTCGGCGGCCGGCAGGACGATCTTGAAGCGGGTGTATTTGCCCGGGTGGGTGCTGACACCGATCTTGCCGCCGAGCGAGTAGACGCTGCGCGCCACGACATCCATGCCGACGCCGCGGCCGGCGTCCATGGATATCTCCTCCTGCGTGGAGAACCCGGGGCGGAAGATCAGCGCCATGGCCGACCGCGTGTCCATCGCGGCAGCCTCTTCCGTGGTGATGAGGCGCCGCCTCACGGCAGCCGCCTTCAGTGCTTCCGGAGTGATTCCGGCGCCGTCATCCTCGAACACCAGCTCGTATCCTTCCGCGGACTTGCGGAAGTCGATGTGCACGGCGCCGGTGTCGGCCTTGGAGAGCGTGCGGCGTACCTCGGGCGCCTCGATGCCGTGCACGGCGGCGTTGCGCAGCATCTGGATGAGGCAGTCTTTGATCGTCGGCGTATACGCGGCCGGCACTTCGGCGAGCCCGGTAGTGGTCAGCTTGAAGTGCTTGGCGTGATCCTGGGCGAGGCGGACGGCGAGCGATTGCAGCGTGGGCGACAGATCGTCCGCGCGGCGCAACTGGCGCTCGGACGCGGCGGGTGCCCTGCCGGCCGGCGGCGGTGGCTTCGCGGCGGGCGCCGCCGCGGCGATTTCATGCGTGTCGTCGGCCGCGCCGGCCGGCGCGGGAATTTCCACGGCGGCGGCGGCGCGTGCCGGGGCAGTGGTGACCGGGACCGCGCGAGCGGGGGCCGGCGGGGCGGCGGCGGCTGCCGCTGCGGGCCCGGGAAGGGCATCCTTCAGTACGGTGAGGCGCGCCGCCATCTCGCGCACTCCACGCAGGTGCGCGAGCAGATCGTCGAGCTTCAAGACCATCGGCAGGAAGTCGTTGCCCGACAGCTCCGGCTTCTTCTTGCACTCGCTCACCATGTCCTCGAGCGCGTGCACGCGCGTGGCCACGCTCTTCAGGTTGAGCGCCGAAGCCTCGCCCTTGATGGAATGCAGCTCGCGGAACAGGCCGGAGAGCTTCTTGCGGAACTCGGCGTCGGTACGCGCCGGCTCCTTGAGGATGGTGTTGACCAGCTTCAGGCCGATCTCCGCGGTATCGAGGAACGACACCAGCTGCAGGGGATCGACGTGCATCATGCCGAGCATCATGTCGAGCTGCGCGCTGGCGTTCTCCTGCGACTCCTGCAGCTCGCGGGCGAGCAGCACGCTGGAGGTGATGTCGCCGACCGAGCACAGCACGTGCTTGATGCCCTCCGCACCCATGACGCGGTGGAAGTCGAACTGCAGGTAACGGCTCTCCTTGCCGCCGCGCCCGTTGTCCATGGTGATCTCGAGCTGGCCCAGCGGATTGATGGTCTTCATCAGGCTCTCGTGGGCACGATCACCCCACAGGAGCTTGATGTACTTGGTGGCGGTCGTGAGCGTTGCCGGCTGCACCAGGTCCTTCAGCAGCTCCTCGAACGACAGGCCGGCAAAGTCGCTGCGGCTGAACATGCGTGTCAGCGCATCCGACCACACCGTGCCGATGCGGTAGTTGGCGTCGAGCAGGAAGAAGCCCTCGCGCACGGTGCGCAGGATGTCGCGCGTCTGCTCCTGCGCGTCGCGCGCCGCGCGCTCGTGCCGCGAGCGCGTGAGCTGGAAATAGGCGGCGGCGGCGGCCAGCACCAGGGCGGCCAGCACGCCCGCCAGCAGCAGGGTGCGCAGCCGCGCCGCGGCGTCCGAGGCGGTGCGCTGCAGACTCGTGGCGAGCCCGCCCAGCTGTTCCTGCAGGGCCGGGGCGTTCTCGGCGGCGAACAGCTGCGCGCGCTTGACCTCGACGTAGTGTTGCCGGCCCTCGCGCGACAGTGCGCTGCCGGCGGTGTCGGAATCCAGGTACGGCTGACCGGTGAAGGAGATCACCGGATCGATCACCGGTGTGTACTGATGCCACAGCAGCAGCGCGCGGCCGAGCTGCGGCGCGTCGATGGCGCCGGAGCCGTTGAGCTGGCGCAGCTCATGGTCGAGGCGCCTCGCGGTGGACTGCAGGTCGGCGAGCGCCTGCCCCGCGTAGGCGCGCACTTCCAGCCGGTCGCGCAGCGTGTTCAGCTGGCGCGAGATCTCCTCCGGGTAGGTCTGCAACCGGCTCGCCGTCTGCAGCGCGGTGATGTCGGCGCGCATGTGCGTAGCGAGGCGGAACCCCATGATGAGCACCGCCCCCATGACCAGCATCAACGCCGTGCCGATGCCGGCGGTTACCAGCTGGCGGCGACGCTCGGTCCCTGCAAAGGCCATGCGGGTCTCCTGCTCTCAGTTGGGGAGCTCGAAGCGCACGCGGGTCCTGACCGGCACCGCGACGGCGGCGCCGTTCACGATCATCGGCGCGTAGCGCCAGTGCTTGACGGCATTGATCGCCGCCTGGTCGAACACGCCGGGCGGTGCGGCCTCGACCACATGGATATCGCGCGTGGCGCCGCGGGTATCGACCGTGTACTCGAGCGTCACTGCTCCGCTGAGACTCTGCTTGAGCGCATTCCGTGGGTAATCCGGCTGCGTGTAGCGCGTACGCTTGAGACTCGCCGCGAGTGTGGCCGGGTCGACGGCGGCGCTCGCGGCCCTGGCCTTGTCCTGCAGCTGCTGCACGGCGAGCACGTCCCTGGGATCCGCACCCCAGTGCTGCGCCTGCGCCAGGTCGGGGTCGGCGGACTGGCCGGCGGCCAGCGCCGCGCGCGCCCGCTCGAGGAGCCTGGCGGCGAGCTGGTGACTCGCGTCCGTCAGGCCGGCGTTGCCCGGATCGCTCGACTGCAGCTGGGTCAGGTAGAACGCGGCGCTGTCCTGCGCGGGGTCGGTGAGGCGTCCGTCCTGCAGCCGGTCGCGGACCAGCCGCAGCAGGCGCTCGCTCTCGGCCAGGGCGGTCTTGAGCCGTGCGCCGGCCACCTCGCGCTGCACGGCGGCGATGTCCGCGGGCTTCGCGCCCAGGGTGCGGGCGGCATCCAGCCAGCGCTGCTCGTCGGCGGGGTTGCGCCCCAGCGCCGCCTCGCGCGCCCGTCTCAGGCAGGCCGCCAGCAGCTCGTGGCCGGCGCGCTGGGTGTTGACGTTGGCCGGCGCGGCGGCCTGCAGCTGCTGCAGGTACGCCCGGGCGCTGTCGTCCCCGTCGATGAGCTTGCCATCGTGGATGCGATCCCCGACCAGCCCCGCCAGGCGCTGCACGGTGGCGTCTTCCTGGCGACGCGCGATGTCGGTGCGCCAGCGGGCGATCTGCTCGGCGGGGATGGCGGGCGACTGCTGCGCCTGGTGCAGCAGCGCGGCGGCACGGTCGAGATTGCCATCGGTGAGCGCCCGGCCGATCTCGGCGGAGTACAGCCGCAGCTCGAGAGCGCCGCCGCGCGCGTCGCCGGGCGCCGCGGCCTTGAAGTTGGTGAGGTTCGAGGCGGCCTCGTCAAAGCGGCCGCCGTTGAGCGCCTCGCCGAAGCGGCCGGCCAGCACGGTAGCGACGCGGTCCAGGCCGTCGCGCGCCTCGCGGTTGCCGGCATCCGCAGCGACGGCCGAGCGGTAGTACAGCAATGCGTTGTCGCCGGGCGGCTCGGTGAAGCGCCGCTCGTGCATGGCGAGGCGCGCCTTCTCGAGCAGCTCGTCGACCTTGCCGTGCGCGATGCGGGTGTCGGGGGCGGATGCCACAGCCGTGCCGCCGGCGGGGGCCACCGTCGCCGAGGCGCTGCGGCCGCGCGCGACGAACCACCAGCCGCCACCGGCGAGGGCCACGGCGAGCGCTGCCAGCGCGACCCAGAGCATCCAGCGCTGGCGTACGCCAGCGGCTGCGGCAGCGCGCCCGTCTGCAGCCTGCGGGTGAAATGCGCCGATGCTCAGCGGCGCGGGCGGCGCGGCAGCGGCGCCCCGCTGGTTGGCGAGCGACTCCGCGATGGCGCCTGCCAGCACGGCCTGCGTCTTGCGCACCTCGATCGGCATCGGCAGTACCGCGAAGACCTTGGTGCCCTTGAGCGCTGCGCCGAGCTGCCTCTCCGTGGCGCCTTCGACGAACACCACCGCCACGGCGCGCGGCGCCTTGGCGTGTGCGGCGTTCACCGCGGCCGGCACGTCGCGCATCCCGCGCGCGTCGATGACCAGGACCTGACCGCGCTTGCTGGCGGCGATGCGCGCCAACGCCGCCTCGAGCGAATCGACCGGGTGCACGGACGCCTGACCGCCGACCGCCGGGCCGAGCTCGAGGAGAAAATCGTCGTGGCTGGTGATGGCCGTGACGTCCGCCGCCGGCCTCGCGCCTGGCTGGGCACTCGCGCCAACCGGCGTGGCAGCTGCAGAGCTGCGGGAGGCGGAAGTTACACTGGCCACGTGGCGTGTCTCCAACGGCGACGGTCAATTCAGCGAGCCCATCCGTGGAGCCGCGGCGAATGCGACAGACCGAGCCTGCCGCCGCAACGCGGAAAGCCTCGCCGTTGCAGCATATGTAGGCTCTCCGGCTCCGCAGTGCGTTAGTTCACAATAACGACAGACTGCGTCGGGACGGCGCGACGGCAGGTCACAAACTCTGAAGCACTGCTCGCTTTGACGAATGTCGTCGCGGCAGGGCGCATCGGCGCGCGCGGCGTGCGCTGCCTGCGGTGGTGAGCGTCGTCGGCGCCGCCGCCGGCGCTTGCCCGCGGTGGAGAGCATCGTCGGCGCCGCCGCCTCGCCGCCCGGCAGCATCGGCATCACCGAGCACGGCACACCGGCGCGGCGCAACCCAAACCGCGGCTGAATGCGAGATTACCACAGCCCCAATCGGGTGCCGGCGCACCGCTCCTGCACCACCGCGGTGCGCCGCGGCGCTTGGCAATCAGCCACTTAAGGCCATGCGCTGCCGCCGTCGCCGCGACTGACGGCAAGCGCGCTGGCGCTGCGGCGGCTTCGAGTGAACAATCCGCTGCTGTGACCGTCTTAACGTAACGGGTGCATCAGGATCTGAAGGCCGTCACTCATTGTGCGCAACGTTGGGACTAAGTTAACTATCACGCTGGCGGCGCCGGCATGGCGGCGGCCAGGATCGGGATCGATGAGCTCAACGGGAGGGAAGGACGATGCGACCGCTCGCCGCTGACCAGAGTTCGAACGGCAGCACTGCGAATTTCATTGAGACGCTGAGTTCCTTCAGTCGCTTGCATCGCGCGCAGCGCTGGGAAGGCACCTTTGGTGATTTTCTCGCCAACATTCTGCCCGCCAATCCCAGCGCGCTCGCACGCAGCAGTCACGAGTATGTTTGGGACATGCTGCGCTGGCACGGCCGCGCGGGGCAGCCGGACGCGTCCGAGAACGTGCGCGCGCGCGAGCTGTTCAAGCGCGAGCTGTTCGGCATCGACGAGCCGCTGTCGCGCGTGGTCGATTACTTCAAGGCCGCCGCAGCCGGTTCCGACGTCGGCCGGCGCCTGCTGCTGCTGCTCGGGCCACCCTCGGGCGGCAAGTCGACGCTGGCGATCCTGCTGAAGCGCGGGCTCGAGGAGTACAGCCGCACCGATGAGGGCGCGCTGTACGCCATCCGCGGCTCGCCGCTGCGTGAGAACCCGCTGAATCTCATACCCGCGAGCCTGCGCGCGGAGTTCCGCGATCGCTTCGGCGTGCACGTCCAGGGCGAGCTCTCGCCGTGGGCGCGCGACTTCGTCGAGCGCGAGTTCGAGGGCGATTTCGTGCGCGTTCCGGTGGAGCGCGTATTCCTCGCCGAGGCTTCCCGTGTCGGGATCGGCACCTACGCCCCGCACGACCCCACCACCGCGGACATCGCCGACCTGGTGGGCTCGGTGGACCTCGCCAAGGTCGCGCAGATCGGCGACGAGGGTGATCCGCGCGCCTGGTCGTGGTCGGGCGCGGTGTACGCCGCCAGCCGCGGCGTGCTGGAGATGATCGAGATCCTCAAGGTCAAGCGCGAGTTCCTCTACCTGCTGCTGACCCTGACACAGGAGAAGAACGTCAAGGTCTCGCGCTTCCCGCTGATCCACCTCGACGAGACCATCCTGGCGCACACCAATCTCGCCGAGTTCCACAAGTTCCTGCAGGAGAAAGAGAACGAAGCGCTGCTCGACCGCATGGTGATCATCAAGATCCC
>DASPPI010000120.1:0-2478 GCA_035625615.1 Steroidobacteraceae bacterium | reverse complement strand
CCTG
The DNA here is from genome assembly GCA_035625615.1 of Steroidobacteraceae bacterium. Classification (GTDB taxonomy): domain Bacteria; phylum Pseudomonadota; class Gammaproteobacteria; order Steroidobacterales; family Steroidobacteraceae; genus 13-2-20CM-66-19. Next base: position 2,474 of record DASPPI010000120.1, on the reverse strand, counting down.
GACGCGGATCTTGCCGTGGCTGAAATCGAGATCCCGCCAGCACAGGCTGCAGAGCTCGGTGTTCCGGGTCCCGCTCGCCGTCAGCATCGCGATGATCGCTCTGCGCTGTGACGCGATCGGCACCCGGCGGCGCTCGTAGAGTCAGCAGACCCCTCCCTCGCTCATCTCCAACTCCTCGGCGATCTGCTTGATCGTCAGCTTCTCGCGGTCGCGAAGCCTTCGTACCTCCTGCGCCTTGCGCGCGGTCTCCGCCCGGACCGGGTTGTCGATCTGCTCGGCGGCCTCGAGCAAGCTCATTACCTCGTCGGGCTCGAGCCAATCCCGAGGTCTCGTCTTCGGAACCTTCACCCGCAGCTTCCGGTCTCGTGCCGGATTCGCGGCGAGGTCCAGGTCGGGGCGCCGGATCGCCTCGTCGAGGATCTGCGAGAGCAGGTTGATGGAGTGGTTGATCGTCCGTTCGCTCAGGCTCAGACCTAGATGAGTGGATAGGCCGAGGGTTGACGGTCCGAAATTCGGTTAAGCACGTGTTAACGCGTACACCCTGAAACCAAAAACCCCCGCAATCGCGGGGGTTTCCGTCCGGCTTGTGTGAAACGCTGGCGAGGTGTTCACGCCCGCCAGCGAAGTTGGAGGTCATCACCCTGCGGGTGATGGCGGTAAGCGTCGCAGAGCGCCCGGACGGATCGTGATCGGCGAGCCTGATCCCTCGCTTATGCGCTTCGGTGGGCTGGCGGTCGTGGGTGAGCTCGCGCGGGCGCTTGACGTGGAGGGGCGGATCGATCGTGAGCTGGCGCGGGAGCGTCGGGCGCGCGCGGTGAAGGTCCGTCGCCGGGGTGCCTCGCCGGCGCAGCTGGTGCTGGCGCTGGCCGAGTGTCAGCTGGCTGGCGGCTCGTGCTTTCGCGATCTGCAGGAGGTCCGGGCCGACGAGGCGGGCGCCCCATTGCGGATCGTCGACCAAACGCCGTCGGTGCCGGCGGCGCTGCAGCGCGCCAAGGACTTCCGGCGGGTGCACTGTCAGCGGATCGAGCGCGCGCTCGCCGACGCCGGGCATGAGCTTGACCGGCGGTCCGGGCGCGAGCGCTCGCATGAGCCTGCGACGATCGATCTGGATGCCACCCAGATCGAGGTGTACGGCCGTCACAAGCAGGGCGCCGCTCGCAACCGCCAGGGACAGATGTCATACGCGCCGCATGCGGCGTTCTGGGCGCAGACCGGGCGGACACTGACAACGGAGCTGGTCTCCGGAGCGCGCGAGAAGCTCACCGGCGCGGAGTGCGCGCGGATCGTGCGGCGGGCGATCTCGCTGCTGCCCACGAGCAACGATCCACTACAGCGCCGCGGGCCGGTGTGCTTCAGGATCGACTCGGCCTACTACCAACTCGAGCTGCTGGCCGCGCTGCGCGCCGAGCGGGCGTGCTTCACCGTGTCGGTGCCCAGAAACCAGGCGATGTGGAAGGCGCTCGCCGAGATCGACGAGGACGCCTGGCAGGACGCGCTCGAGATGCCGGGCGCGCAGGTCGCCGCCACGACCTACACGCCGCAGGGGTGGAAGCACGAGCCGTTACGGCTGATCATCCGTCGTACCGTCTTCAGCGCCGCGCAGATCGCCCGCCTGAAAGGCTCCCGCAGGTTAAAGACGATCCACCCCGAGCAGCTGCAACTCGCGCTCGACGGGCAGCTCGATGAGGTCTACGGCTACAGCTTCATCCTCACCGACCTGCACTGGGCACACCCACTGTTCATCGAGTACTTTCACCGCCACCGCGCGCAGGTCGAGGAGCGGCTGAAAGACACCAAGCTCGGGCAGGCGCTGCGGCACCTGCCATCCGGCGATCAGAACGCCAACCGCGTGTGGCTGACCGCCGCGCTCACAGCGCTGAACCTGACCGCCTTCTGCTGCGATGTGTCCCCGGCCGCGGGCGCGTCCAGCGATCCCGACGCCAAGCCGCAGCGCCGGCACGGCAAGGCGCTGCGCAACCTGTTTTTCTGCATCCCGCTGCGGATCGTGCGGACCGCCCGCCGGCTGATCCTCCGCCCCCCAGCAGGCTACCCTCACCGCCAGGTCCTGCAGGACACGCTCGACGCGATCTACGCGCTCGGTCCCTGACACCCCCACGTCCCTCGCCGTCTACCTCGCACAGTAGCCTCGCACCGTCACCGGGTGACACTCAAGGCTGCGCCGATTCGCCTTCGAACCGCACTGTGCGTGTGTCATACCGCATCACGACAGCGACGCTGGCCCCGTAATGATGCACTGACACTGACTTCAGTCCCCTCTGACGCTCGCTTTCCGGACTGTCAGCGCCGATCTCGGCCTTATCCACTCTTCTAGGTCAGAGCACGTCGAGGCGACGCGCCAGGGCGAGGCGCTGAGGGTGGAGATCTCGCGGATCAATCTCGAGCTGCTCAGGCGGCGGGCGCTGCGGTGATGGGCTGTGGTGGGCATCGGCGCCGAGGCGGCCGTGGCGGTGGCA
>DASPPI010000119.1:0-39168 GCA_035625615.1 Steroidobacteraceae bacterium | reverse complement strand
GGCCACCGCCGAACGCTGACGGAGTGCGTCGCGTGAGCCCGCGCCTGATCGCTGTGCTGCTGACGCTGGGCATAAGCCTCGTCACCGGCTGCGCGGTGGGTCCGAATTACCGTACCCCGAAAGTCCCCACCCCGGGCGCCTTCGCGGAGGCCGCGGGCGCTGCGACTCCGGCGAGTCCGCCCGCGGGCGCGGCCTCACCCGCGCCAGTGGGGGTCGATCTCACGGGCTGGTGGCACGCGCTGAAGGATCCCGAGCTCGACTCGCTGATCGACCGGGCGATCGACGGCAATCCCGACGTCATCATCGCGCTCGACCGGCTGCAGGCGGCGCGCACCTTCGAGGCGGCGATCATCGGCACGGTGCTGCCCGAGGCGGAAGCCGCCGGCGGTGGCGGCCGCGGCACCGGCAGCAATCTCGCCCGCGGGCGCGCGCCGCAGGCGCAGATCTCGGCCAGTAACACCGCGGGCCTCGAGCACATCAACGAGGTGGGCGGATTCGATGCGATCTGGGAGCTCGACGTCTTCGGCAGGTACCGGCGCGAGATCGAAGCGGCCCGCTACGATACCGAGGCGACGCGCGCAGCGCGTAACAGCGTGCTCGTCTCGGTGATCGCGGATGTGGCGCGCGCGTACGTGGATCTGCGCGGCCTGCAGGTGCGCGCTTCGGTGTTGCAGGCGGCGGTCGGCGTGCTGCGCGAGTCGCTGCGCATCGTCAGCATCCGCTACGAGCGTGGCATCACCAACGAGCTGGACGTGACGCTGGCGACGCGCGAGCTGGCGACGCTCGAGGCGCAGGCCGCGCCGGTCGATGCGCAGGTACGCGCCGCCGAGTACACCATCGCGGTGCTGCTGGGCGTCTACCCGGAGGACCTGGTGAAGGAGCTCAGCGTCACCGCCATGGTGCCTTCGGTGCCGGGTGCGGTCGCGGTCGGTTTGCCGGTCGAGCTGCTGCGCCGGCGCCCTGACATTCAGCAGGCCGAGCGTGAGCTCGCCGGTGCGACCGCGCGCATCGGCATCGCCACTGCGAACCTGTTCCCCTCGCTGTTCGTCTCGGGCTCGATCGGCTTTCAGCGCCAGGACGCACCCGGACTGCCGATCATCGGGCAGCACATCTGGTCGGCAGGTCCCGGAGCGCTCTGGCCGCTGCTCGATTTCGGCCAGCTCGATGCGCAGGTGGAGATCGCCGATCTGCAGACGCGCGCGCTGCTGGTGAACTACAAGAAGACCATCGAGGAGGCGGTGCGCGAGGTCGACAGCAACGCCGGGCTGTACGCGGCACAGCAGGTGAGCCTCGGCAAGCTGGAAACCGCCCTGACGGCCAGCCAGCGCGCCGTCACACTCGCCAACGAGCGCTACCAGCGTGGTCTCACCGACTACCTGAACGTGGTGGATGCGGAGCGTCAGGAGTACGACATTCAGGAGCAGTTCGCCGCCACCCAGGTGGCCGCCGCGGAGGAGTTCATCGAGCTCTATCGCAGTCTCGGGGGCGGCTGGGAGAACTACCAGGCCCTGCCGCCCATACACCGGCCGGAGCCCGCCGTCATCGCCATGTTCCAGCGCACGCTGGGCCGCAGCGATCCGCTGAAGTAGCCGCTCGTGAAGCAGCAGGCCGTACGCCGCACGCAGCGGCGCGCGGCGGCGGCGAAGCCCGGCGCCTCCCTGCGCCCGTGACGCACCCTGCGCTGGACTTCATGGAAAACGCTCAGAAGGTGAAACGACCACCGACTGTCGGGGCAACGTTGTTGTCGTAGAAATAGGGGACGCCCGGCTTGTGCGGAATGGCGATGGCCAGACCGCCATAAACGTTGGAATAAGCAATGCCGGCATAGGCATCGAAACGCTTGGTGAAATGATGATCCAGGTAGAGCGAGCCCTCGTTGAGGTAGCCCGAGCAGGAACTGCGGTACCCGGCCTGCGGCGAGCAGATCCCCGGAACGCGGAAGGTGTTCTGCTGCTCACGATAGTAGGACAAAGTGAGGTCGGTCTTGCTGTCGTAGGCATATCTCACGCCCGTCCAGTAGACCTGCACGACCTTGGTCGAATCAAGATTGTTGTCTTCGACGCCGCTCAGGAGGTAACCGCCCTGGGCTGTGGCGCCAACGCCCAACGGCTCCGACGGATTATTCTGTCGGATGTGCTCGTAGCCGCCGAAGAACTTGAACGGGTCCCAGGTATATCTGGCAGCGACCATAACGGCGGTGTTGTCGGTCACGATGCCATATTCGGTGTTGGTCGTGCCGACCAGATTGGCGCCGTTGATGGGGTTGGTATTGATGCTGTTGGTAGTCGACTGATAGGGCTGCGTCAGGCTCTCAGGCCCCAACAAGGGGTTGAGCACGCTGATCGCCTGGAAGACATGTTGGTAGACCACGTCGGCGGAGAACCTGCCATACTCTCCGCCGAGGTCGAGCCCACCGGCGTCGTTGTGCACCGATTCCGGCGTACAGCTGGCAGCAGTCCAGGCCGCGGAGGCGGAGTAGCAGCCGCCCGAACCGTCCTTGAATTTATACATCGCGCCGAAATGGATCGGACCATAGGCGATGCGATATTTCGCGGCGTTGTCCCAACGGGTGTCCTGGGTGTCGCCGCCGCCGGCCATCAGGCCGTTGTAGCCGATGAACGAAAAGGAATAGGCGCCGGCCGCCGGATCGTAAGCGAGCATCGCATCGGTACCGAGAGCGCGCTGCCGACCGAAGGTCAGCGTGCCGAACTGCGCGGACGATACACCGCCATAGAATTCGTCATTGATGGTTTGGCCGGCGCGCGCGCCGTCACCGGTGATCGAATAGCTGGTCCTGGGGAGGCCGTTGTTGCTGGTGTTGGTGGCTGCCATGTTGGCGAACTGGCCGGACTGCGGATTGATGCCGGTCGAAGCGTTGAACACAATGGCCCAGCCACGCATGAACTCTTCCCTGGCCTTGATGCCGAGACCCGTCTGCGACAGGTTGTTCGGCGCAATGAGGGCTTGGGGGTGATTGCCGTTCTTGTTGACCAGCGATTCGCCTTCATAGTTGTAGGCATTTTCCGGTAAGCCGTGGCTGACGTAGCCCACGCCGATGTCGTACGCGCCGTACAGGGTGATGCCGTGCCAGGTCAGCGGGCAATCGGTGGCGAAGAACTCCTCGGCGCTCGCACAGCCTGCGGTTTGCGCGGTTGGAGCATCGGCGGCATGCGCCGCGGGGGTCAAAACTAAGCTTGAAGCAAGCGCCGCAAGGACGCACCACCAGACCGACCGCATCCCGATTCTCCCCTGGAACAAGCCGTTACAACAGCGAAATCACCCGAACCTCATCTTCACCGCGGGGCCTCCGTGAAGCCGTACTTGCTGAACAGTTGGAGTCCCTGCGGACCAGCCAGATAAGCGACAAAGGCGGCCGCCTCGGCTTTCGCAGACTTTGTCAACGCGATCGGATAAACGATCGGCTCATGAGTGTCCGCGGGGAACGTGTCCACCACGCGCACGCTCTTAGCGGCGAGCGCATCGCTCGCATAAACGATGCCGAGCGGAGCCTCACCTCGAGCGACATAGAGCAGCGCGATGCGGACGTTTTCCGCAGGCGCTAGGCGGGGGGCGATCTCGTCCCAAACGCCGAGTTTCGTCAGCGCCGAGCGCGCATAGCGGCCGGCCGGGACCGAATCCGGGTCGCCGGTCGCAAGTCTGCCTTTTCCGAGTGCCGCAGCGAGTGGAAAGTGCGGCGCGATTCTGAGCTGGATCTGGCTTTGGGCTGGAGCGATGAGCACCAGGCGGTTGCCCAGGACATTCTTGCGGCTCGCCGCCTGGATGAGGTTGCGGCTTTGCAGGTAGTCCATCCACTTCGTGTCCGCCGAGAAGAACACATCGGCCGGCGCGCCGGCTTCGATCTGGCGCGCGAGAACCGAACTCGAATCAAACGATGACTTGACCGTCACCCGCACAGTCTTTTCGTAGGCCGCGCTGGCTTCCTGCACGGCATCGGTAAGGGAGGCGGCGGCGAATACCAGAATCTGCGGCTGCTGCACGTCCGCCTCTGACCGCGAAGCAGCCATCGTGAGGCATAGCAGCCATAGGCCGAGCACGGTTCGAGACATAGGTCGCAGATAGACTTCGTTATGTTTGTGTGGATATAGCGATACCAGCTTTGCACCGAATATGCAAGTAATGGCACCGGACAAAAACAACACCGTTCAGGACGCTCGCGGGCAAGGCGGACAGGCGCGCAGACCTGGAACGGCATCGGTAATGCGGCTCGGGAAATCGATTACTGGCACACACGTCAGGGGAAGTGGGACACTGCAACGCTCACTTGAGCAAGCACGGAGGGGCCATGAAGCTCAGCGCTCGAAATGCACTCACTGGCACGATCAGCCGCATCACTCGCGGTCCCGTCAGTACCGAAGTAACGATTGGTATCGCCAAGGGCGTGGAGATCGTCTCGGTGATCACGACCAACTCGGCCAAGCGGCTGAAGTTAAAGAAGGGTCAGCGCGCGTACGCGCTGATCAAGGCCGATCACGTCATCGTGGGTGTCGACTGAACTCGACGGCCGGTCTGCGACCGGCTTGCCGCTATGATTCCTGGGTGGGAGACCGGGTCACGGCAACCTTGAGTGTGGGGGCGCTGCCCCCGCTGAATTGCAGTGTTATTGCTGTTCGGGCTGGCAGCTCGAACTCCACAATCTTGTGGGGAGCGCTGCAGCCGGGGCGCCCTTGGAAGTCCTTGGCGCGAACGAGGTGGCCACTTGCGAACACGTCCACCCAGACCGGCTGATCAAGGGCGACTCGATATACCCCGGCGGTGTCGACGGTAACGTTGGCAAGACCTGCATAACCACTCTCGGTCGGAGACTTCCTGCCGGGCGAGGCGACCAACGTGACTTGCGTCTGTCGCCGGAGCTGCAGTTGATACAGTCGTTCGGTCCGAAGTGTCGGCGAGCTTTCCAGCGTCTCTCCCGCGGCCAGGGTCTGTGGCTCGTGGTCAAACAGGGTGCGCTCGTGACGAACATCCCAAGTGAACGCTGCGCAAGGGTCATCTGCCTGAGCGAGCCCGACGCCGACGCTGATCGCGACGGACAACACCCCGATCACCGCTACCCGGTGTGCTGAAAATCCAAACTGCATGGTGGATGGCACCTCAACGCTATGCCGAGCGAGCATGCCTGCAGATGGAGGTCTTAGGCAACGCTCAAGCAACGCGGCGCCGCCAACGTCCGCATCTCGTCGTTTCCCCGAAGCCGTGCGCTAGAATCGAATCCGGAGGTGCCTCATGCCGACGCCAGCAGTCCGCTTCCGGGTGGATTTCGGCCGTGACGAGGCCGTGGGGCCGGGCAAGATCGCGCTGCTCGAGCAGATCGGGCGTGGCGGCTCGCTGTCGCAGGCGGCACGCGAGCTCGGCATGAGCTATCGGCGCGCCTGGCAGCTGCTCGCGAGTCTCAACGGCTGCTTCCACGAGCGTGTTGCGGTGACGGCCAAGGGCGGGGCCGGCGGGGGCGGGGCGCAGCTCACCCCCTTCGGGCGGCAGCTGATCCGTGCCTACCGGACGTTTGATGCCGAGATCCAGGCGCGTGCCGCGCGCTGCTTCCGGCCGATCTCGAGCCAGGCGCGCCGCCGGCCGCGCGCCCGCAAGGGGGCGCCGGTGCTGCGGCTCAAGGACCGCTGAGGCCGTAGCTCTCGCTCACGGCCAGCGCGCGCGCGGCCGCGGCCGATCTCAGAACTTGTAGCGCACACCGATGGTGGGGTTGATGTTGGTCGTGGAAAGGTAGCCGTTGGCCACACCGTCGTGCACCCCGCTGTACATGGCGCCAAGGTAGGCGTCGAAGTGCGCGTTGCAGCGGTAGTCGGCGTCGAAGGAAAAAGCCTCGAGGTTTCCACTGCAAACGCTGTGCGCATTCGTCGAGCAGCCCGCCTGAGTTCCGCTGCCGTAGGCACTCTGATGGACGCCGTAGTAAGCCCCGGTCAGCTCGAGCTTGGGAACGACCGTGTAACGGACGCCGGCCCAGTAGACCTGCACGATCTTCGAGTTCTCATAGGCAGTGTTGCTCACGAACGCCAGAACGTAACCGCCGATGTCGATGAACCCGGCGCTCAACGGCGTATTCGGATCGGCATACTTGATGTACTCGTAACCGGCAGAGAGCTTGAGTCGCTCGAACTTGTACAAGCCCATCAGGGCATAGGTCGTGTTGTCCGAGATCGTCGCCGCGAGAGAATTCGATACCGAATAACCCAGTGCGGGAAGCTTGGCGACCTGAGCGGCGGTCAGGGAGGTCGCGGTGATGGCGCTGTTGACCTTGGAATAATACGCATCGACGGATGCGCGCGCGTAATCGGCGCCGATATCCGCCTGGAAGGCGGTGTTGGCCGAGCCGTTGGATCCGTTGAATTTGTAGAGAGCGCCGAGATGCAGCAGATCGTCGAAGCTAACCAGGTACTTCGCCGTGGAGTCAAGCCGGTTGTCTTCCCCGGAGCCGCCGCCGGGATACGTGTTTGACGCGCCGAGCAGGCCGAACGCCGAGGCGTAGTAGTTGGGGTCGTACTTGATGACGCCTTCCGAGAGCAGTGTGACCTGACGACCGAAGGTGAGGGTGCCGAACCGCTGCGATTGCAGCCCGACATAGGCGGTCTGGAAGGCCTGACCCGCCGAGCTGCCATCGACGCCGACGCTCTGCTTGTTGAGGGGTACACCGTTGTTCACGGCGAGCGACTTCAAAGAATCCGCGATCTCGCCCGACTGCGGATTGAAAAAGGTCTCCACCTGGAATAGGGCCGACCACTCATCATTCAGGGCCTCGATGCCCTGCAGGCCGACTCGCGACTGGCCCATGTTGCTCGGGGTGAGACCGGTGACCGACTGGCGGCTGTTCTGGCGCACGATGTTGCCGCTGGCGGACGGCCGGTAGGGAGTGAACGGCGCACTGTGCGTGTCGTACTGGAGACCGATGTCGATGACGCCATAGAGCGTGATGCCCTTCCAGGTGAGGCTCTCTTCACCGCTGATGCCCGGTCCGGTCTTCTGCTGGGCGGGTGCCTGGAGCGAAGCGGTCAGCGCAGTGAATACAAACAACACGCACCTGCGGCGAAGAATCCCGTTGAGCATGTAGCCTGGTCCCTGATCGGTTGTCGCGCTGGTCGTTGTTGCGAACGACGACGATCTTCAGGGGCCGACGGTTACGCGGTCAGTCGAACGGCGGTCACAGCGCGGTCTCAGCGCGCGCCGCAGCTGGGACTTGCCCCAGAGGCCGCCGGCCGTGGCGGCGGCGCAACGTAATTAAGTCGCGTCGGTGCTGCGCAGCAGCTCGTTGATCGAGGTCTTGGCGCGCGTCTGCGCGTCGACGCGCTTGACGATCACCGCGCAGTAAAGACTGTAGCGGCCGTCGGGGGCGGGCAGCGTGCCGGGCACCACCACCGAGCCTGCCGGCACGCGCCCCTGCAGGATCGTGCCGCTGGCGCGGTCGTAGATGCGCGTGCTCTGGCCGAGGAAGACACCCATCGAGATCACCGCGCCGGCTTCGACCACGACGCCCTCGACGACTTCCGAGCGGGCCCCGATGAAGCAGTCATCCTCGATGATCGTGGGGGCGGCCTGTAGCGGCTCGAGCACCCCGCCGATGCCCACCCCGCCCGAGAGGTGCACGTTGCGGCCGATCTGGGCGCACGAGCCCACCGTCGCCCAGGTGTCGACCATGGTGCCCTCGCCGACATAGGCGCCGATGTTCACGTAACTCGGCATCAGCACCACGTTCGGCGCGATGTAGGCGCCGCGGCGCACGATGGCATGCGGCACGATGCGCGCACCGCCGGCGCGCAGCTGCTGCTCGTCGGCGGCGGCGTACTTGAGGGGTACCTTGTCATAGAAGCGCGTGAAGCCGGCGTTTACGACGGCGTTGTCGCGCACCCGGAAGGACAACAGCACGGCTTTCTTGAGCCACTCGTTGACCACCCAGCGTCCCTCGCGCGGCTCGGCCACGCGCGCCCGGCCGCTGTCGAGCAGCGTGAGGCACTCCTCCAGCGCGCCGTCGAGCTCGCGCGGCAGGTTCTGCGGGCTCAAGCTGGCGCGCCGCTCGAACGCGGCATCGATGATGGACTTGAGAGCGGTCGGGTCGCTCATGCTGCACCGTCCCGGCGGCACATCGCTCAGGGGCGCCGTGTCACCGCGGCCGGCGCACGCAGCGCCGCCTGGCGCTCATCGAGCGCCTGCACCAGGCGCTCCCTGAGCTGCTCGGCGGCCGCGGCACTCAGAGGGCGGTTGTCGAAATCGGTCAGATAGAACACGTCCTCGGCGCGCTCGCCCACGGTCATGATCTTGGCGGCGTGCAGCTCGACGCGCTCCTGCATCAGCACCTGGCCGACCTCGCACAGCAGGCCCGGGCGGTCGCCGGCGGTCAGCTCCAGCACCGAGCGGCGGTTGCGCTCATCGACGCTGACAGCAATCAGCGTAGCAGTGTGGAACATGCGCGCCTGGCGCGGCGCGCGGCGCGATACCGCGAACGGCGCATCCGCCGGCCCCTGCAGCGAGCGCCACAGGGCGCGCTCGATCTCCACCAGCCGGTCGCTGTCGGTGATCGCGGCACCGTCGTCCTCCAGCAGGTGATAGAGGTCGAGCGTGAAACCATCGCCGGTCGGGGTGATGCGCGCGTCGACGATGTTCAGCCCGAGCTGATCGAGCGCCGCAGTGGTGCGCGCGAATCCGTGCCGCCGCGGGCGCGCGAAGATCAGCGCGGCGGTCGTGCCGCGCACGCTGCGTGCATCGAGCGCCACCAGTGGCTCGTCCGAGCCGGGGTCGCGCTCCGACAAGAGGCGCGTGTGCCAGGCGACTTCCTCGGGCGAGTGCTGCAGGAAATAGCTCTGGGTGAAGCGCGTCCAAACGGCGGCGATATCGTGCTCCGCGACGCCGCGCTCGAGCAGCAGCCGCCGCGCCGCATCCTGGGTCTCGCGCACCAGGTGCTCGGGGTCGATCGGGCTCTCGAGCCCGCGGCGCAGCGCCCGCTTCACGCGCTGGTAGAAGTCGCTGAACAGCGAGGCCTTCCAGGAGTTCCACAGCTTGGGGTTGGTGGCGCGCACGTCGGCGCAGGTGAGCACGTACAGGTAATCGAGATGCGTCTCGTCCCCCACCTTGCGCGCGAATGCGTTGATCACCGCCGGGTCGCCGATGTCCTGCTTCTGCGCCGTGATCGACAGCTCGAGGTGATTGCGTACCAGCCAGGCGACCAGGCGCGCATCGTACGGCGACAGGCCCTGCTCGAGGCAGAAGGCTTCTGCGTCCACCGCGCCGAGCTCCGAGTGATCCCCGCCGCGCCCCTTGGCGAGGTCGTGAAACAGCGCGGCGAGGTAGGCGACCTCGCTGCGCGGCAACCCCTGCATCACGCGCGAGGCCTCGGGCAGCTCGTGATCGTAGCGCGGGATGGCGAAGCGGCGCAGGTTGCTCACCACGAACAGCGTGTGCGCATCGACCGTGTAGGCATGGAACAGGTCGTACTGCATGCGCCCGACGACGCGGCCGAATGCCGGGATGTAGCGACCGAGCACCCCGTAGGTATTCATGCGCCGCAGCTCGTGCGTCACGCCGACCGGCGAGCGCAGGATCTCGAGGAACAGACGGTGATGGCGCGGGTTCTGGCGGAACTCCTCGTCGATCAGCCACAGGTGCCGCGCCACGGCCCGCATGGTCGAGGCGCGCACGCCGCGGATGTCCGGATTCTGCTGCAGCAGGGCGAACAGCTCGAGCAGCGCCGAGGGGGTGCGCGCGAACACCTCCTCGCTCACCGCCTCGAGCGAGCCGCTGCGCACCTGGAAGCGGGCGTTGAGCGGGCGCGGCGGCTCGCTCTCGGAGAGGATCGCCTCGCGGAACAGCTGCAGCAGCAGCTCGTTCAGCAGGCTCACGTCCATCACCGTGCGGTAGTAGCGCTGCATGAACTGCTCGACCGCGAGGGTGTAGGAGGCGTCCTCGTAGCCGAAGGCCTGCGCCAGGCGGATCTGATGGTCGAACAGCAGGCGATCCTCGTGCCGTCCGGTGAGCGTGTGCAGACCGAAGCGCACCTTCCACAGGAAGGCCTGGGCCTGCTTGAGGCGGCGCAGCTCGGCGGGTGTGAGAAACCCGTGGGTGGCGAGTCCATCGAGCGTGTCGGCGCCGAAGTGGCGCTTCGCGACCCACGCGATGGTTTGGATGTCGCGCAGGCCCCCCGGCCCGGTCTTCACATTGGGCTCGAGATTGTAGGCGGTGTCGTTCGCCTTGAGGTGCCGCTCGGTCTGCTCGCGCACCTTGGCTTCGAAGAACTGCTTCACCGGCCAGATGTGCTCGGGCGAGAGCGCCTCGCGCATGGCGCCGAACTGCGCGGCGTTTCCGGCCAGCAGGCGCGCCTCGAGCAGGGTCGTCATGACGCTCACGTCACCGACGCACTCCTCGCGGCACTGCCCGACCGTGCGCACGCTGTGGCCGACTTCGAGCCCGATGTCCCACAGCAGGGTCACCAGCTGCTCGACTGCGGCGCTGCCGGCGCCGTCCGGCGGCTGCGGTACCAGCAGCAGGATGTCGATGTCCGAATACGGATGCAGCTCCCCGCGACCGTAACCGCCGACCGCGGCCAGTGCCCAGCTGTCGTGCGCCGCGCAGGCCGTGCGCCAGGCCTCGCGCAGCACCGCATCGATCAGCGCGGCGCGCGCATGCACCAGCTCCTCGACCGGCTCCTCGGCGAGGAAGCGGTCGCGCAGCTCTTCGTGCGCCTGCTGCAGCAGGGACCGCCAAGCGGCGGCTGAAGGGTCCGCAGCGAGCTGTGCCGGCAGCCGCGACAGCAGCGGCCAGCCGGAAGGGGGCGCGGCCGGGAGCGTTTCCGCCAGCAGCTCTGTGTCCGCGGCCCCCATCAGTGCGTCTGAGCCGTCACTGTTCGGCGCCGTTCGCGCCGAGCGTCAGCACGTCGACCCCGCTGTCGGTGACCAGCACGGTATGCTCCCACTGCGCCGACAGCGAGTGGTCCTTGGTGATGACGGTCCAGCCGTCGGGCAGCAGCCGCACGTGGCGCTTGCCGGCATTCACCATCGGCTCGATGGTGAAGGTCATGCCCGCCTGCAGCTCGAGCCCGGTGCCGGGCTCGCCGTAATGCAGCACCTGCGGGTCCTCGTGATACACGCGCCCGATGCCGTGACCGCAGTACTCGCGCACCACCGAGTAGTCGTGGCGCTCCACGAAGCTCTGGATGGCGTGGCCGATGTCGCCCAGACGTGCCCCGGGGCGCACCGTCTCGATGCCGCGCCACATGGCGGCGAAACAGGTCTCGGCCAGGCGCTGAGCATGCGGCGGCGCCTTGCCGACGAAGTACATGCGGCTGGTGTCGCCGTGAAAGCCGTCGCGGATCACGGTCACGTCGATATTGACGATGTCGCCCGCCTTGAGGCGCCGGTCGTTCGGGATGCCGTGGCACACCACGTGGTTCACCGAGGTGCAGATGCTTTTCGGGAAGCCCCGGTAGTTGAGGTTCGCCGGCACCGAGCGCTGCACGTTCACGATGAAGTCGTGGCAGATGCGGTCGAGCTCCTCGGTGGTCACCCCGGGCAGCACGTGCGGCCCGATCATGTCGAGCACCTCCGCGGCCAGGCGCCCGGCGGTACGCATCTTTTCCTGTTCCTCTGGGCTCTTGATGGTGACGTGCATACGCTCTGAAATGGGGCCGGCCAGGCGCTGCGGCAAGTGTCTCCCGCGGGCGCGCGTAAGACATTGTTCCGACGAGGGCTTCATGGTATAAAGCGCGGCCTTTTTTGGCAACGCAACCCACACGCGCGTCATCAAGCCCAGCGACTGGGTGTCCCGGATCAGCCTCGAGAGCGCTTCCGGGATGGTCCTGGGGACGTGCGGAGGCTTAACCCGCACAGGAGTCTTTCATGCCCGGCGTGTCCATGCGACAGATGCTGGAGGCGGGAGTCCATTTCGGACATCAGACCCGCTTCTGGAACCCGAAGATGGCCCCCTTCATCTTCGGCGAGCGCAACAAGATCCACATTATCAATCTCGAGAAGACGCAGCCGATGTACTCCGAGGCTGCCAACTTCATCAAGGGCGTCATCGCCGACGGCGGCACCGTGCTGTTCGTGGGCACCAAGCGCTCGGCGCGCGAGTCGATCCAGAAGGAGGCCGAGCGCGCCGCGCAGCCGTTCGTGAATCAGCGCTGGCTCGGCGGCATGCTCACGAACTTCAAGACCATCCGCCAGTCGGTCAAGCGGCTCGGGGAGATCAGCGAGCTCGCCGCCTCGGGCGCGCTCGAGGAGCGCGGCAAGAAGGAGGCGACCCAGCTGCGGCGCGAGATGGACAAGCTGGAAAAGAGCCTGGGCGGCATCAAGAACATGGAGTCGCTCCCGGATGCGCTGTTCGTGGTCGACGTGGGCCACGAGAACATCGCGATTCACGAGGCGAAGAAGCTCGGGATTCCCGTGGTCGCGATCGTCGACACCAACTGCTCTCCCGACGGGATCGACTACGTCATTCCCGGCAACGACGATGCCATGCGCGCCATTCAGCTCTATGCCGCCGGCATCGCCGATGCGGTGCTCGAGGGCAAGGAGTCGGTACCGCCGGTCGCCGTCGGTGAGGACGAGTTCGTCGAGCTGGACGAGGCCGGCAACCCGCGCAAGAAGGTCGCGCGCGGCCGGCAGCGTCCGCAGGCCACGGTCCGCAAGAAGGCGCCGGCACGTCGCCGGCTGCCGGTCGTCAAGGCGCCCGCCGCGACCGCCGCGGAGCTCGGCGCCGAGGATGAGGATTTGGACGCCGAGGATACCGCGGAAGCGGTGGCGCCCGCCGGCACCGTCCCACTGCCCGAGGAGTCACGCCGGCCGGGCGGGGGCGCAGGCCGCCGCAAGGGACGCGCGCCCGGCGTGGGCTCGGCCGAGTGACAGGGAGGACCGATCACATGAACATCACCGCAGAGACCGTCAAGCAGCTGCGCGAGCGCACCGGCGCGGGCATGATGGAATGCAAGAAGGCGCTGGTCGAGACCAAGGGCGACCTCGATGCCGCCGCCGAGCTCATGCGCCGCCAGGGCCTGGCCAAGGCCGACAAGAAGGCGGCGCGTATCGCCGCCGAGGGCGTGGTGGTCATCGCCCGCTCGCCCGACGGACGGCTGGCCGCCATGGTCGAGGTGAACTGCGAGACGGATTTCGTCGCCCGCGAGCAGGAGTTCCGGGCCTTCGCGCAGGCGGTCGGCGAGTGCGCGCTCACCCATCGGCCCGCGACGCTCACCGCCCTCCACGAAGCGCGCCTCGCCTCCGGCGAGAGCGTCGAGGAGCGGCGCCGGGCGCTCATCGCGAGGATCGGCGAGAACATCAGCGTGCGGCGCTTGGCCGTGCTCGGCTCACCCGAGCATCTGGGCGCCTACGTGCACGGCACGCGCATCGGCGCGCTGGTCGCGGTCAAGGGGGGCCAGGCGAGCCTGGCGTACGATCTGGCGATGCACGTCGCGGCCAGCAACCCGAAGTATCTGACGCACGCGCAGGTGCCGGAGGAGGTCGTGTCGAAGGAGCGGGCCATACTCACCGAGCAGGCGCAGCGCGAGGGCAAGCCGCCGGAGATCGTGGCCAGGATGGTCGAGGGGCGGCTGCGCAAAGCCTTAAGCGAGATCACACTCGCCGGGCAGCCGTTCGTGAAGGATCCCGATGTGACGGTCGAGAAGCTGCTCAAGGGGGCGAAGGCGGAAGTGCTGGCCTTCGAGCGCTTCGAGGTCGGGGCGGGCATCGAGAGAAAAGCCGACGACTTCGTCGCCGACGTGATGGCCCAGGTGAAGGGTTCGGACCCGGCGGTCAGGCACTGACGGCGCGTGCGCGCATCAAGGAACAAACCCCGCCCTGCGCGGGGTTTTTTCCATACGTCTTCAGGGGAGCGCAGATGAGGCAGGCCAAGGCGATCTACTCGAGAATCCTGGTGAAGCTTTCCGGCGAGGCGCTGCTCGGCACCGGCGATTACGGCATCGACCCGGTGGTCATCAAGCGCATCGCCGGCGAGCTCGATGGTCTGGTGCAGATGCAGGTGCAGGTCGCGGTGGTGATCGGCGGGGGCAATATCTTCCGCGGCGCAGGGCTGGCGCGCGCCGGCATGGACCGTGTGGCCGCCGACCAGATGGGGATGCTCGCCACGGTGATGAATGCGCTCGCCATGCAGGACGCGCTCGAGAGCCTGGGGCTGTATGCGCGGGTGATGTCCGCCATCCGCATCAACGAGGTGTGCGAGGACTACATCCGCCGCCGTGCCGTGCGTCACCTGGAGAAGGGGCGCGTCACCATCTTCGCCGCCGGCACCGGCAACCCGTTCTTCACCACCGACACGGCGGCGGCACTGCGCGCCATCGAGATCAACGCCGACGTGCTGCTCAAGGCCACCAAGGTGAACGGGGTCTACTCCGACGATCCGGTCCGCAATGCCGCCGCGGTGCGCTACCCGCGTCTCACCTTCGACAAGGTGCTCACCGACCGGCTCAACGTGATGGACGCCACCGCCATCGTCATGTGCCGCGACAACCACTTGCCTTTGCGGGTGTTCAATCTCAACAATCCCGGCGACCTCACCCGCATCGTGCAGGGCGAGGACGTGGGCACGCTGGTGACATTCGAGTGAGCCGCGCTTAAGTTGAGCGAGGAGGACCGCCATGCTCGAAGACCTCAAGAAAGACGCCGCAACGCGCATGACCAAGTGCGTGCAGAATTTCCAGGCGGATCTGAAGAAGCTGCGCACCGGCCGGGCGCACCCGAGCCTGATCGAGCACCTGAAAGTGGATTACTACGGCTCCGAGGTGCCGCTGCAGCAGGTGGCGAGCATCGCCGTCGAGGAGGGGCGCACGCTGGTGATCTCCCCGTGGGAGAAGAGCGTGGTGCAGGCGATCGAGAAGGCGATCTTCAAGTCCGACCTCGGCCTCACACCGATGACCGCCGGCACAGTGATCCGCATCCCCATGCCGCCGCTCACCGAGGAGCGGCGCCGCGAGATCACCAAGGTGCTGCGGCACGAGGCGGAGAACGCCCGCGTGGCCGTGCGCAACGTGCGCCGCGACGTGATGCACGATGTCAAGGAGCGCCTGAAGAAGAAGCTCGTCTCGCAGGACGATGAGCGCCGCGCCGAGACCGAGGTGCAGAAGCTCACCGACAAGCATATCGCCGACATCGAAGCGGCGCTGGCGGCCAAGGAAAAAGAGGTCATGCAGGTCTGATGGCCGCGGCGACCCTCAAGCTGCTGCCGCGGCACATCGCCGTCACCATGGACGGCAACGGCCGCTGGGCGGCGGCGCGCGGGCTCACGCGCACCGCCGGCCACAAGGAGGGCCTGAAACCGGTGCGCGTGTGCATCGAGGAGTGCTCGCGCCGCGCGGTGGAGGCGCTCACGCTGTTCGCCTTCTCGAGCGAGAACTGGCGGCGGCCCGCCGAGGAAGTGGTGAGCCTCATGGGCCTGTTCGTCGAGGCGCTCGAGCGTGAGATCGCCGAGCTGCACGAGCGGGGAGTGCGGGTGCGCTTCATCGGCGAGCGACGCAGCCTCTCGGTGCGGCTGCAGGCGCGCATCGCCGCCGCCGAGGAGCGCACCGCGGTCAATGCGGGCCTGAAGCTGCAGGTAGCCATGAGCTACGGCGGGCGCTGGGACATCGTGCGCGCCGCGCAGCAGCTCGCCCGGGAGTGCGCCGCCGGCGCGCTGCGGCCTGAGGACATCGATGAGGCCGGTTTCGCCGCACGGCTGGCCCTCGCGGGACTGCCGGAGCCGGACCTGCTGATCCGCACCGGCGGGGAGCAGCGCATCAGCAATTTCCTGCTCTGGGAGCTGGCGTATGCCGAGCTGTACTTCACCAGGCGGCTGTGGCCGGACTTCACGGTGACCGACCTCGAGGAGGCGCTCGCTTTCTTTGCCAGCCGTGAGCGGCGCTTCGGCCAGACCGCCGCGCAGCGCGCCGCCGCCAAGGCGTGAATGCCGGCCGTGACCGAGGCGCTGCGCAAGCGAATCGTGACTGCCGTGGTGCTCGGGTCGGTGGCGATCGCGATTCTGCTGCTGCTGCCGCCGGTAGCGACCAACACCGGGATGACGCTGCTCGCACTGGCCGGGGCGTGGGAGTGGTCGGCGTTCCTGCGTCTGGCGCATCCGGGCTCGCGGGCCGCTTACGTGCTGCTGATCGGCGCGCTGCTGTGGGGTGCGTGGCGGTTGTCGGCCACTCCGGCCGGACGCGACTTGGTGCTCATCGTCGCGGTGCTCTGGTGGCTCATCGCGCTGCTGTGGATCATGTTCGCGCCGCATCGGGTGACCGCCTGGGCCGCCGCCGCGGCCGGCGTGCTGGCGCTGGTGCCCTCCTGGCTGGCGCTGGTGCGGTTGCGGCAGGTCGAGCCGCAGGGGGCGCTGTGGGTGCTGTTCGCGCTGGTGCTGGTGTATGTGGCCGACATCGGCGCATTCTTCGTCGGGCGCAGCTTCGGCCGCCTGCGTCTGGCGCCGGAGGTGTCGCCCGGGAAGACCTGGGAGGGTGTGTTGGGAGGGATTGCCGTGAGCGCGCTGGTGGCGATCGCCGGGAGTCTGTGGTTTCACGTGTCACTGGCGGTGTTCCTGCCGCTGTGCCTGGCGGCGGTGGGCTTCTCGATCGTGGGGGATCTCACCGAGAGCCTGCTCAAGCGCTCCGCCGGCATGAAGGACAGCGGCAGCGTATTTCCGGGACACGGCGGAGTCATGGACCGCATCGACAGCCTGACCGGCGCCGCCCCGGTGCTGCTGCTCGGACTGACGCTGCTCGGGGTGATCGCGTGATCGGCGTCGCCGTGCTCGGCTCCACGGGCTCGGTCGGCGAGAGCACGCTCGATGTGCTCGCGCGGCATCCGCAGCGCTTTCGCCTGGTGGCGGTCGCCGCCAACAGCAACGCCGAAAAGCTCGCACGGCAGATCCTCGCTTGGCGCCCGGCTTATGCGGCGCTCGCCGACGAACGCGCGGCCGGCGAGCTGCGCGCCCTGCTCGGCGGCGCGGCTCAGGGGACGCGTGTGCTCACCGGTGCCGGCGCGCTCGCGGAGCTGGCCGTACTGCCGGAAGTGCAATGCGTCATGGCCGCCGTGGTGGGTGCCGCGGGTCTGCGCTCGACGCTGGCCGCGGCGCGCGCCGGCAAGCGCTTGCTGCTCGCCAACAAGGAGTCCCTGGTGATGGCCGGGCCGCTGCTGATCGCAGCCGTCAACGCCTCGGGCGCGACGCTGCTGCCGATCGACAGTGAGCACAACGCGATCTTTCAGTGCCTGCCTGCGGGAGCCCGGACCGGTGTGGCGCCGCCGGGACTCAAACGCGTACTGCTCACCGCCTCCGGCGGTCCGTTTCGCGATACGCCGACCGAAGTGCTGGCGAGCGTCACCCCGGAAGCGGCCTGCGCACATCCCAACTGGGTCATGGGGCGCAAGATCTCGGTCGACTCGGCGACGCTCATGAACAAGGGGCTCGAGCTCATCGAGGCGTGCCTGCTGTTCGGGCTGAACCCCGCACAGGTGCAGATTCTGGTGCATCCGCAGAGCATCGTGCATTCGCTGGTGGAGTACGTCGATGGCTCGGTGCTCGCCCAGCTCGGCGCACCGGACATGCGCACGCCGATCGCGCACGCGCTCGCCTGGCCCGAGAGAATCGCCTCGGGTGTAGAATCCCTCGACTTGCTCATGGCGGGACCGCTCGAATTCCGGGCTCCCGACACCGACAAGTTCCGATGCCTGGCGCTGGCTCAGGCCGCGGCGCGCGCCGGCGGGCTCTACCCGGTGGTGCTGAACGCCGCCAACGAGGTTGCGGTCGAGGCCTTCCTCGCGCGCCGATTGAACTTTCCCGGCATCGCGGCGGTCATTGAAGCCGTGGTCGAGCGGGGCACCGGGGGGGCCATCGGCGCGCTGGAGGACGTTCTGGCCGTCGACGCGGAAAGCAGAG
This sequence comes from Steroidobacteraceae bacterium, assembly GCA_035625615.1. GTDB lineage: Bacteria > Pseudomonadota > Gammaproteobacteria > Steroidobacterales > Steroidobacteraceae > 13-2-20CM-66-19. Next base: position 21,309 of record DASPPI010000119.1, on the reverse strand, counting down.
TGCGCGCACGCGAGCGGATCGTCGGCATTACTGGCAGTGCACCTGGCAGTGCACCGCTGAGGGGCGCGCACGCATGAGTCTCGTCTGGTACCTGTTGTGGTTCGTGATCGCCGTGGGCCTGCTGGTCACGGTGCACGAGTTCGGCCACTTCTGGGTGGCGCGGCGCCTCGGCTTCAAGGTCCTCAGGTTCTCCGTAGGCTTCGGCCGGCCGCTGCTGCGGCGCGTGGCCGGTGCCGACCGGGTCGAATACGTGGTGGCCGCGATCCCACTCGGCGGCTATGTCAAACTGCTCGATGAGCGCGAGGGCCCGGTCGATCCGCGGGACCTGCCGCGCTCCTTCACGCATCGCCCGTCCTGGCAGCGCATTGGCGTGCTGCTCGCGGGACCGGCTTTCAACATCCTGTTCGCGGTGCTGCTGCTGTGGGGCATGTTGTGGGCCAACGGCATCACTGAGGTCCGTCCGACGGTCGGCGAGGTGGTCGCCAACTCGGTCGCGGCGCGCGGCGGACTGAAGTCGGGGGACGAGATCCGCTCCGTCAACGGCGCGGCCATGACCGGTCAGCGAGACGTCGTGTTCGCCCTGCTCGACGCGATGAGCGCGCGCGGCGAGGCTCGCTTGAGCGTGCGCGGCAGCGCCGGCGAGACGCGCCAGGCTGATCTGCGTGTGGACGACCCGGCCGAGCGGCGCCACCTCACCGAGCCGTCCGAGCTCTTTCACGGGCTCGGGTTCCAGTTCTGGACGCCGCCGGTGCCCGCCGTCCTCGGGACGGTCACGCCCGACGGCCCCGCCGCGCGCGCCGGCCTGCGCGCGGGTGATCGCATCGTCGCCATCGACGGTGTGCCCATGAGCGATTTCCGGCAGATCGTCGACTACGTCAGCGCCCGCCCCGGTGCCCGTATCGCCGTCGACTTCCGCCGTGGCGGCATCACCGCCAGCGCGCAGGTGCAGGTGGCGAGCGAGGAGGTTGCCGGCAAGCGCCTCGGCCGCATCCGCGTAGTGCAGCCTGCGGGCGTCAGCTACCCCGCGAGCATGCTGCTGCACACCGACCTCGGTGCTGCGGCGGCGCTGGGGCGCGCCGGCGTCGAGGCGTGGAACATGACCGTGCTGCAGGCGCGGCTGTTCTGGCGCATGGTGCTCGGCAGGGTCTCGCTCAAGAATCTCAGCGGCCCGCTGTCTATCGCGGAGTTCGCCGGCGATTCGGCCGAAGCGGGCGTGTCGGCGTTCCTGAGCTTCCTGGTACTCATTTCCCTGTCGCTGGGGTTTCTCAACCTGTTGCCCATCCCGATCCTGGATGGCGGGCAGATCCTCTTCCAGCTGGTGGAGTGGCTGAAAGGCAGCCCGCTTTCGGAGCGGGCGCAGGCTTTGGGACAGCAGGTTGGCATCGCCCTGCTCATCGTCCTGATGGGTGTCGCGCTATACAACGATATCGCGCGCCAGTTCAGTTGAGCATGTCGTAGGGCCGCAGCGGCCGCCGGGCGGCGACTGGAGAACGCTTGGCCTCCAGCCCGCGAACAGTACAACGAATGAGATGAACAGCGCCGCGGGCGCCGGTCGAGAAGGGATATTGGTGGTCGGAACATGAAAGGGCGCTCAGCCGCGGGTCGTGATCGCGCTGGCGCAGGGGTCGCGGCGGCACTGGCGATATGCAGGCACGGGGTTCTGACCGGAGCCGCGCTGCTGCTGTGCTCGGCAGTCGCGCTCGCGCAGACTGCGCCGTCCCAGCCGACCCCGTCGACGATACCGCCTGCGCCGAGCGAGACACCACCTGCGCCGGCCGAGACACTACCTGCGCCGGCCGAGACACCACCTGCACCGGCCAAGACACCACCTGCGCCGGCCGAGACACCACCTGCGCCGGCCGAGACACCAGCGCCGGCCGCAACTCCAGGGCCGCCGGTGCCGGCCGCGACACCCTCGCCCCCGGCGGCGACGCCGGTGCCGGGGGAGACACCGGCTGTGCCGGGCGCGAGGCCACTGCCCAGCGCGCCGCTGGCCGCGCCGTCGGCGGACTTCACCGTCGGCGACATCAAGATCGAGGGCCTGCAACGCGTCTCCGAGGGTACGGTCTACAACTACCTGCCGATCAACATCGGTGATCACCTCACGCCGCAGCGCATTCGCGAGGCGATCAAGGCGCTCTATACGACCGGTTTCTTTCGCGATGTGCAGATGCGCCGCGACGGCCACACTCTCATTGTTGTCGTGCTCGAGCGCCCCTCCATCGAGAGCTTCGAGATCACCGGCAACAAGGACATCAAGACCGAGGATCTGCAGAAGTCGCTGCGCGGCGTCGGACTCGCGACCGGCAAGACCTTCGACCGCTCGGTGCTCGAGGACGTGACGCAGTACCTCACCGACCAATACTACGCCCGCGGCAAATACGGGGTGCAGATCACCTCCAAGGTGGAGGAGGAGGCCGGCAACCGCGTCAAGATCAAGATCGATATCAAGGAAGGCTCGCGCGCCAAGATCCGCGAGATCAACATCGTCGGCGACACCAGGTTCCCGCAGAAGGACATCCTCGAGACGCTCGAGCTGAAGACCCCCAACTGGCTGTCCTGGTACAAGCAGGACGACCGCTACTCGCGCGAGTCCCTGCAGGGCGACCTGGAGAAGGTGCGCAACTACTACATGGATCGCGGTTACGCCAACTTCCAGATCGAGTCGACCCAGGTGGCGATCGCCCCCGAAAAGGAAGACATCTTCATCACCATCAACATCGACGAGGGCCAGGTCTACACGGTGTCGGAAGTCAAGTTGGCAGGCACGTTCGTGGTGCCGAAGGCCGAGCTCGAGCAGCTGCTGGTCATTCACCCGGGCGATATCTTCAACCGCAAGAAGATCACCACCTCACAGGAGCTGATGCAGAACCGCATGGGGCGCGACGGCTACGCTTTCGCCAAGGTCGATCCGGTGCCGACCCCGGACAACGTCCACCACACCGTAGCGCTCACCTTCTTCGTCGACCCCAACAACCGCGTGTACGTGCGCAACATCAGCTTCAGCGGCGTCAACCGCATCAACGACGAGGTGCTGCGCCGCGAGATGCGCCAGCTGGAAGGCGGCTGGCTGTCCAACACCTCGCTGGAGCGCTCCAAGCAGCGCATCCAGCGCCTGCCGTACGTGAAGACCGTCGAGTTCGAGACCACGCCGGTCGCCGGCTCCCCGGACCTGGTGGACGTGAACTTCAAGATCGAGGAGGGACCGGCCTCGCAGCTGTCGGGCGGCATCGGCTGGTCGGAGACCTACAAGTTCATGCTCAACGCGAGTTTCGCCGACTCCGACTTCCTCGGCACCGGCCAGCGCATTGCCATCAACCTGAACGGGGGCGCGTTCAGCAAGGTGTACAACATCTCGCACACCAACCCCTACACCAACATCGACAACGTGCAGCGCACCGAATCGATCACTTACAGCAGCGTGACCCAGTTCGTATCGTCCTCGTCGACCTTCAACTCGGAAACCCTGAGCCTCGGGCCGACCTGGGCGTATCCGATCAGCGAGTACATGTACGTGCGCTTCGGCGCCGCGTTCACCAGCTCGCAGCTGCTCACCAACTCCCTGAGCAGTGCGATCCAGGCGCAGCAGTGGGTGCAGGACAACGGCCATTCCTTCAGCCGTCTCGCGCACGACGACGCGACCAATAACGAGTACGTGTTCTACGGCACGGATTTCAAGACGCTCGAAGGCGTGACCGGCTGGGACTGGGACACGCGCAACCGCACGCTGTTCGCCGACCGCGGCTTTCGCCAGAACATCTCCCTCTCCGTCACCACCCCGGGGAGCGATGTCCGCTACTGGATCGGCAACTACCAGTACATCAGGTACCTGCCGCTGTGGCACGGATGGACAATGTCGTTCCTCGAGGGCTTCGATTACGGCTCCCCGCTCGGCAGCACCACGTCGATCCCGCCGTATCGCCGCTTCTTCGGCGGCGGCCCGGACAACGTACGTGGCTTCCGCGAAGCCCGCCTGGGTCCCGCCGACCAGTTCGGCAATCCCTACGGCGGCAACATGCGCATCACCAGTCAGAACGAGCTCATCTTCCCGATGCCGGCCAAGTATGCGCAGACCGCCCGCGTGAGCCTGTTCTACGACCTGGGCGGGGTGTACCAGACCGGCTCGAAGGTGCAGTTCTTCGGCCCGGACGGAGTGACGCCCGAGAGCTACAGCTTCCGCAGCGAGGGACTCAAGCGCTCGGTCGGCCTCGCGGTGCAGTGGCTGGCCCCGCTCGGCCTGTTCCGCTTCAGTCTGGGGGTGCCGCTCAACGCGGTGAACGGCAACGGCGTCACCATCTGGGGCGATCAGAAGGAGGTCTTCCAGTTCTCGGTTGGCAATGCCTTCTAGAAAGAATCGAGCCGCAGGCAGCGATTCTACGCGATACTAAGCGTTTAGCCGGATGACACGCGGTCGTCCGGGGCTCACAAACAGTTACACACGAGGGTAGGTAGTTCCGTGAAGCGTTCGATCAGCAAGTTGACGGTGGGGTTCATGGCGGTCGGCGCTGCCCTGGCAGCACTGCCGGCGTGGGCCGAGGGAAAGATCGGGATCGTGGACTTCCAGAAGCTGGGTATGGAATCACCCCAGGGCAAGACCATCCAGGATTCCATGCGCGCGGAGTTCGCGCCTCGTCAACGCACCCTGCAGGCGCAGGAGCAGTCCATCAAGGCCAAGCAGGAGAAGCTGCAGAAGGACGGCGCCACCATGTCGGAGGACCAGCGCGTGAGGGCCGAGAAGGACCTGCGTGACAGCGCGCGCGAGCTGCAGCGTGCCGAGGGCGAGTTCAACGACGACGTCACGGCACGGCGCAACGAGGAGCTGTCCCGGCTGCAGCGCACGCTGCTCGAGGAAGTGCGCACCTACGCCAAGGCGCAGAACTACGACATCGTGCTGAGCGGCGAGGCCGTGGTCTACGCCACGCAGGCGTACGACATCACGCCGGCGATCCTGTCGGCGCTCGAGACGCACGCGCCCGCGGGAGCCAAGTCGGCGCCGCCGCCCGCGAAACCGCAGCCCAAGTAGGCACGCGGCCGGAGCGCGCGCGCGGAGCTGCAGCCATGGCGGTCTCGCTCGGGGAGCTGGCGGTGCGCTTCGGCTGCGAGCTGCGCGGCGACCCCGGCACCTGCATCGAGCGCGTGGCGACGCTCGCGAACGCCGACCCCCGCTCGCTCGCCTTTCTCGCCAACCCGCGCTATCGCGCACAGCTGGCGGACACGCGCGCCGCCGCGGTGGTCCTGAGCGCCGCGGATGCGGCCGGCGGCCGCACCGCGATGCTGCTGTGCGACAACCCCTACGCAACCTATGCGCGCATCGCCGCGGTGCTGCATCCGGTCGCGGCCCCGGTGGCCGGCGTGCATCCGACCGCGGTGGTCGCCGCGAGCGCGCGTATCGATCCCGCTGCCCAGGTATGCGCCGGCGTGACGGTCGGCGAGCGCGTGGTCATCGGGCCGCGCGTGTTCGTCGGCCCGCACAGCTGCCTGGCGCAGGACGTGCATCTGGAAGTGGACGTGCGACTCGTCGCGCGTGCGACCCTCGGTCCGGGCGTGCACATCGGGGCGCGCAGCGTGCTGCAGCCGGGAGTGGTGATCGGCGCGGACGGCTTCGGTTTCGCGCCCGAGAAGGGCCGCTGGCTCAAAGTGCCGCAGCTCGGCACCGTACGCATCGGCGCCGACGTCGAGATCGGCGCCAACACCACCATCGACCGCGGGGCGATCGAGGACACCGTGATCGAGGAGGGCGTGAAGCTCGATAACCTCATCCAGATCGGGCACAACGTGCGCATCGGAGCGCACACCGCGATCGCCGCGCTCACCGGGATTTCCGGCAGCACCACCATCGGCAGGCGCTGCATGATCGGCGGCGCCGTCGGTTTTGCCGGTCACATCAGCATCGCCGACGATGTCGTCATCACCGGCTGCTCGGCGGTGAGTCATTCGATCAGCGGCGCGGGCGTATACTCCAGCACCTTGCCGATCGAGGAAGCGCACACCTGGCGGCGGCTGGTGGGCCGCTTCAAGCGCAGTGCGTTGCTCGATGCCCGCGTGAGAAAGCTCGAGCGCGCGGCGGGCGCAGCGCCGTCGCCGGACGAAGATCATGACTGAAGCAGTGCAGCTCGACATGCTGGCTATCCTCGGGCGCCTGCCGCATCGTTACCCGTTCCTGCTGGTCGACCGCGTGCTCGAGTGCCGTCCCGGCGAGAGCATCCGTGCGCTGAAGAACGTCACCTACAACGAGCCGTTTTTCCCCGGACACTTCCCGGGGCGTCCGGTGATGCCCGGTGTGATGATCATCGAGGCACTGGCACAGGCCGCCGGCATACTGTGCTTCGTGACGGCCAACGTGATCCCCGATCACCACACCCGTTTTTATTTTGTCGGCATCGACAAGGCGCGCTTCCGCAAGCCGGTGTTCCCGGGGGATCAGCTGCTGCTTACCGCGCAGCTCGAACGCTCGCTCCGGGGCATCTGGCGCTTCTCCACCGCGGCGCTGGTCGGCGAGCACGAGGTGGCGCACGCGGACATGATGCTGGCGCCGGAGACCGGCGGATGATCGATCCGCGGGCCGTCGTGTCCCCGCAGGCCGAGCTCGCACCCGACGTGAGCGTCGGGCCCTTCAGCGTCATCGGCCCGCAGGTGCACATCGGCCCGCGCACCGTGGTCGGCCCGCACGCGGTGGTGAATGGTCCGACCACCATCGGCGCCGACAACCGCATCTTCCAGTTCGCCTCCATCGGCGATGCGCCGCAGGACAAGAAGTACCAAGGCGAGCCGACGCGTCTGGAGATCGGCGACCGCAACGTCTTTCGTGAGGGCTGCACCGTCAACCGCGGCACCACGCACGACAAGGGCGTCACCCGCATCGGCAGCGACAACCTGTTCATGTCCTGCTGCCACGTGGCCCACGACTGCGTGGTGGGCGACAAGACGGTGTTCGCCAACTGCGTCCTGCTCGGCGGACACGTCGAGGTCGGCGACTGGGTGATCCTCGGCGGCCTCGCCGCCGTCCACCAGTTCAGCAAGATCGGCGCTCATGCGTTCATCGGCGGCGCATCCGTTCTCAGGCGGGACGTGCCGCCCTACGTGATGGTGGCCGGCCACCCGGCGGAGCCGCATGCCGTCAATTCCGAGGGCCTCAAGCGCCGCGGCTTCAGCGAGCAGCAGATCCGCAACATCCGCGACGCCTACCGCATCCTTTATCGCTCGGAGCTGAAGCTCGCCGAGGCGCTCGAGCGTCTCGCACCGCTCGCCGCGGAGCATCCCGAGGTCCGCGTCTTCGTCGACTTCGTCAACGCCAGCACGCGCAGCCTGGTGCGATGAGTGCGCCGGGAATGCCGGCTGCCGCGCCGCCGCTGCGCGTCGGGGTGGTGGCGGGGGAGCATTCCGGCGATCAGCTGGGAGCGGCTCTGATCACTGCGCTGCGCGCGCGGGTACCGCAGCTCAGCTGTTTCGGGGTGGCGGGACCCAAGATGATCGCCGCCGGATGCGAGGCGTGGGCGCACTCCGATGAGCTGTCCGTCATGGGACTCACCGAGGTGCTGCGCCACGCACCGAGGCTGCTACGCCTGCGCGCCGATCTGGTGAGGCGCTTCAGCGCCGCCCGGCCGGACGTGTTCGTCGGCATCGATGCGCCGGAGTTCAACCTGCGGCTCGCGCACCGGCTGAAGGCCACCGGCATCCGCACCGTCCAGTACGTGAGCCCCCAGGTATGGGCGTGGCGGCAGGGCCGCGTGCACACCATCGGCGCCGCCTGCGACCTGGTGCTGTGCCTGCTGCCGTTCGAGACCGATTTCTACGCCCGGCACGGCGTGGCGGCGCTGTTCGTGGGCCACCCCCTCGCCGACCAGATCCCGCTCGCCGCCGACCGCGAGGGCGCGCGGCGCGCGCTCGGCCTCGCGCCCGCCGTGCCGCTTATCGCGCTGCTGCCGGGCAGCCGCATCGGGGAGGTCACGCGCTTGGCGGCGCCGTTTGCCGCCGCCGCGGCGCACCTCCACAGGCAGCGGCCGGGCTGGCAGTTCGTGGCGCCGATGGCGTCAGCGGCCCTGGGTGAGGCCTTCGCGCGACACGTTGCGCAAGTGCCGGATGCACCGGAAATTCCTGTGCGGGTGGGCGAGTCGCAGCGGGTGCTGGCGGCGTGCGACGCGGCGCTGGTGGCTTCCGGGACGGCGACCCTCGAGACCCTGCTCACCGGGCGGCCGATGGTGGTCGCGTACCGCGTGAGCGCCGTGACCGCCTTTCTCCTGAGGACCATGAGGCTCGTGAAGGTGCAATACTTCTCGCAGCCGAATCTGCTCGCCGGGCGCCGCCTGGTGCCGGAGTTCTTCCAGGAGCAGGTGCGCGGGCCGGCGCTGGGGGATGCGCTGCTGCGGGAGCTCGAGGATCGTGATCACCTGCGTGAGCTGCTCGATGAATTCGCGCACCACCACCGCGTCCTGCGCCGCGATGCCGCGGGGCGCGCGGCCGAGGCGGTGCTCGGCTGCGTGGGCCGCGCGGCTGCCGCGCAGGTCGCAGCCGGACGCGGACAGCGCTCCGGGAGCGCGTGATGCGCGTCGCTGAGAGCTTCGATCTCGCACGCGTGGCGGGAGTCGACGAGGCGGGCCGCGGGCCGCTCGCCGGCCCGGTGGTCGCCGCTGCAGTCATCCTGCATCCCAAACGGCGTATCCGCGGACTCGCGGATTCCAAGGTGCTCACGCCCGCCGAACGCGCGCGCCTCGCCCCCATCATCCGCGCGCGCGCACTGGCCTACGGCGTCGGTTGGGCGGACCGCGACGAGATCGACTGCCTCAACATCCTCGGGGCGACGCTGCTGGCAATGCGGCGGGCGCTGCTGGCGCTGCCGGTGCCGCCGACGCACGTGCGGGTCGATGGCAATCGCTGCCCGTGCATCGCCGACCTCGCCCTGCCGTGCTCGCTCGAGGCGATCGTTGCCGGCGATGCGCACGTCGCCGCGATCAGCGCCGCCTCGATCCTCGCCAAGACCTGTCGTGACGCCATGATGGAGGCGCTCGATGCCTGCTATCCGGGCTTCGAGCTGGCCGTGCACAAGGGGTACGCGACGCCCGCGCATCTGGAGGCTCTCAGGGACCGCGAGCCCTCGCCGCAGCACCGCCGCTCGTTCAGTCCCATGAAGGTGGACGGCGAGCTCTTGACACTCGAGGGCGACGAGTCTTAAGAGGTGCCGATGTCACCGGGCTTCGTTCACCTGCGGCTGCACACCGAGTACTCGCTCAGCGACAGCGTGGTGCGCGTGCCGCAGCTCATCGCCGCGGTGGCGGCCGCGGGCATGCCCGCCGTCGCGGTGACCGACCAGAACAACCTGTTCGCGATGGTGAAGTTCTATCGCGAGGCGCTCAAGGCCGGCCTCAAGCCGCTCGTGGGCGTCGACCTGCTGGTGCGCGAGGAGGGCGAACGGCAGCCGCCGTCGCGCCTGACGCTGCTGTGCCAGTCGCAGGCGGGCTACCGCAACCTCGCGCGGCTCCTGACCCGCGCCTATCTCGACGGCCCGGAGCGCGGCCGACCGCGTATCGAGCGCGGCTGGCTCACGGCCGCGAGCCTCGAGGACCTGATCGCGCTGTCCGGCGCCCTCGAGGGGGATATCGGCCGCGCCCTGGTGAATGCGCGCGAGCGCGACGCCGAGCGCGCGCTCGATGCGTGGCTCGCGCTGTTCCCCGGTCGCTTCTACCTCGAGCTGCAGCGCCTCGGCCGCCCGTTCGAGGAAGCCTACATTGCCGGTGCCGTGGCGCTCGCCGCCCGCCGCGGCGCGCCGGTGGTCGCGACCAACGATGTGCGCTTCCTCATCGCCGCGGAGTTTGAATCGCATGAGGCGCGCGTGTGCATTCACGACGGGTCGCTGCTGGCCGACCCGGCACGCGTGCGCCGCTATTCGCGCCAGCAGTACCTGCGCAGTCCCCAGGAGATGGCGGCACTGTTCGCCGACGTGCCCGAGGCGCTCGCCAACTCGGTGCAGATCGCGCGCCGCTGCAGCCTGGTGCTGACGCTCGGGGAGGCGCGCCTGCCGCAGTACCCGCTGCCCGCCGGCGTGAGCACCGAGGAGTTCCTGCGCGCCGAGAGCCGGCGCGGCCTGGCGGCGCGCTTCCCGGGGACGGGGCCTGTCCCGCCGGCGCATGCCGAGCGGCTCGGTCGCGAGCTCGAAGTCATCTGCCAGATGGGATTCGCGGGGTACTTCCTGATCGTGGCCGACTTCATCCGCTGGGCGCGCACCCACGGCGTGCCGGTGGGTCCCGGCCGCGGCTCGGGGGCCGGCTCGCTGGTCGCCTACAGCCTCGGGATCACCGATCTCGATCCGCTGCGCTTCGACCTGCTGTTCGAGCGTTTTCTCAATCCCGAGCGGGTCTCGATGCCCGACTTCGACATCGACTTCTGCATGGACGGCCGCGACCGCGTCATCGATTACGTCGCGCACAAGTACGGCCGCGAGCGCGTCTCGCAGATCATCACCTACGGCACCATGGCGGCCAAGGCGGTGGTGCGCGACGTCGGCCGTGTGCTCGGCATGAGCTACGGCTACGTCGACCGTATCGCCAAGCTCATTCCCTTCGAGCTCGGCATCACGCTCGATGGCGCGCTCGCGAAGGAGCCGGAGCTCAAGCGCCTCTACCAGTCCGAGGACGAGGTGCGCAACCTCATCGACCTGGCGCGCTCGCTCGAGGGACTGACGCGCAATGCCGGCATGCATGCCGGCGGCGTGGTGATCGCGCCCTCGGTGCTCACCGATTTCGCGCCGCTGTACTGCGACGTCGCCGGCGGCAGCGTGGTCACCCAGTTCGACAAGGACGACGTCGAGGCGGCGGGACTCGTGAAGTTCGACTTCCTCGGCCTGCGCACGCTCACCATCATCGACCGCGCGGCGGCGCTCATCAACTGCGAGCGCGCCCCCGGATCGGCGCCGCTCGAGGTGAGCGCCTTGCCGATGGACGACGCGCCGACCTACGCGCTGTTGCGCTCCTGCCGCACCACCGCGGTGTTCCAGCTCGAGTCGCGCGGCATGAAGGATCTGATCCGCCGGCTGCAGCCCGATCGCTTCGAGGACATCGTGGCGCTGGTGGCGCTGTTCCGCCCCGGCCCGCTGCAGTCGGGCATGGTGGATGACTTCATCAACCGCAAGCACGCGGGCGGCGAGGCGCCGGTCGACTATCTGCACCCGAGCCTCGAGCCGATCCTCAAGCCGACCTACGGCGTCATCCTCTACCAGGAGCAGGTGATGCAGATCGCGCAGGTGCTGGCCGGCTACACCCTCGGCGGCGCGGATCTGCTGCGCAAGGCAATGGGCAAGAAATTGCCCGATGAGATGGCGCAGCAACGCTCGGTGTTCATCGGTGGCGCCGTGAGGGGCGGCGTGCGCGAGCAGGTGGCGGCGCACATCTTCGACCTGATGGAGAAATTCGCCGGCTACGGCTTCAACAAGTCGCACTCCGTGGCGTACGCGCTGCTCGCCTACCAGACCGCCTACCTCAAGGCGCACTACCCGGCGCAGTTCATGGCCGCGGTGCTCTCGGCCGACATGGATCACACCGACAAGGTGGTCACGCTTATCAAGGAGTGCAGCGACCTCGGCCTCACGGTGCTGCCGCCCGACGTCAATGCCTCGCGCTACGAGTTCACGGCCTGCGGCGCGGGCAGCATCCGCTACGGCCTGGGTGCGGTGCGCGGGGTGGGGCGCGGCGCGGTCGAGGCGCTGATCGGCGAGCGCGAGGCGGGCGGTGCCTTCGGTGGGCTCGAGGACCTGTGTCGGCGGCTCGACCTGCAGAAGGTCAACCGCCGGGTGCTCGAGGCGCTGGTGCGCTGCGGCAGCCTCGACGGCCTCAACGCCAACCGCGCCACGCTGATGGACCGCTTGGGTGCCGCCATGCAGCTCGGCGACCAGAACACGCGCGCCCATGAGGCGGGGCAGAACGACCTGTTCGGCCTCGCGGGTGAGGCGCGGGAGAGCGCCCCGCAGCGCCCGCGCGCGGCGCCGCTGCCGGAGTGGAGCGAGGCGGTACGGCTCGCGGGCGAGCGCGAGACCCTCGGGCTGTACCTCACCGGTCACCCGCTGGCGCGCTTCGAGTCGAGCCTGGCGCGCATCGTGTCGCACCGCATCGGTGATCTGGTGAGCGACCGCCCACTCGCCGGCTTCGACTCCGGACGCTTCGGCAGCGGCAAGCCGGTCACCGTGGCCGGTCTCATCGACGAGGTGAAGAAGCGCGGGCCGCGCGTGGTCATGACGCTCGACGACCGTACCGGGCGCATCGAGGCGATGCTGTTCGAGGAGACCTGGCACAAGCACCGCGACCTGATCGCCAAGGACGCGCTGGTGGTGGTCGAGGGCCTGCTGCGCTTCGACGAGTTCAGCGACGCCTGGCGGCTGTCGGCGCGGCGCATCACCGAGCTCGACAAGGCACGCGAGCAGGAAGCCCGGCGGCTGATCCTGCGCTGTTCGCACGCCGATGCGGCGCGTCTCGGCGAGCCGCTCGCCGCGCTGCTGGCGGCCTGGCGTCCCGGCCCGTGCCCGATCACCGTCGAGTACTGCGGCAGCACGGCGAGCGGCGCACTCACTCTCGGAGCGGAGTGGACCGTGCGCGCCAGCCGCGAGCTGCTCGAGCAGCTCGAGGGCCTCCTGGGGCGCGAAGCGGTGCAGGTGGTGTACGCGGCGGCGCCGGCGGCGGCGGCCGACGCATCAATCTCCGCCGACGGCCGCTGAGTTGGGGTAGGCTGTCGCCATGAGCGTCTCGTTCCTCGATTTCGAACAGCCGATCGCCGAGCTCGAGGCGAAAATCGAGGAGCTGCGGCACGTCACCTCGGAATCCGAGGTCAACATCCAGGACGAGATCGCGCGCCTCCAGGCCAAGAGCCGCCAGCTCACGGTGAGCATCTTCGCCAATCTCACTCCCTGGCAGATCACGCAGCTCGCGCGCCACCCGCACCGGCCCTACACGCTCGACTACGTGAATGCCGTCTGCACGGAGTTCAACGAGCTGCACGGCGACCGCATGTATGCGGATGACGGCGCGATCGTCGGCGGGCTGGCGCGGATCGACGAACGCGCGCTCATGATCATCGGTCACCAGAAGGGTCGCGATACCAAGGAACGGGTGCGCCGCAACTACGGCATGCCCAAGCCCGAAGGCTACCGCAAGTCGCTGCGCCTGATGCGGCTCGCCGAGCGTTTCGGCCTGCCGCTGGTGACGCTGATCGACACCCAGGGCGCCTACCCCGGCGTCGGCGCCGAGGAGCGCGGCCAGAGCGAGGCCATCGCCCGCAACCTGTTCGAGATGTCGGTGCTGCGCATTCCGATCATCAGCGTGGTCACCGGCGAAGGCGGCTCGGGCGGAGCGCTCGGCATCGGGGTGTGCGATCGCCTGCTGATGCTCCAGTACAGCACCTACTCGGTCATCTCCCCCGAGGGCTGCGCCTCGATCCTGTGGAAGAGTCAGGACAAGAAAGAGCTCGCCGCCGAGGCTCTCAACCTGACCGCCGACCGGCTGCAGAAGCTCGGGCTGGTCGACGAGGTCATCGAGGAGCCGCTCGGCGGCGCGCATCGCGATCCGGCGGCGGTCGCCGCCCGCCTCAAGGCCGCTCTCGTCCGTCACCTCGCCGAGCTCGAGGCGGTGCCCCGCGATCAGTTGCGGGCCGCCCGCGCCGCGAAAATCGCCGGCTTCGGCGTGTTCGCCGAAAACGCGGCCTGAGGCGCGCGTGCCACGCGCGCCGCGCGGCGCTCCGGCGAGCTTCGGCCCGCGCTGGCTGCAGCAGCATCTGACGCAGCTGTTGCCGCGCTTTCCCGAGGTCGCCCTATGCGTCGCTTTCAGCGGCGGGGCGGATTCCAGCGCGCTGCTCGCGGCGCTGAGTGAGCTGGCGCGCCCGCCGCTGCGGCTGCGGGCGCTGCACGTCGATCACGGCTTGCATCCGCACTCGGGGCGCTGGAGCGCACACTGCCGGCGCGTGGCGCGTGCGCTCGGCGTGCCGCTGAGGGTGCGCACGGCGCGCATCCCGCGCCGCCGCGGCGAGTCGCTCGAGGCCCAGGCCCGCGCCGAGCGTTACCGGCTGCTCGCTGCGGCCCTGGCACCCGGGGAAGCGCTGCTCACGGCACACCACCAGGACGACCAGCTCGAGACCGTGCTGCTGCAGCTGCTGCGCGGCGCGGGGGTGGCCGGACTCGCCGCCATGCCGGCGCTCGCCCCCCTCGGCCGCGGTGTGCTGGTGCGTCCGCTGCTGCTGCTGCCGCGCGCCGCACTCCTCGGTTGGGTGAGCGCCCGGGGGCTCACCTGGATCGAGGACGCGAGCAACGCGCAGCTGCACCTCGATCGCAACTACCTGCGCGCACGGGTGCTGCCGGTGGTGCGCGCGCGCTGGCCCGCTGCCGGGAGCACCGTGGCGCGCACGGCACGGCACGCCGCCGAGGCCCAGCGGCTGCTCGACATGCTCGGCGCAACCGACGCGGCGCGCGCCAGCTGGGGCGCGATGCTGTCGGCGAAGGTGCTGCGCCGGCTGCCGCCCGAGCGGCGCCGCAACGCGCTGCGGTTCTGGATCACGGCCGCCGGACTGCTCGCGCCACCCACCAGCCGCCTCGAGCAGATCGCTACCGCGCTGCTCGCCGCCCGCGCGGACGCGCAGCCGCATGTTGCCTGGCGGGGCGCACGGGTGCAGCGCCACGGGGACCTGCTGGCACTGCGCGCGGTTTCCGGAGCGGCCGGCGGGCACGCGCCGCGTGCGCTCACCCGGCGCCGCGCCGCCGCTCGGGCTGCGCCGGCGGCCGTGGCGCTCGGGGAGGTGACGTGGCACTGGCGCGACAATCGCCGCTGCGTGCTGCCGGGCGCCTTCGGCACACTGGCGATCAAGCGCGATGCCCGCGGCCCGCTCGACCTCGAGAAGCTTGCGCCGGCCCTGGCGCTGCGCGCACGCCGCGGCGGTGAGCGGCTGCGACCGGTGCGCGGCGGACCCCGCCGTACGCTCAAGAACCTGCTGCAGGAAGCCCGCGTCCCGGTCGCACAGCGTGCACGCATGCCGCTGATCTATGACGGCGAGCGGCTGATCGCCGCCGCCGACCTGTGGCTCGATGAGTCCGTGCAGGCGGACGGCCCGCGCGCGCAGCGCGGCCGGCTCCTGTGGACTGCGCCGGGCTGAGGCCCACCGCACGGGAGCGCACCGCGGCCGGCCAGATGTGCTACGCTGTTTTCCCGTCGTCGCTCCGGGCATTTTTCCCGGCGGCGCCTTCATTCGACGGGAAAACTCCCTGACCTTACATATGACGCGTTTTGTATTCGTCACCGGCGGCGTCGTGTCCTCGTTGGGCAAGGGCATCGCCGCGGCCTCGCTCGGCGCGATCCTCGAGGCCCGGGGACTGAAGGTCGCGATGGTCAAGCTCGACCCGTACATCAACGTCGATCCGGGCACCATGAGCCCGTTTCAGCACGGTGAGGTGTTCGTCACCCAGGACGGCACCGAGACCGATCTGGATCTCGGGCATTACGAGCGCTTCGTGCGCACCACGACCGGGCGCAACAGCAACTTCACCACCGGCCGCATCTACGAGCGGGTGATCGCCAAGGAGCGCCGCGGGGATTACCTGGGCGCGACCGTGCAGGTCATTCCGCACATCACCGACGAGATCAAGCGCAGCATCAAGCTCGGGGCGGACGGGGCGGACGTCTGCATGGTGGAGATCGGCGGCACGGTGGGCGACATCGAGTCGCTGCCGTTCCTGGAAGCCATCCGCCAGCTCGGCGTCGAGCTCGGCCGCAGCAACTGCGTCTACATGCACCTGACGCTGGTGCCGATCGTGGGCGGCTCGGGCGAGATCAAGACCAAGCCGACGCAGCACTCGGTGAAGGAGCTGCGCGGCATCGGTATCCAGCCCGACGTGCTGCTGTGCCGCTGCAAGCACCCGCTGCCCGAGGAGCAGCGCCGCAAGATCGCGCTGTTCACCAACGTCGAGGAACGCGCGGTCATCTCGGCAGTCGACTCCGACGACATCTATCGTATTCCGATTCTGCTGCACGAGCAGGGGCTCGACGACATCGTCGTCGACAAGCTCCGGCTGGAGGTTCCGTCCACCGACCTCGGCGAGTGGCGCCACGTGGTGAGCGGCAAGGCGAATCCCGAGGGGCAGGTCGACATCGCCATGGTCGGCAAGTACGTACAGATCCGCGATTCCTACCTGTCGCTGCACGAGGCGCTGATGCACGGGGGGCTGAAGTGCCGCACCCGCGTCAACATCCGTTACATCGAGTCCACCGACATCGAGCAGCACGGCACGCACGTGCTCAAGGAAGTGGACGCGGTGCTGGTGCCGGGCGGCTTCGGCGAGCGCGGCATCGAGGGCAAGATTCAGGCCGTGCGCTATGCGCGCGAGCGCGCCGTGCCGTACCTGGGGATCTGCCTGGGGATGCAGGTCGCTATCGTGGAATACGGCCGCCACGTGCTCGGACTCACCGACGCCAACAGCACCGAATTCAATCGCGCCACTCCGCATCCGGTCATTGCGCTCATCTCCGAGTGGCAGGATCAGGTGCACGGCGCGCAGACGCGCGATGAGAGCTCCGCCAAGGGCGGCACGATGCGCCTCGGGGCGCAGGAGGTGCTGCTCGGCGCGGGCACGCGGGTGCGCGAGATCTACGGGCGCGACGTCATCATGGAGCGGCACCGCCACCGCTACGAGTTCAACAACCACTATCTCGATCGCTACCGCCAGGCCGGCCTGCGCTTCTCGGGGTTCTCGCGCGATGGGCTGGTGGAGGTAATCGAGCTGCCCAATCACCCGTGGTTCGTGGCGACCCAGTTCCACCCGGAATTCACCTCGACGCCGCGCGACGGGCACCCGCTGTTCAGCGGCTTCGTACGCGCGGCGCGCGCCCAGCGCGCCTCCCAGCTGCCGCAGGCGGCGGGCGCCTGAAGCGCAGCGCACGCCGCCCGGCCGCGCCACGACGGACCGAACGCATGCAGCTCACCGGATTCGAGGTCGGTGCCCGACGGCCGCTGTTCCTGATCGCAGGTCCCTGTGTGATCGAGAGCCCGGCGCTCACCCAGGAGATCGCCGGCCGGCTGAAGGAGCTCACCGGCCGCCTCGGCATCCCCTACATTTTCAAGGCGTCCTACGACAAGGCGAACCGCTCCTCGCGCGCGAGCTTCCGCGGTCCCGGGATCGATGCGGGCCTGAAGGTTCTCGAGGACGTGCGCCGCGCGGTCGCCGTGCCGGTCCTCACCGATGTGCACGAGGACACGCCGCTCGCGGAGGTCGCCGCCGTGGTCGACGTGCTGCAGACGCCGGCGTTCCTGTGCCGTCAGACCAACTTCATCATCAACACCGCCGCCCAGGGCAAGCCGGTCAACATCAAGAAGGGCCAGTTCCTCTCGCCCTGGGAGATGCAGAACGTGGTCGATAAGGCGCGCTCCACCGGCAACCAGCGGATTCTCGTGTGCGAGCGCGGGTTCTCGTTTGGCTACAACAATCTGGTGTCCGACATGCGCTCGCTGGCGATCCTGCGCGGCACGGGGTGCCCGGTGGTGTTCGATGCCACGCACTCGGTGCAGCTGCCCGGCGGGCAGGGGTCGGCCTCCGGTGGCCAGCGCGAGTTCATTCCGGTGCTGGCGCGCGCGGCCGTGGCAGCCGGCGTCGCCGGCCTGTTCATGGAGACGCATCCGCATCCGGAGCAGGCGCTGTCGGATGGCCCGAACGCCTGGCCGCTCGCCCGCATGGAGCCGCTGCTGACGACGCTCGTCGAGCTCGATCGCGCGGTGAAGCGCGTGCCGTTCGAAGAATCACTGCTGCCGGGAGAGCCACCGACATGAGCCGTATCATCGACATTCGCGCACGCGAGATTCTCGACTCGCGCGGCAACCCCACCGTCGAGGTGGACGTGCTGCTCGACTCGGGCGTGCTCGGGCGCGCGGCGGTGCCCTCGGGCGCCTCTACCGGCACGCGCGAGGCGGTGGAGCTGCGCGATGGCGACCAGGCACGCTACGGCGGCAAGGGTGTGCTGCAGGCGGTCGCGCACGTCAACACCGTGCTCAAGGGCGCGCTGGTGGGTGCCGATCCGTGCGAGCAGGCGGCCATCGATCGCAGGATGATCGAGCTCGACGGCACCGACAACAAGGGTCGGCTCGGCGCCAACGCCATCCTCGGTGTATCGCTGGCCAGCGCACGCGCGGCGGCGCAGGATGCGCGCCTGCCGCTGTACCGCTACCTCGCCCAGCTCCAAGGCGTCGCGCGCGAGCCGGTGATGCCGGTGCCGATGATGAACATCGTCAACGGCGGGGTGCATGCCAACAACAGCCTCGATATCCAGGAGTTCCTGATCCTGCCGGTGGGCGCGCCGAATTTTCACGAGGCGCTGCGCTATGGCGCCGAGGTGTTCCACAGCCTGCAGAGACTGCTCGCCGCGCGGGGATTGTCGACCGCGGTCGGCGACGAGGGCGGCTTCGCACCGGACCTCGACTCGAACGAGGCGGCGCTGCGCATCATCCTGGAGGCGATCGAGCAGGCCGGCTACGCCCCCGGCAGGGACATGTGCCTCGGGCTCGACGTGGCGAGCTCGGAGTTCTTCCGCGAGGGGCGCTACCAGCTCGACTCCGAGCAGCGCAGCTTCAGCGCCGCGGAGTTCACCGCCTATCTGGCCGACCTGGCGACGCGCTATCCGATCGTCAGCATCGAGGACGGCATGAGCGAGGCCGACTGGGACGGCTGGGCCGAGCTCAGCCGCGCGCTGGGCGGAAAGATCCAGCTCGTGGGCGATGACGTGTTCGTGACCAACACCAGGATCCTGCAGCAGGCGATCGAGCGGCACATCGCCAACGCCATTCTCATCAAGCCGAACCAGATCGGCACCCTCACCGAGACGCTCGCCTGCATCGCTCTCGCCGACCAGGCGCACTACGCCTCGGTCGTGTCGCACCGCTCCGGGGAGACCGAGGACAGCACCATCGCCGACCTCGCGGTCGCGACCGCCGCCAGCCAGATCAAGACCGGCTCGCTGTCGCGCTCCGATCGCATCGCCAAGTACAACCAGCTGCTGCGCATCGAGGCCGAACTCGGCAGCGTGCGCTACGCGGGTCGCGCGGCGTTTCCGGTCAGCATCTGAGGAGCGCCGGCGGCGCGCTGTACGCGGCCGGCGCGTCGTGCCCGGCTGAGCCTCGACGGCGAGGCTCCAAACAGCCGCAGAAACGCGCGCCGCATGCGCTCCGGGTCATTGAAGCCGCTCGCCCGCGCGACCTCCTCGACGGAGTGCACGCCGCTCTCGAGCAGCGCGCGGGCGACCTCGGCCCGCAGCCGCTCGACCGCCTTGGCCGGCGTGACGCCGGTCTCCTCGCGAAAGGCGCGCGCGAAGTTGCGCGGGCTCATGCAGGCGCGGGTCGCGAGGCGCTCCACGGTCAGCTCGCTCGCGAGGTGCGTGCGCATGAACTCCAGCAGCGGCGCGAAGCGTCCCTGGAGGTTCTCCAGCTCGAGCAGCGCGGAGAACTGCGACTGGCCGCCGGGACGGCGGTGGTAGACCACCAGATGCTGTGCCGTGCGCCGCGCGACCCTCTCGCCGAGGTCCTCGCCGATCAGCGCGAGTGCCAGATCGATGCCGGCGGTGATGCCGGCCGAGGTCCAGATGCGTCCCGCGTGCGTGAAGATCCGGTCCGGGTCGAGGTGCACACGCGGAAAGCGCCGCCGGAACTCCTCCGTGCAGCTCCAGTGGGTGGTCGCCGTGCATCCGTCGAGCAGTCCGGCGGCGGCGAGCAGGAAGGAGCCCGAGCATACGCTGGCGACCCGGCGCACCTGCCGGCCGCAGCTGCGGATGAAGCGCAGGGTGCGCGGGCAGGTGAGCGCCGGGCGGGTACCCTCGCCGCCGGCGACGATCAGCGTGTCGATACCGGCGGCGCGGCCGAAGGGGCGCGCCGCGAGCGTCGCTCCGGCGGAGCTTGCGACCGGCCCGGCCAGCGCCGCGATGACGCGCAGCTCGTAGGCCTGCGGTGCGATGCGGCCGGCGATCTCGAACGCCGCGATCGGGCCGGCTGCATCCAGCAGCTGAAAGCGCGGGAAGATCAGGAAGGCGACGCGGCGGGGCATGCGCCTGGCCCGGCGGCGCCCGCAGGCCGGGTCCGCGGTGGCTGAAAAAGAGGGGAAAAAGTCATTTCAGCCACAGGATAACCGGGACATGATCGCTCGCGACAGCCCCCGCCGGTGGCAGGCCGCCAGGAGCCGCCCGATGTCAGCCGACTTCAGCGTCGTATTCGCGCTCTACCCGCGTCTCACCCAGCTCGACTTCACCGGTCCGCTGGAGGTATTCGCGCAGCTGCCGCAGGCGCGCATCGTGCTGGCGGCCACGCAGGCCGGGGAGCTCACCGCCGACAGCGGCGTTACCTTCGCCGGCGTGCGCGCGATCGGCGAAATCTCCGCGTGCGCGCTGCTGTGTGTCCCCGGCGGTTACGGCTGCACTGCCGCCATGGAGGACGCCGGGTATCTCGAGGGACTGCGCCGCCTTGCCGGGGGCGCGCGCTACGTCACCTCGGTATGCACCGGCTCACTGCTGCTCGGTGCCGCCGGTCTGCTCAGGGGCAAGCGCGCCGCCTGTCACTGGGCATTTCGCGAGCTGCTGGCGAACTTCGGCGCGATTCCCGACCCGGCCCGCGTGGTGCGCGACGGTAACGTGTTCACCGGCGGCGGCGTCACGGCCGGCATCGACATGGCGCTCACCGTCATGGCGGAGATCGCCGGCGAGGAGCTCGCCCAGGCGGTGCAGCTCGGCATGGAGTACGCGCCCGCGCCGCCCTTCGACTCGGGCCGCCCCGAGCAGGCACCGCCACAGGTCGTCGCCACGGTGCGCCGGCAGTTCGAGCGCAGGTGGTCGGAGCGGCTCGCCGCCGCGCGGCGTGTCGGGGCGGCGCTGGCGGGCTCGCCGACCTCGACTGATCCCTTCGCGCCCGCAGCACGGTCTGCTACGCTCTCGGGCCCATGAAGTGGCTCGCTGCCGCGCTCATCGTCGCCGTAGTCCTGCTGCAGTACCGGGTGTGGCTCTCCGCGGACGGTGTGCGCGAGGTCGCGCGCCTGCGTCAGGCAGTAGCGGCGCAGCGCGCGGACAACGAGCAGCTGAGCGAACGTAACCGACAGCTCGCCGCCGAGGTGCGCGACCTGAAGACCGGGATGGATGCCCTGGAAGAGCGCGCGCGCAGCGACCTGGGAATGATTGCCCGCAACGAGACCTTCTATCAGGTGGTGCCGCCGCGGCCGGTCGATGGCACGCGCGCAGCGACGCGCACCGCCGCGGCCCGCTGACCGCGCAGGCCGATGCATTACTGGCTCGTCATGCCGGCCGCCGGCGCAAGTCAGCGTTTCCA
>DASPPI010000118.1:0-28507 GCA_035625615.1 Steroidobacteraceae bacterium | reverse complement strand
ACGAAGGTGAGGATGGGGGAAGGGCCGGTGCGCTGATGCACGCCGATGAACAGCCGCCCGTCGGTGAGCACGCCGTAGGGATGCGCGAAGGCATCCGTGGTGGTGGCCTGGGTGAAGCCGAGGCGCTCGTAGAACTCGACCGCGGCGCGCACGTCCGGCACCACGATGCTGATCTCGTGAAAGGTGCCCAGCAGCGGCAGCGGCGCGAGCGTCATCAGGCGGAGGCGCCGCGCGCCGTGGACGACAGGCGCTCGCGCAGGCCGTCCGTCCACCCCTGACAACGCTGCGCGCTCAGCTCCGCGAGGCACAGGGCGTGGCCGGCCGAGGCGTTGAGCGCGGGGACGTACTCGAAGCGCTGGCCGCCGGCGCGCATGAACACCTGGCGGTTCTCGAGGTCGATCTCCTCGAGTGTCTCGAGGCAGTCCACCGCGAAGCCGGGACACACCACGGTCACCTCGCGCACGCCGCGCGCCGGCATGTCGCCGAGCACCGTGCGGGTATAGGGCCTGAGCCAGTGCGCCGGGCCGAAGCGCGACTGGAAGCCGACGCTCCACTCGCCCTCGCGCAGCAGCAGCTCGTCGGCGAGCAGCCGCGCCGTGGTCTGACAGCGGTCGAAATACGGGTCGCCCTGCCGGCGGTAGCGCTCCGGAATACCGTGAAACGAGATCAGCAGATGCGAGGTGCGCCCCCGGGTCTGCCAGTGGTCGCTTACGCTGGCACGCAGAGCTTCGATGTAGCCGGGGTGATCGTGATAGTCGGCGACGAACTGCACCTCGGGCACCGCGCGCCAGCGGCGCAGCTCCGCGCTGACCTGGTCCCAGGCGGCTCCCGTGGTGGCACCGCAGTACTGCGGGAACAGCGGCAGCACCAGCAGGCGTTGCGCACCGCCGTCGCGCAGGCGGCGCAGCGCCGCGGGAACGGCAGGGTCGCTGTAGAGCATGCCGACCTCGACCGACAGCGGCGCGAGCATGCGCTGCGCGAGCGCGCCAGCGAGCTCGGCGCGCAGCCGCCCGGTGAGATCACGCAGCGGCGATCCGGCCGTCGACCAGATGTGGCGGTATTTGCGCGCCACGCGCTGCGGGCGCCAGGGGAGAATCACGCCGTACAGCAGCGGCAGCCACAGCACCCGCGGCAGCTCCACCACGCGCGGGTCGGCGAGGAAGCGCTTGAGGAAGGCGCGCACTGCCGCCGGCTGCGCCGCGAGCGGCGTGCCGGAGTTGATCAGCAGGATGCCGATGCGCTCGGTGCTCAACCCAGCCCCCCGACACACACGAACTTGATCTCCGTGTAATCGAGGATGCCGTACCTCGAGCCTTCGCGGCCGATGCCGGATTCCTTGACGCCGCCGAACGGCGCGACTTCCGTCGAGATGATGCCGGTGTTGAGACCCACCATGCCGTACTCGAGCGCCTCGGCCACGCGCCAGGAGCGTGCCAGGTCGCGCGTGTAGAAATACGCCGCCAGCCCGAACTCGGTGTCATTGGCCATGCGGATGGCGTCCAGCTCGGTTTCGAAGCGAAACAGCGGCGCGATCGGGCCGAAGGTCTCCTCGCGCGCGATCAGCATCGCCGGCGTGACCTCGGTGACCACGGTCGGCTCGAAGAAGGTTCCGCCGAGCGCATGGCGCTTGCCGCCGAGAGCGATGCGCGCGCCCTTGGCGGTGGCGTCCGCGAGGTGCTGCTCGACCTTGGCGAGCGCGTTGGTGTCGATGAGCGGTCCCTGGTCGGTCGGTCCCTTGAGCCCGTCACCGACGCGCAGCTGCGAAACTGCGTCGACCAGCTTGCGCGTGAACGCCTCGTAAACCGGGGCGTGCACCAGCAGGCGGTTGGCGCAGACGCAGGTCTGACCGGTGTTGCGGTACTTGCTGGCGATGGCTCCGAGGACCGCGGCATCGAGATCGGCGTCGTCGAACACGATGAACGGCGCATTGCCGCCGAGCTCCATGGTGATCTTCTTCACCGTACCGGCGCACTGCGCCATGAGCTTCTTCCCCACCGAGGTCGAGCCGGTGAAGGTGACCTTGCGCACCAGGGGGTTGGCGGTGAGCTCGCCGCCGATCGCCGCCGCGGCCGCTCCGGTGACGACGTTGAGCACGCCGGCCGGGACGCCGGCACGCACCGCGAGCGCCGCGGCGGCCAGCGCCGAGTAGGGCGTCTGGCTGGCGGGCTTGCACACGAAGGTGCAGCCGGCCGCCAGCGCCGGCGCCGCCTTGCGCGTGATCATGGCGAGCGGAAAGTTCCACGGCGTGATCGCGGCGACCACGCCCACCGGCTGGCGCAGCACCAGCAGGCGCCGGTCGGCCTGGTGCTGCGGGATCACATCGCCATAGAGGCGCTTGCCTTCCTCGGCGAACCATTCGATGAATGAGGCGCCGTAGCCGATCTCGCCCTTGGCTTCTGCGAGCGGCTTGCCCTGCTCGGCTGTCATCAGGGTGGCGAGATCCTCCTGGTTCGCCATCAGCAGCTCGTACCAGCGGCGCAGGATCGCGGCGCGCGCCTTGGCGGTGAGCGCCGCCCACGCCGGGAAGGCCTGCGAGGCAGCCTCGATGGCACGGCGCGTCTCGGCTACGCCCATGTCCGGCACCGTGCCGATGGTCTCGCGCGTGGCGGGGTTCACGACCGCGCAGGTCGCACCGCTGGCAGCGTCCAGCCACTGGCCGCCGATGAGAGCGCGACTGCGCAGCAGATCGGGATCGCGCAGTTTCATGAGGGGGACGCTCCGGTGGTGTCACTGCCGGAGGCACCGCCGGCAATATAGCGGGCGAAGAACTCGAGTGTGCGCGTGCGGGCGAGCGCGGCGGCGGCGGCGTCGTAGCTCTGGCGCTGCTCGCAGTTGAAGCCGTGGCCGGCCCCGGTGTAGACGTACACGGGCGACTGCGGCTGTGCCGCGCGGAGGCGCTCGACATCGGCGAGCGGGATACTCCGGTCGGCGCTGCCGAAGTGATACATGACGGGGCAGAGCGGCCGCTCGTCGAGATGATCGGTTACCTTGCCGTAGTAGACCACCGCGCAGGCGAGCGGCAGCCGGCACGCCATGAGGTACGACAGCGACCCGCCCCAGCAGTAGCCCACCGCGCCGGCACGTCCGCAGTGCTTCACCACCGCCAGCGCCGCGGCCAGGTCGCGCTGGATCGCCTCCGGGACCAGCTGCTTCACGTAGCCTCTGCCCTCCTGCATGTCCACAGCGGTGTAGCCGAGCTCGATGCCGCGGCGCACGCGATCGAACAGCGAAGGCGCGATGGCGGTGTAGCCTTCGGCGGCAAATTGATCAGTCACTGTGCGGATATGACTGTTGATGCCGAAGATCTCCTGGATCACCAGCACTGCGCCGCGCGCGCGCCGCGGCGCAGCGGCCAGCCAGGCCTGAAACTCGTGGCCGTCACGCGCCATGAGGGTGGTGTATTGGCCCATGGGATGGCATTCTAACCCGCCGCGCCTCGGGAGGGATTCATGCTGGTCGGATCGGTTGCCAGACGGGTGGCTATCGTCGGTGGCGTGCGCATTCCGTTCGCGCGCTCCTATTCTGCTTACGCCACCGCCAGCAACCAGGACATGCTCACGGCCACGTTGCGCGGCCTGGTGGAGCGCTTCGCGCTGCAGGGCGAGCGGCTCGGTGACGTGGCGGCCGGCGCGGTCATCAAGCACTCCCGCGACTACAACCTGGTGCGCGAGTGCGTATTGTCGAGCGGTCTCGATGCGCACACGCCGGGGCTGGACATGCAGCGCGCCTGCGGCACCAGCCTCGAGGCCGCGATAGATATCGGCAACAAGATCGCGCTCGGTCAGATCGAGGCCGGTATCGCCGGCGGCACCGACTCGATCAGCGATGCACCCATCGTCTATCCGCGCGCCTACCAGCAGCTGCTGCTGGCGAGCTATCGCGGGCGCACCGCCTGGCAGCGGCTGTCGCCGTGGCTGGGCCTTCGGCCGCGACACTTCAAGCCGGTGCTGCCGGCGGTGGTCGAGCCGCGCACCGGACTGTCGATGGGGCAGAGCACCGAGAGCATGGCGACACAGTGGCAGGTCATGCGTGCCGAGCAGGATCAGCTCGCCTACGACAGCCACCGGAAGGCGGCCAACGCGTGGCGCGCCGGATTCTACGACGACCTGGTGATCGAGTATCGCGGACTCAAGACCGACAACAATGTGCGCGCCGACACCACCCCCGAGAAGCTCGCCAAGCTGCGCCCGAGCTTCGCAGCCGACGGCACGCTGACCGCCGGCAACAGCACGCCGCTCACCGATGGCGCGAGCGCCGTGCTGCTCGCTACCCCCGAGTGGGCGGCGCAGCGCAGGCTCCCGGTGCTCGCCTACCTGCGCTACGGCAAGGTCTGGGCGCTCGACTTCGCCGGCGCCAAGGAGGGACTGCTGATGGCGCCCACCTACGCAGTGCCCGCGATGCTGCGCGACGCCGGCCTGACACTGCAGGATTTCGACTACTACGAGATCCACGAGGCGTTCGCCGCGCAGGTGCTGTGCACGCTCAGGGCCTGGGAGTCGCCCGATTACTGCCGCAGCGTCTTGGGGTTGCCGGGACCGCTCGGCAGCATCGACCGCGCGCGGCTCAACGTCAAAGGCGGCAGCGTCGCGCTCGGACACCCGTTCGCCGCGACCGGCACGCGTATCCTCGGCACACTGGCCAAGATCCTGGCCGGCGACGCCGGTGCCAAGCGCGGCCTGATCTCCGTGTGCACCGCCGGCGGCATGGGGGTCACGGCCATCGTGGAACGCTGAGCGCGCGGGACCGGTCGTGAGTCGGAGAACGCGCACCGCGTTCGCCCTGGCGGCGCTGCTGAGCGGGGCAGCCGCACACGCCGATTTTCAGGCGGCGCTGGCGCAATACAACGCCGGGCATTATGACGTCGCCCGCGCCGGATTCCTGTCCCTCGCCGAGCTCGGGGACTGCTCCTCGCAGTTCAATCTCGGCGCGATGGCGCTGCAGGGGCAGGGCGGTCCGAAGGACCTCGCGGGCGCCGTGGGCTGGCTGCAGTCGGCCGACGCCAACGGCTGCCGGCAGCTCGTGGGCAACAGGCTGCCGGGACTCACGGCGCGGCTCACCGCGGACGAGTCGCGCGCCGCCGCCGCCATCGTCGCACGCTACGGTCCCGATGCGCTGCGCGCCGAGGGCGTGATCAATCCGGACTTCACCTGCGCCGACCGCACTCCGCCGGCCGTGGTGTCGGCGCCGACGCCGGAGTACCCCCGCCAGGGCGCGCTGCACCACGAGGCGGCCATCGTGATCACGGCGCTCACCATCGGAGCCGACGGGTACGCACGCGATCCGGAGATCCTGCTGTCGCTGCCGCAGGACGGCTTCGCCGCCGCGGCGGTCGAGGCGTGGCTCAATTCGCGGTTCATGCCGGCGCACCGCGGCGGCCGGCCGCTGGAGGCGCGCCAGCAGGCCAAGACGGTGTTCGAGCTCGCCGGCGCCACACTGGCGGACGCACCGGCCATCAAGGCGGCGCGCACGGCGGCGGACAGCGGCGCGCCGGCCGCGCGCTATGAGGTGGGGCTCATGGCCACGCTCGATCCGTCGCTCAGCCTCTCCTCCGCCCGAGCCGGGGAGCTGCTGCTCGGAGCGGCACGTGACGGCGACGTGCAGGCACAGTACTGGGTCGGCAGCCAGCTGCGCGCCACCGCGGCCTGTCACCCGCGCGCCGACGGTGCCGTGTGGCTGCGCCACGCCGCCGCAGGCGGCAGCGCCGCCGCGCAGCTCCTGCTGGCCGGCGATCTGCTGGCCGGCACACCCTCGGCCGAACAGATCGCGCAGGCGCGGGCGCTGTTCGCCCGGGCGGCCGGTTCCGACAGCTACTACGTGCGCAAGCACCTGGTGGCGCTGCTGGCCGCCTCACCGCTCGAGGCGATCCGCGATCCGGTCGGTGCGCTCGCGCTCGCCGTGAAGCTCGCCGCGGGTGACATTCAATCCGATCCGCAGATGTTCGAGGCGGTGGCCGCTGCCTACGCGGCCAACGCGGATTTCCGCAAGGCGGTGGCGCAGCAGGACCTCGCGCTCACCAAGGCGCAGAGTCTCGGGTGGAACACGCGCGCGATGAGCGACCGGCAGAGCGCCTACCGCCGCGACACACCGTGGCGCGGGGAGCTGTTCGCGCTGCCGTAGCGGTGAGCGCGGTCCGCACGTTGCAGGAGTGCCCACTGAACCAACCGCGTGAGGGGGGCTGCGGGCGCACGCTCGGGGTGCTGTGCACCGCGCTGCAGCTCGGCCTCACCTCCTTCGGCGGGCCCATCGCGCACCTCGGTTACTTCGAGCGCGCCTACGTCCGGCAGCGGCGCTGGCTCACCCCGGAGCATTACGCCACCCTCGTCGCGCTGTGCCAGATCCTGCCCGGTCCGACCAGCAGCCAGGTCGGCTTCCTCGTCGGCCTGCACCGGGCCGGATGGCCGGGCGCGCTGGCGGCGTGGCTGGGCTTCACGCTGCCTTCGGCACTGCTGCTGTATGCCGGGGCGCTGCTCGCGGCGCGCGTGCAGGGTCCGGTCGCGCTCGCGCTGGTCCACGGGCTGAAGCTCGCCGCCGTGGCCGTGGTCGCGCAGGCGCTGTGGACCATGGCGGTGCGACTGTGCACGGACGCCACCACGCGGCTGATCGCGCTGAGCGCGGCGGCGCTGCTGCTGCTGAGCGGCAGCGCGCGCGCGCAGCTTTTGGTGCTGGCAGCTGCCGGCATCGCCGGCATCGGGCTGTGTCGGCCGGTAACGCCCGCCGCGGCGCCGCCGGCGGCGAGCCGGCCGCGCCGATCGGCGTGGCTGGCGCTGGCGGTTTTCGCGCTGCTGCTGCTCGGCCTGCCGCTGCTGTCGTGGCGCTGGCCGCACAGCGGCCTCGCACTGGCGGAGGTGTTCTATCGCGCCGGCGCGCTGGTGTTCGGCGGCGGCCACGTGGTGCTGCCGCTGCTGCGCGCGGCGCTGGTGCCTCCCGGCTGGCTCTCGGACGACGACTTTCTCACCGGCTACGGACTCGCGCAGGCGGTGCCCGGGCCGCTGTTCGCGGTGGCCGCCTACTTCGGGGCGGTCGCCGTGCCCGCGGCGACGGCGGCGGGCGCCGCCATCGCCGTGGTTTTCCTGTTCCTTCCGGGATTGCTGCTCGCCGCGGCCGGGGTGGCGCTGTGGAGCCGCCTGGCGCGCCGGCGCGCGGCGGGTGCTGCAATCACGGGCATCAATGCCGCGGTGGTCGGCATTCTGGCGGCGGCACTGTACGACCCGGTGTGGGTCGGCGCAGTGCGCAGCGGCGCCGACGTGGCCGTGGCCGCCGCGGCGCTGGTGCTGCTGCAGGTTGTGCGCGCCCCGCCGCTCGCGGCCGTGACGCTGTGCGCGGGATGCAGCCTCCTGCGCCTGATCGCATGACGGGCGCGCATTTGCGCGAACGACGGGCGAGACGGCAAGATGCCTGAAATGAAGCCGCCGCACTTCGCGAGCCGGCACCCACCCTGCTAACGAACGCCGCGAGCCGCACCGATGAACAGACCGGGCATCGACCGCGTCTTCGAGCGACGCCTCGCCAGCCTCGTCAACAGCGGAGCGCCGCGGATCCTGCAGGGCGGCCGCAAGGGCGTGGAGAAGGAGTCGCTGCGCGTGTTGCCGGGTGGGCGGCTGGCGCGCACGCCGCACCCGCGCGCGCTGGGCTCGGCGCTCACCAACGAGCACATCACCACCGACTACTCCGAGGCACTGATCGAGCTGGTCACGCCGGCTTTCACGCACAGCTGGGAGCTGCTGCAGTATCTGCTCGACCTGCACCAGTTCGTCTACCGCCACCTGGGTGAGGAGCTGCTGTGGGCGACCAGCATGCCGTGCGCCATCGAGCATGACGAGGACATTCCGCTCGCCCAGTACGGCAGCTCGCACGTCGGGCGCATGAAGACCGTGTACCGCAACGGGCTCGGCCTGCGCTACGGACGCATGATGCAGGCGATCTCCGGAGTGCACTTCAACTACTCGTTTCCGCCGCCGTTCTGGGAGGCCTGGGCCGCGGCGCGCGCCGCAACGGAGCACGACGCGCGGTTCGTGTCGGCCTGCTATTTCGACCTGCTGCGCAACTACCGCCGCCACGGCTGGCTGGTGCTGTACCTGTTCGGCGTGTCGCCGGTGGTGTGCAAGTCGTTTCTGCGCGGCCGCCAGGCGGGACTCTCCGACCTGGGCGGGGGTACGGCCTACCAGCCCTATGCCACCAGCCTGCGCATGAGCGACGTCGGCTACCGCAACCGCAACCAGGCGGGGCTCGCGGTTTCGGTGAACAGCCTCGACGAATATGTACGCGACCTGACCCGCGCGATCAGCACGCCGCATCCGCCCTACGAGGCTCTCGGCGTGCGCGTGAACGGCGAGTATCGCCAGCTCAACGCCAACATCCTGCAGATCGAGAACGAGTATTACAGCTTCATCCGCCCCAAGCGCGTGGCACGCTCCGGCGAGCGGCCGACCAAAGCGCTGCGCCGCGCCGGGGTGGAGTACGTGGAGGTGCGCGCGCTCGATGTGAGCGCCTTCGACCCGGTCGGCGTGAATCAGGCCAAGCTGCGCTTCCTCGAGGCCTTCCTGGCGCTCTGCCTGATGAAGGAGAGCGCGCCGATCGCCGCGGCCGAGCAGGCGCTGCTCGATCAGAACCATGTCACTGTGGCGCGACGCGGCCGCGAGCCGGGGCTCGCGCTGTGGCGCGACGGGCGGAGTGCGCCAATGCGCGAGTGGGCGCGCGAGCTGCTCCATTCGATGACCGGCATCTGCGACCTGCTCGACCACGCCGACCCGGGCCGTCCCTACTCGCAGGCGCTGGCGACACAGGCGGCCAAGATCGAGGACGTGGCGCTCACCCCCTCGGCGCGGCTGATGGCCGAGCTCACGGCCGGAGAGTCGTTCTTCGACCTCGCGCTGCGCATGTCGGCGATGCACAAGGCCTATTTCCTCGACCTGTACGCGCCTAACGAGGAGCGGCTGCGCGAGTTCTCGCAAGAGGCGCAGGGGTCCCTTGGGGCGCAGCAGGCGATCGAGGCGGCCGATCGGGGCACGTTCGAGGAGTATCTGGCCCGCTACTTCGCCGACTGAGCGGCGGGGCTTCTTCGAGTTTTGCCGACCTTAACATAATCAGCCACTTCGGCAGGCGGCCGGGTTAGCTTCTCGGCCCCGGAGGACCTAGACTTCATGCGCCACGCCGCGCCAAGGAAGGGCGACGGGCAGACAAATTCAATAAGGCTGCACAACAAGCAGGAGCGCGGGGAATGAACAGGAAAGGTGCGGAAGGACCTGCCGCAGGCCCCCCGGTCACGCCGGCGGGAAATGAGGAATTCACTGCAACCGATGAGCAGGAGCGACGCGGGTACGCGCGGTCGGGTCGGGACCCGTACGAAGTGTGGCGCACACGCGTGAAGGCCGCCTCGCGCAGGCAGGAAGCGCAGCGCGAGCGGCTGCGCTAGGCAGCGGCGCGTCAATATCCCGCCCCGAGGGCAGGGCTGCCACTTGAGGCCGCGCTGGTGCGCGGCCTGAGCCTCTCTCTTGCGCTCTCGCGCGCCAGCCCCGATCCTCGCGGCCATGAATGCACTCTCGGTGCGCGGGCTCACCAAGACCTACCGCAACGGCGTCGAGGCGCTCAGGGGCGTCGACCTGGAGGTCGAGCGCGGGGACTTCTTCGCCCTGCTCGGTCCCAACGGCGCCGGCAAGACCACGCTCATCGGCATCATCACCTCGCTGGTCAACAAGACCGCGGGTGAGGCGCGCGTGTTCGGTCACGACATCGATCGCGAGCTCGAGGCGGCCAAGGCCTGCATCGGCGTCGTGCCGCAGGAAATCAACTTCAACATGTTCGAGACGCCCTTCACGATCGTCGTCAACCAGGCGGGCTTCTACGGTATCCCGCGCGCCGTGGCGCGCCAGCGTGCCGAGAAATACCTGAAGCAGCTGCAGCTGTGGGACAAGCGCGCCGGCATCTCGCGCGGCCTGTCGGGCGGCATGAAGCGCCGGCTGATGATCGCGCGCGCGCTGATGCACGAGCCGCGCCTGCTGATTCTCGATGAGCCCACCGCCGGCGTCGACATCGAGATCCGCCGCTCGATGTGGGACTTCCTGCGCGAGATCAATGCGCGCGGCACCACCATCATCCTCACCACGCATTACCTGGAGGAGGCCGAGACGCTGTGCCGCAACATCGCCATCATCAACGGCGGGCTCATCGTTGAGCGCGATCGCATGAGCAGCCTGCTGCGGCGGCTGCACGTCGAGACGTTCGTGCTCAACCTGCGTGATTCGCTCGCCGCCGCCCCGCGGCTCGAGGGCTACGAGGTCACGCTCAGCGACGACCACACCCTCGAGGTGGAGGTCTCCAAGGAGGAGAACCTGAACGACATGTTCGCGCGCCTGTCCGCGCTCGGTATCGAAGTGCTCAGCATGCGCAACAAGGTGAACCGCCTGGAGGAGATCTTCATGCGCCTGGTCGAGGGCGGCGAAGGCGCGCTCGAGGCCGGTTCGCCGTCAGCGCCGCCGGCCGCAGCGCCGCTGCGCGCGCGGGCGTCGCGATGAGCACCGTGGCGCTTCCCGGCGCGGCACCGCTGCGGCTCAACGTGGTGCGCTGGATCGGCTTCAAGACCATCGTCATCCGCGAGTACGGCCGCATCATCCGCATCTGGGGCCAGACCATCGTGCCGTCGGTGGTGACGTCGGTGCTGTACTTCGCGATCTTCGGCAGCCTCATCGGGCGGCGTGTCGGCACCATGGGGGGCTTCGACTACAAGCAGTACATCGCGCCCGGGCTGATCATGATGTCGGTGATCACCAACTCCTACGGTAACGTGGTGGCGTCCTTCTTCGGCGCCAAGTTCGGCAAGCACGTGGAGGAGCTGCTGGTGTCGCCGCTGCCGAACTGGGTGATCATCGCCGGCTACGCCACCGGCGGAATCGTGCGCGGAGTGCTGGTCGGCCTCGCGGTGACTGCCGTGTCGCTGATCTTCACGCACCTGCACGTGCACCACCTGCTGGTGGTGTTCACGGCGCTGCTGCTGACTTCGCTCACCTTCGCGCTGGGCGGGTTCCTCAACGCGCTGTTTGCCAAGAACTTCGACCAGGTCAACTGGATCCCGGCTTTCGTGCTGACGCCGCTCACCTATTTCGGCGGCGTGTTCTACTCGATCAACCTGCTGCCGGACTGGGCCCGCAGCCTTTCCTACGCCAATCCCATCCTCTACATGGTCAACGCCTTCCGCTACGGCTTCCTCGGGGTGTCGGACGTCCACGTCGGCGGTGCCTTCGCGCTCATGGCGGCGGCGGCCGTGCTGCTGTTCGCAGCGGCCGTCGCGCTGATGAACCTCGGCACCGGGATCCGGGATTGACGGCCGCCGTCGCGCTGGTGAGCGCGCGCGCCGCGCGGGGCCTGGACGAGGACCTGCCCCTGCTCCTTACGGCGTTCGCCGCCGCAGGGGCGCGCGCCGAGATCGCCGACTGGGACGACCGGGAGGTCGACTGGACGCGCTTCGATGTGGCGCTGCTGCGCTCGGCGTGGGATTACACCGAGCGACTCACGGAATTTCTCGCCTGGGTGGAGCACACCTCCTCGAACACGCTGCTGCTCAACCCCGCAGCGGTGGTGCGCTGGAGCGCCGACAAGCACTATCTGCTCGCCCTCGCCGACCGCGGGCTGCCGGTGGTGACCACCATGTTCGCCGAGCCGGGTCAGGACGCGCGCCGGATACTGCAGCAGTTTCTCGCCGAGCACCCTTCAACCGAGCTGGTGGTGAAGCCGGCCGTAGGCGCCGGCGCGCGCGATACCCGCCGGCACGTGGCGGCGGCCACCGATGAGATCGTCGGCCACGTCAGCGGCCTCCTGACCGCCGGACGCAGCGTCATGCTGCAGCCCTACTTCGAGGGCGTGGACCGCCATGGCGAGACCGCGCTCATGTTCATCGACGGGCGCTTCAGTCACGCGATCCGCAAGGGGCCGCTGCTGCCGCCGGGAGCGCCCGCACACGATGCGCTGTTTGCGCCCGAAGAGATCAGCGTGCGTGTCCCCGGCGCCGATGAGCTCGACGTGGCGCAACGGATGCTCGCGGCGCTGCCGTTCGGGCCGCTGCTCTACGCACGCGTCGACCTGATTCGCGACGCCCGTGGGGCGCCTTGCCTGCTCGAGCTCGAGCTCGCCGAGCCGTCGCTGTTCCTGGCGTACGCGCCGGGCTCGGCGGCGCGCTTTGCCGCGGCGGCGCTGGCACGGCTCGCGGCACGCTGAACGAGCCCTCTACACCCGGCCTGTGAGTCAGGCTGCAGTGCGTCCCGAGGCCCGCGGTCGAGGTTAACCAGCGCCGGGCAATTATGTGAGATAGAGCACACAAAATGGTGTCTAACTCATTGTAGAAACCAAACTTTCATATATTCGTCATGGGACTGACGCGCTGCAGCGCCAGGCTGTTTGCGTCCACTCATGGGCCGCCGTACCGGAGGTTGAGGCCACATGAAAGCGACCGGGTTGTCGACGCTGATCGCACGCATCGACGCGGCCGAATACGGCCTGTGCCGCAGGCTGAATCGCGGCGCCGCGCGGGCGCTGCCGCGCCGCATCTTCCAGGTCGCGAGCCGGCTGGGCGACGGCAGCGTCTGGTACCTGCTGATCCTGGCGCTGCCGCTGCTGTACGGCGCGGCGGCCGTGAGGCCGGCGATCGTGATGGCCCTGACCGGGGCGCTCGGTGTGGCGCTGTACGCGCTGCTCAAGCGGCTGTTCGTGCGCGAGCGGCCGTTCATCACCCACACGGCGATCAATCGCGCGGCGGCGCCCCTCGACCGCTACAGCTTCCCTTCCGGACACACGCTCCATGCCGTGTCCTTCACCTGGCAGGCGTGTGCGCTGTTCCCCGGGCTTGCCTGGGTGCTGCTGCCGCTCACGGCGCTGATCGCCGGGTCGCGCGTGGTGCTCGGGCTGCATTATCCTTCGGATGTGCTTGCCGGAGCGGCGGTCGGCGCCGCGCTGGCGCAGCTGGGTCTGGCCTGCAGCTGAACCGAGGGCAGCTGGTCTGAAGTGATGCGCGGCTCTTACCAGACGGCGCGGTCCGCGGGCGCGCGCTGCTGCGCAGCGTCGCAGTCTCGCCGGTGGCGGTGGCGTTAGCGCGTGCGCGTCCTGTTCATTTCCGACGTCTACTTCCCACGCGTCAACGGCGTCTCGACATCGATCCGCACCTTCCGGCAGGACCTGGCGGACTGCGGCGTCGCCACAAGGCTGGTGGCGCCGCGTTACGACGCGCTGGCACCGCCCCCTGCCGAGGGCGCGGGCGATTTGCCGGACGAGTCCGGAGTGCTGCGCGTTGCGGCCCGGCGCGTGCCGCGCGACCCGGAAGACCGGCGCATGGCGTGGCGGGCCCTGACGCGTACACTCGATGAGCTGCCCGGCGGCGAGTTCGACCTGGTCCACATTCACACGCCTTTCGTGGCGCACTACGCGGGGTTGCGCTGCGCGCGCCGGGCCCGCGTGCCCTGCATCGCGACCTATCACACCTTCTTCGAGGAGTACCTGCACCACTACGTGCCGGTGCTGCCGCGCTTCCTCAGCCGGCTGCTGGCCCGCAGCTTCACGCGCTCCCAATGTGCAGCGGTGCAGGCGCTGATCGCCCCCTCGGAGCCCATGCGCGCCGTGCTCACCGGATACGGCGTGACGACGCCCATCCACGTCCTGCCTACCGGGCTCGCGCCGGACCGCTTCCGCCCCGGTGATGGGGGCGCGTTCCGCACACGCGCCGGCATCGACCCCGATTGCCCCGTCGTCACCTACATCGGCCGCGTGGCGCACGAGAAGAACATCGGCTTCCTGCTCGAGGTGTTTGCCGAGGTGCTCAGGTCCGTGCCGGACGCCGTGCTGGTGATCGCCGGCGAGGGACCGGCGCGCGCAGCGCTGCGCGCACAGGCGCGGTCGCTCGGGCTCGAGCGCCAGGTGCACTTCGCCGGCTATCTGGAGCGCGACGGCGCGCTGCTCGACTGCTATGCCGCGGCGGACGTGTTCGTGTTCGCCTCGCGCACCGAAACGCAGGGTCTGGTACTGCTCGAGGCCATGGCGCAGGGCGCGCCGGTGGTATCGACCGCCGAGCTCGGCACGCGCTCGATCCTCGTGCCCGCGAGCGGCGCGCTGGTCGTGCCGGAGGAGCGGCAGGCATTCGCCGCCGCCGTGGTGCGCGTGCTCGGCGATGGGCAGCTGCGCCGGCAGCTCGCGGAGCGCGGTCGCGCCTATGCCCGCACCTGGTCGTCGGCCGCGATGGCCCGCCGGCTCGCACAGATCTACAGCGAGCTGTGCGCTGCGCCGCGCGCGGCGCGCGTGGTGCGCGTGATGTGTTAACTCGTCGGCGGCGCGCGTCGCCGTGCCGCGGCGCAGTCGTCTTCGCTCCGCGACAGCGTTGAACAGCGGCGGTTCTCGGCTACACTTCGTGCGCGTACCGGACCGGCGTGTGTGGAGCGGCGCATGGGTGCAAAACGGGCGTTGATCGTGGACGATTCCAAGTCCGCGCGCCTGTTTCTCGCGCGCGTCCTGGAAAGGTACGACATCGACGTCGACAGCGCCGAGAGTGCCGAAGCCGCTATCGACTATCTGACCAGCAACTGCCCCGACGTCATCTTCATGGATCACCTGATGCCGGGAATGGACGGCCTGCAGGCGGTGCAGGCGATCAAGAACGATCCGCGCACCGCTACGATCCCCATCATGATGTACACCTCGCAGGAAGGGGAGTTGTATCTCGGCCAGGCGCGCGCGCTCGGTGCCGTGGGCGTGCTGCCGAAGCAGATCAAGCCGGCCGATGTCTCCAAGGTGCTCTACCAGCTGCACCTCGTGCCCGACCGCCGCAGCGACGAGCCGGCGAGCTTCACGGCGCTCAACGTGCACGTCGAGGGCGTCCCCGAGCCGGGCCTGCCGGCGCCGTCCAAGGCACTCACCGAGACGACGCTGCGCGAGCACTTCGCCGAGCTGCGTCGGGCGTTGGTCGCGGGCGTCGACACGCAGACCGACCGCATCACGGCAGAGGTGCGTGCGCTGCTGCTCGAGTCGCTGCCGCCGCAGCCACCGGCGGCCGCGCCCTTGCCGGCGCCGCCGGCAACGCGCGCGGCGCCATGGCCGTGGGTGGTCGCCGGCGCGGCGCTCGCCATTGCGCTCATCAGCACGACGCTGTGGTGGCGCAGCGAGCGACTCCTCGAGTCCCTCAGCGTGCAGCTGACCGAGCTGCGCGGGCAGCAGGCATTGCCCGCAGCCGTACTGCCGCAGCGCGGAGCACCGGTCAGTCCGGCGCCGGCGGTCGCCGGCGCGCCCGGGACGGCGCATCCGGGCGATGCCCGGCCGACGATCCTGCCGGTGCCTTACGGAGCCGATGCGCTCGGCGGCGCGCGCCTCGAGGTCATCCGCCAGCTCCTCTACCGGCTCAACCGCCAGAAGATCGCGGGCGTCGCCGACATCCGCACGTTCGCGGGACGCTTCTGCCTGGTGGGCAACGCGCAGGACGGGTACTCCCTCGCGCCCGATGAGACGCTGTTCTCCAGGTGCGACGTGGTCGGCAACCCTTCCGATGAGGCGCTCTCGGCCGCGCAGCGCACGCCGCTGGCGCTCGCCAACCTGATCGGCGACATCCGCAGCTCCAGCCACGGCGCACTCGAGGTGCAGATGTCCGTGGGCGATCCGGCCAATACTGTGGCGTCCTACCCGGCGCCGACGGCGGAGCTCACGGCGGGCGAGTGGAATCGCGCCGCCGGCGCCAACAACCGGGTAGAGATCCGCGTGCATTGAGCGCCGTCGTTCCGCCCGTGCGCACCGCTGACGATAACTTCGCGCCGGCGTTCTGGCTGCGCAACCGCCACCTGCAGTCGATGCTGGCGAGCACGGGGTGGCGTCGCGGCCGCGTGCTGCGCCAGTCGGCGCCGCTCACTGCGGCAGCGCGCGAGCTGCTGCTCGACTGCGGCGCCGGGGTGCGGCTGCAGTGTTTCATCTCCACCCCGGCGCACAGCACCGGGGCGCCCGTCGTGCTGTTGCACGGCTGGGAGGGAAGCGCGGACTCGCTGTACGTGCTGTCGCTGGCACAGCAGCTGTTCGCGCGGCGTGTGGAGGTCGTGCGACTCAATCTGCGCGATCACGGCGAGACGCACCACTTGAACCGCGGGTTGTTCCACTCCTGCCGGCTGGCCGAGGTGGTCGGCGCCGTGGCCGCGTTGCAGCGGCACTTCCGCGGCAGGCCGCTGCAGCTGGTCGGCTTCTCGCTCGGCGGCAATTTCTGGCTGCGCGTGGCAGCGCAGGCGCGGGCGGCGGGGCTCGACCTGGCGCGGGTGGTGGCGGTGTCGCCGGTGCTCGATCCGCCCGGCACGCTGGCGGCGCTGCAGCGCGGGCCGCCGGGCTACGAGGCCTACTTCGTGCGCAAGTGGCTGCGCAGTTTACGCAAGAAGCAGGCCGCCTGGCCCGAGAGCTACGATTTTCGTGAGCTCGCGCGGCTGCGGGATCTGAAGCTGATCACGGCCGAGCTGGTGCGCAGCTACACCGACTTCCCGACGCTCGAGGACTACCTGCACGGGTACGCCGTCACCGGCCCGCGACTCGCGCCGCTCGAGGCGCCGGCGAACATCCTGATATCGCTCGATGATCCGATCATTCCCGCCGCCGCGCTCGCCGGGCTGGCGCGGCCCGCGGGTCTGTCCATCACGGTGACGCGTCGCGGCGGCCACTGCGGATTCTTCGAGCGGTTCACCGGTCCGACCTGGCTCGAGCGGCGCATCATGGCGCTGCTGGGGGTGGGCGAGGCGCAGCCGCCGCTCGGCTCTGCCGCGGAAGCGAACCTGCGCCACAGCAGCTGAGGCCCGGGCGCGCGCTGCGGATCTTCAGCGCCTGGCGCGGGCCGGCTCGGCGCGCGGGGCGCTCGCGGCCCCGGTCCGTGCGGCGCGCTTCTCCTCGAACTGCATGACCGGCTGCCCGCTGGTAACCATCACTGCGCCGTCGATGATGGCACCCTTGGCGACGGCAATGCTGCGGGCCACTACATCCGCGTGGATGACCGCACTCATTCCGACCTCCAGCTTGTCCTCGACCACGAGCTTGCCGGTGACCTTTCCGGCGATCACCGCGGCGCGCGCGTGGATCTCACCCTCCCACCGCGCCGTCACCGCCATGTGCAGCGCGCCGCCGACGCGCCCGTCGCCGCGGACCGTCCCGGAGACGACCAGCGGGCCGGGCGTCTCCACATCGCCGGTCAGCTGGGAGCCCTCGGCGACGAACGTGGGCGACTCGCCGATCTGGTCGACCAGCCTGCGTTTTAATGCTTCAATCATGCGCTGCTCCCTGGGATGCGCCAGGGTCATAATACGAACGTTGATCCGCCAGGGTGCCGACCATGGTCACATTCCAAGCAGGACGAATCGCCCTGGTGGCCGTCCTGGTGTGCTTGGCCGCCTCCTGCAGCCGCGAGCAGCAGGACTGGCGGGCGGCGGAAGGGGCGGACACGAGTGAGGCCTGGCAGCGGTTCGTCGAGCAGCACCCCGACAGCGAGCTCGTCCCGCAGGCCCGGGCCAGAATCGCCCAGATCGCCGAGCAGCGCGATTGGCAGCGCGCAGACCGTACCGCGACGATCGAGGCCTACCGGGGATTCCTGGCCCAGCATCCGACCGGCCGGTGGTCCGAGGAAGCCCGCATCCGCATCGAGGCATTCTCTCTGGGGTCCGCCCCGCGTACACCATCGCCGACGCCCGCGGAGGCCGCAGCCATCGAGGCCAAGCGGGGCGTTCGTGCGCTGCGACTGGCCACCGCTCCCTCAGCCACACCGCCCGGCGCCGCGGCGCCGGGTTCGGCTGCCGGCGCAACGCCGAGCGGCATTGCCGTTCCAGTCAGGCCGGCGGGGACCGCTCCGACGGCCGCTCCCACGGCCGTCCCCGGGGAGCCCGCTCAGGCGGCGCCTGCAGCAACCGATCACCACCTCGATATAGGCGCGCTGCCGGCCGGCGGCTACGGCGTGCAGCTCGGTGCCTTCGGCAGCCAGGCCAGCGCCGACCAGGAGTGGCAGCGCCTGCAGGGCCGCTTTGGCACCGAGCTCGGCGGCCTCTCTGCGCGCATCGTGGTGGCGAGCACTGCCTCCGGGCAGCTCTACCGGCTGCAGGCCAGCGCCGCCGGCGAGGCACAGGCGCGCGCGATCTGCGACTCACTCAAGGAGAAGGATCAAGCCTGCGTGCCGGTCACGCTGCGCTGAGACCTCGCCCGAGATCCCCAGAGCTCTGCGACAGGGCCGACTGTGCTCGCGTTGGCCCCAAAGTGACAATTCACGTCACCCCCTGCCCGACCCGGGTGATCAACTAACTC
The DNA here is from genome assembly GCA_035625615.1 of Steroidobacteraceae bacterium. Classification (GTDB taxonomy): domain Bacteria; phylum Pseudomonadota; class Gammaproteobacteria; order Steroidobacterales; family Steroidobacteraceae; genus 13-2-20CM-66-19. The sequence continues at coordinate 10,231 of DASPPI010000118.1, read as the reverse complement.
TTTGTTTAAACAGGATTTCTCGTATTGGCACACGCCTTGCTCAGCTATAGTCAGTTGCGAACAACTTCCCCGTGTTCGCTCCTGCGCGCCGCGACGCGACTTCCCCCGCCTCGCGGCGCTTTTTTTTGGGCCAGCACCCAGCGGGTGAGGGCCTTCACCGGCGCGCGGGTGCGCCGCCACAGGCGCCCGCACCGGCGCGGTGCGGGCAAAGGCTAGAATCCGCAATCATGGAATTCCGGGACTATTACCAGATTCTGGGCGTCGAGCGCGGCGCCACGGCAGATCAGATCAAGACGGCCTACCGGCGGCTGGCGCGCAAGTTCCACCCCGACGTCAGCAAGGAGCCGAATGCCGAGGCACGCTTCAAGGAGATGCAGGAGGCTTACGAGGTCCTCAGGGATCCGGAGAAGCGCGCCGCCTACGACCAGCTCGGCAGCGAATGGAAGGCCGGACAGCAGTTCCGCCCACCTCCGGACTGGGGCAGTGGCTTCGAGTTCTCGGGGGGTCCTGCAGGGAGAGCGCGCCGCGCACGCGGGCGCACCGGCGCCGCCGCAGGTCCCGAGGCAGGCTTCGCCCGCGAAGACTTCAGCGATTTCTTTTCCTCACTGTTCGGTGGCGGCACCCCGTTCGCCGAAAGCGCTGTGCGCGGCGGCCGTGATCACCACGCGCGCGTCGACATCGAGCTCGAGGAGGCTTTTCGTGGCACGACGCGCACGCTCGAGCTGAAGCGCCCCGAGATCAAGCCCGACGGCTCGGTCGAGCTGCACGCGCACACGGTGCGCGTCACCATTCCCGCCGGCGTCACCGAGGGGCAGCTCATCCGTCTGGCCGGACAGGGAGAGCCCGGCGCGGGCGGTCATCCAGCGGGGGACCTGTACCTCGAGGCGCACATCCTGCCCAACCGGCGCTTCACGCTCGACAACCGCCACGTGACCCTGACCTTTCCGGTCGCGCCCTGGGAAGCCGCGCTCGGCGCTGCGGTCACGGTGCCGACGCTTGCAGGCGAGGTCGAGATGCATATCCCGGCAGGAGCGCAGTCCGGGCAGAAGCTGCGACTGCGCGGGCGCGGGCTGCCGGGGCAGCCGCCCGGGGACCAGTATGTGCAGCTGAAGGTGGTGCTGCCGCCGGCGAACTCCGCCGAGGCAAAGGCGCTCTACGAGGAGATGCGCACCAGGCTCGGCTTCGATCCGCGCGCCGGCGAGGGGAGGTGAGGCATGGTACGTGTGACGCAGGTGCTGGAAGCCCAGGTGATCGGCGAGGGGGACTGGATCGCCGCCAGCGAGGTCTGTCAGCTCTGCCGTCTCGACCTCGAGGCGGTGCTGGAGCTCGCCGCGCTCGGTGTCGTGACGTCGCGCGAGACGGTACCGGGCGAGTGGCAGGTTCCGACCACCGCGCTGCCGCGCCTGCGCATCGTCGGCCGCCTGATGCACGATCTCGGCGTCAACATCAGCGGCGCAGCGCTCGCCGTGGAGCTGCTCGAGGCGCAACGCGGGCTCGAGAGCCGCATCCGCCACCTCGAGCGACTCGCGACCGACTACTGACCGAACTTCTCGCCGCCCTCGCGCAGCCACTTCAGCTCCACGCTCGTGCTCTCGCGCCCGAGCACGCGGTTGCGATAGGGAAAGCGGCCGAAGCGCTCGATGATCGCACGGTGATTCTCGGCCGAGCGCAGCACCCCGGTGAAGGGGCCGCGCAGCTCCGCGGGCGCCTCGCTCAGCAGCCGCCGGTAGGCGGCGACCGATTCGTCCTGCACCTCGCGGCTCTCGGCATGCTGCAGCGGCATGTAGAAGAAGATCCGCTCCGCCACATCGAGCGCTGCGTCGGCCGCGGACTGCATGCCCGAGAGCGTGAGCCCGAGCGCTTGGGGATCGGTAGCGAAGGCACGCGCCGCGCCCCGGAACAGGTTGCGCGGGAACTGATCGAGCAGAATGATGAGGCTCAGCCGCCGCCGCGGCCCATCGGCCCAGCCGGCCAGCTGTCCGCTGACCGCACGCTCGAACAGCCGGCCGAAGCGGATCCGGATCTGCTCATCGCGCCACTGCCGCATGGCAGTGGCCTGGTCCCCGAACCAGAAGCGGATACGACTGTTCAGTGCCGACGCCGACAGCGGCGGCTGCCCGAACCAGAAATCGCGGACGCTGCGCGCTTCATCCACGGGGCGGAGCCGCTTCGCCGGGGGCATCCGTTTCGAACAGCTTCTCGAGCTGCTGCGCGGCCGCGCGCGAGGTGGCGAGAAACTTCTCCTCATCCTCCTTGACCTGGTACTGCGCTTCGAGCGTCTTCTGGTCGTGCAGCCGGAAGCGCCGCACCGCCTCGCGCGCCGCCGCCGGCGTCTCGCCGAGCGCCTCGAGCACCGCTTGCGCCATCTCCAGGCTCGAGGCATAGGTCTCGCGGATCACTTGCGTTACGCCGGCGTCGAAGAGAGCGAAGGCGTGCTGGCGGTTGCGCGCGCGTGCGAAGATCTTCAGGTGCGGGAACTGCTCACGCACCAGCGCCGCGGTACGGACCGAGGCATCGACGTCGTCGATCGCCAGGACCAGCACCCGGGCGCTGTGCGCGCCGGCGGCACGCAGCAGGTCGAGCCGCGAGGCGTCGCCGTAGTAGACCTTGTTGCCGAAACGGCGCACGAAGTCGACGTGGGTCTGGCTGCTGTCGAGAGCGGTGAACGGCCGCCCCTTGACCCGCAGCACGCGCGCCACGATCTGACCGAAGCGACCGAAGCCGGCGATGATGACCGGGATGTCGTGCTCGTCGATGCTGTCGAAGGGCGCCGCGGGCGGGCTCAGGCGCCGGACGAGCGCCTCGTGCGCGATCAGCAGCAGCGGGCCGAGCAGCATCGAGAGCGTCACCGCCAGGACCAGCAGATCCGCGGTGTGACCGGTGAGCAGGCGCTCGCGCGCCGCCAGCGTGAACAGCACGAAGGCGAACTCGCCCCCGGTGGGCAGCGCGAATCCCAGCCGCCATGCCGATTGCGCCTGCTGGCCGGCGGCCCGTCCGAGGGCGGCGATGGTGACGATCTTGATGGCGAGGAAACCGGCGGTGAGCGCGAGCAGCGTCAGCGGCTCGGACCTGAACAACCCCAGGTTCGCCGCCATGCCGACGGCGATGAAGAACAGGCCGAGCAGCAATCCCTTGAACGGCTCGAGGTCCGCCTCCAGCTCGTGACGGAATTCGCTATCGGCGAGCAGCACTCCGGCGATGAATGCGCCGAGGGAGGCCGAGAGACCGACGCGGTTCGCCAGCATCGCGGTGGCGATCACCGTGAGCAGCGCCGCCGCGGTGAACACTTCCCCGACACGCACGCGCGCCACGATACGCAGCGCCGGACGCAGCAGCAGCCGCCCGCCGCCGAGGATGACCAGCACCACCACCGCGGCAAGCTTCAGCAGCGCAACCCACCAGCTGCCGGCAGCCGGTTGCGCCGGGGCGGGCGCCGCCAGCAGCGGCAGCACCGCGAGCACCGGGAGAACGGCGAGATCCTGGAACAACAGGATGCCGAAGGCCGCACGGCCGTACTGGGTCCTGAGCTGCCCGCGCTCGGCCAGCACCTGCAGCACGAGCGGCGTGGACGAGAGCGACAGACCGAAGCCGATGATCCAGGCGGCGGTGGGCCTCTGGCCGAGCGCCCAGGCGAGCGCGCTCAGCAGCAGCGTACACAGCGTCACCTGCGCCGCGCCCAGCCCGAACACGATCCGCCGCATCACCCACAGCCGGGTCGGCTGCAGCTCGAGCCCGATGATGAACAGCAGCAGCACGATGCCGAACTCGGCCACCTGCATGATGCGGTCGACGTCGCCGATGAGGCCCAGCCCCCAGGGACCGATGACCAGTCCCGCGGCGACATACCCCAGGATCGAGCTCAGGCGCGCGAAACGAAACAGCGACACCGCGACCACGGCCGCAGCGAGCAGGATGGCGGTGTGTTGCAGGGAGATCATGCGGCGAGCCGCGATTCTCGCAGGATTCTGCAAGGGACGCGCGCGGCCAGCGCGCGCAGCCCTTGAGTTCGGCGCCGGCGGCCCCCATCCCGCTGCGATGCTCGACACGGAACCGCCCGCGCCGCAGGGCGCGACCGGCTCAATACCCGATCCGCCGGCCGCGCCGGATCGGCCCGTGCCGCCCGACCCGCTCGACGCCTACTCCGCCGCTGTGGTCGGCGCGGTCGAGCGGGTCGGTCCCGCGGTCGTCAGCGTGTACGTCGGGGGCGCGGCGGAAGCGGAGCGCGCCCGCGGCGGCGCAGGCTCCGGCGTCGTGGTGACGCCGGACGGCTACCTCCTCACCAACGAGCACGTCGTGCAGCGGGTGAGCGAGGCGCGGGTCGCCTTGGTCGACGGTCGCAGCGTCCCGGCGGTGGTCGCCGGGCGCGATCCAGCCACCGACCTTGCGGTGTTGCGGGCGCAGGCGGGTGCCCTGCCGTATGCCCAGCTCGCGGGCGCACAACGCCTGCGTGCGGGGCAGCTGGTGGTCGCGGTCGGTAATCCGTTCGGCTTCGAGTCCACCGTCTCGGCCGGCGTGGTGAGCGCGCTGGGACGCTCGCTCCGCAGCCGGCACGGGCGCTTGATCGAGAACGTGGTGCAGCACAGCGCCGCACTCAATCCGGGTAACTCCGGCGGCCCGCTGGTCGCGTCTTCCGGCCGGGTAGCCGGCATCAACACCGCCATCATCGCGATGGCGCAGGGGATCGGTTTCGCCATCCCGGCGTCGACCGCGCAGTGGGTGCTTACGGAGATCCTCACCCAGGGTCGCGTGCGGCGCGCGTGGCTCGGCGTTGCGGCACGCGATCGCCCGCTGGATCTGCGCCTGGTGCGGGCGCTCGGCCTCACCACGCGCAGCGCCGTGGAAGTGATGTCGCGCGAGGCGCACGGGCCGGCGGCGGAGTCGGACCTGCGGCCAGGCGACCTGGTGGTGGCCGTGAACGGCGCGGTCGTGGACGGCATCGACGCCCTGCACCGGCAGCTCGGCCAGGTGCCGCCCGGCACCGCGCTCGAGCTGAAGATCGTGCGCCGCACGCGGCTGCTCACGGTCGCACTCACGGTGCGCGAGCCGCCGGACTGAGAGACGCGCCCCGGGTGCGCCGGGGCACCCGGGGCACCCGGGGACCCGGCGCCGCTGAGGCCGCGCTTGCAAGCGACCCGCAGGCCGGTATTATCGGACGCATAGTGATGGTGTAAGACAGTCGATCGACGGTACAGCGCTGCACGCTCCCGTGCGGTTCCGACTGACGTTCGCGGGCTCGCTGAGGCCGCGAATCTCCTGAGCGCATGAATTGCCGGTATGTCTGCTGCTGCGGGGGTCGCGCCTGCCGGGTGGACGCGCCTGCCCCCTTGGACTCCCGGGATCGTTTGTCATGCGTGCGCCCTCAAATGGACTTTATAAAGACGCCTACGAGCGCGACAGCTGCGGCTTTGGGCTGATCGCCAGTCTCGACGATGCGCCGAGTCACTGGCTGGTCCGCACCGCCGTCTCCTCGCTGATTCGCCTCACCCACCGCGGCGCCATTGCCGCGGACGGCAAGACCGGGGACGGCTGCGGGCTGCTGCTGAAGAGGCCGGAGAGCTTCCTGCGCGCGGTGGCGGCGGAATCGGGCATCTACCTGCGCGGGCGCTTCGCCGCGGGGCTGGTGTTCCTCTCGCGCGACGCCGGCGAGGCGGCCGGCGCGCGCGCGGCGCTCGCTGCGGCGCTCGCGCGGCAGGGGCTCGAGCTCGCCGGCTGGCGCGTGCCGCCGGTGGATTGCGACGCCTGCGGTGCCGATGCGCTCAAGTCGCTGCCGCGCATCGAGCAGCTGTTCGTCAACTGCCCGCTGCCGGACGTCGACGAGGCCGCCTTCAACCGCCGGCTCTTCATGGCGCGCCGCCTCGCCGAGAGTGCGCGTGCACAGGATCCGGTGTTCTACGTGCCGAGTCTCTCGGCGAGCACCATCGTCTACAAGGGCATGGTGATGCCGCAGCACCTGACGCAGTTCTACCCGGATCTTGCCGATCCGCGCCTCGAGAGCTCGGTGGCGGTGTTCCATCAGCGCTTCTCGACCAACACGCTCCCGCAATGGCGCCTGGCGCATCCCTATCGCTACCTGGCCCACAACGGCGAGATCAACACCATCCAGGGCAACCGCAACTGGGCCACCGCGCGCGGACCGCTGCTGCGCTCGGCGCTGCTGCCGCAGCTGCAGGAGGTGCTGCCGCTGGTCTCGCTCTGCGGGTCAGACTCGCAGAGCCTCGATAACATGCTCGAGGTGCTGCTGATGGGCGGGCTCGACCCGCTGCATGCCATGCGCCTGCTCATGCCGCCGGCATGGCACGGGCTGGACGCGATCGACCCGGACCTGCGCGCGTTCTACGAGTACTACTCGGTGCACATGGAGCCCTGGGACGGCCCGGCGGGCGTGGTGCTGACCGACGGCCGCTACGCGCTGTGCACGCTCGACCGCAACGGGCTGCGGCCGGCACGTTTCTGCATCACCAGCAACCGCTGCCTCACGGTGGCCTCCGAGACCGGCGTATGGGACTACCAGCCGCAGGAGGTCGTGCGGCAGGGCAAGCTCGGGCCGGGCGACATGATCGCGCTCGACCTCGCTGGCGGCGCGCTGCTGTCCTCGGCGGACATCGACCAGCTGCTGAAGAAGCGCCACCCGTACAAGACCTGGCTCCGCCAAGGCGTGCGCTACCTGGAGAGCGACCTGGTGGATCCGCGGCTCGCGGCCGAGCCCATGGACCGCGCCACGCTCGGCGTCTACCAGAAGATGTTCAACGTCACGCAGGAGGAGCGTGACGACATCATCCGGGTGCTGGCCCAGGATGAGAACGAAGCGGTGGGCTCGATGGGCGACGATACGCCGCTGCCGGTGCTGTCGCACCGGGTGCGCTCGCTGTACGACTACTTTCGCCAGCAGTTCGCCCAGGTCACCAATCCGCCCATCGATCCGCTGCGCGAGACCATCGTGATGTCGCTGCAGACGCAGATCGGGCCCGAGTGCAACATCTTCGAGCCGGCGCCCGGGCACGCGCGGCAGGTGGTGCTCGGATCGCCGATCCTCTCGCAGCGCAAGCTGCGCCAGATCCTGGCGATCGAGGAAGTCACCCACGAGTTCATCGACCTGCAGTATCCGCCGGCGGAAGGTCTGCGGGCGGCGATCGTGCGCATGTGCGAGCAGGCCGAGAGCGCGGTGCGTGAAGGCAAGCTGGTGCTGCTGCTGTCGGATCGCTACCTGGTGAAGGGGCGTGTCCCCGCGCACGCGTTGCTCGTCACCGCGGCCGTGCACCAGCATCTGGTGAAGACCGGCCTGCGCTGCAAGTGCAACCTGCTGGTCGAGACCGGCACCGCGCGCGAGCCGCATCATTTCGCCTGTCTGATCGGCTACGGGGCGACCGCCGTGTACCCCTACATGGCGTATCAGGTGCTGTTCGAGATGATGCGCCGCGGGCGGGTGAAGCTCGACTTCGCGGCGCGCCTCGAGCTCGGGCGCAGCTACCGCGCCGGCGTGCGCAAGGGCCTGTTCAAGATCATGTCGAAGATGGGCATCTCCACCATCTCCAGCTACCGCAGCTCGCAGCTGTTCGAGATCGTGGGCCTCGCCGACGAGGTGGTCGAGCTGTGCTTCACCGGCACCGAGAGCCGCGTGCAGGGCGCGGACTTCGCCGATCTCGAAGCCGACAGCCTGGCGCTGGCCGAGCTCGCCTGGAATCCGCGCGAGGCGATCGGTCAGGGGGGGCTGCACAAGTACGTGCATGGCGGCGAGTACCACATGTACAACCCCGATGTGATCGCGGCGCTGCAGGTCGCGGTCGTTTACGGCGACTACGCGCACTACCGCGAGTTCGCGCAGCTGGTGAACCGCCGCACGCCGTCCACCTTCCGTGACCTGCTGGCGCTGCGGACGGCGGGGCAGGCGATTCCGTTGAGCGAAGTCGAGCCGGCGGAAGCGATACTCGCGCGCTTCGACAGCGCCGGCATGTCGCTCGGCGCACTCTCGCCCGAAGCGCACGAGGCGCTCGCCATCGCCATGAACCGCCTGGGCGCCCGCTCCAATTCGGGCGAGGGAGGGGAGGATCCGGCGCGCTACCGCACCGAGAAGAACTCCAAGATCAAGCAGGTCGCCTCCGGGCGTTTCGGGGTGACCCCCGAGTACCTGATCAACGCGGAGGTGCTGCAGATCAAGATCGCCCAGGGCGCCAAGCCCGGCGAGGGCGGCCAGCTGCCCGGGCACAAGGTCAACGACATGATTGCCACGCTGCGGTTCGCGCGCCCCGGCGTCGGCCTCATCTCCCCGCCGCCGCACCACGACATCTATTCCATTGAGGATCTGGCGCAGCTCATCTTCGACCTCAAGCAGGTAAACCCGACGGCGCTGGTGTCGGTGAAGCTGGTGGCCGAGCCCGGCGTGGGAACGGTGGCGGCCGGCGTCGCCAAGGCGTACGCCGATCTCATCACCATTTCCGGCTACGACGGCGGCACCGGCGCGAGTCCGCTGTCTTCCATCAAGTACGCCGGCACGCCCTGGGAGCTCGGGCTCGCCGAGACGCACCAGACGCTGCGCATCAACGACCTGCGCCACCGCGTGCGACTGCAGACCGACGGGGGACTCAAGACCGGGCTCGACGTCGTGAAGGCGGCGATCATCGGCGCGGAGAGCTTCGGCTTCGGCACCGCCCCGATGGTGGCGCTCGGGTGCAAGTACCTGCGCATCTGCCACCTCAACAACTGCACCACCGGGGTTGCGACCCAGCACAATGTGCTGCGTACCAAGTACTTCACCGGCCTGCCCGAGATGGTGATCAACTACTTCCGTTTCGTCGCCGAGGAGGTGCGCGAGATCCTGGCCTCGCTCGGCGTGCGCCGCCTGACGGAGATCATCGGCCGCACCGAGTATCTCGAGGTGCTTCCCGGGGTGACGCCGAAGCAGCGCAAGCTCGATCTCTCTCCGATCCTGGCCAGCGCCGCGCTTGCCGCGGATGCGCCGCAGTTCTGTAGCCTGCCGTGCAATCCGCCGTTCGACCAGGGCGAGCTCGCCGAGCGCATGGTGCGCGAGATGCTGCCCGCCATCGAGGGCAAGCGCGGCGGCGAGTGGAGCTACGTGCTCAGCAACTTCAACCGCTCGATCGGCGCGCGGCTGTCGGGAGAGATCGCCCGGCGCTGGGGCAATTACGGGATGGCCGACGCTCCTATCACCGTGCGCTGCAGCGGCCACGCCGGTCAGAGCTTCGGCGTGTGGAATGCCGGCGGGCTGCACCTGTATCTGGAAGGCGACGCCAACGATTACGTCGGCAAGGGCATGGCCGCCGGACGGATCGTGCTGCGCCACCCGCGCCAGGCGCGCTTCGTTGCCCGCGAGACCATCATCATGGGCAATACCTGCCTGTACGGGGCCACCGGCGGGGAGCTGTACGCCGCCGGCGTGGCCGGCGAGCGCTTCGCGGTGCGCAACTCCGGCGCCGTCGCCGTGATCGAGGGGGCGGGCGATCACTGCTGCGAGTACATGACCGGTGGCGCGGTGTGCGTGCTCGGCCGTACCGGGGTCAACTTCGGCGCCGGCTTTACCGGCGGCTTCGCCTACGTGCTGGACCTCGAGCGCAACTTCGTCGACCGCTACAACCACGAGCTCATCGACATCAGCCGCATTCATCCGGAGGCGATGCAGTCGCACGTGCAGCATCTGGAAGGGCTGCTCGAACGGCACGTCACCGCGACCGGCAGCAGCTGGGCGGAGGAGATCCTCGGTGACCTGCGCACCTTCCTGCCGAAATTCTGGGTCGTGAAGCCGAAGGCGGCGTCGATCGATTCGCTCATCGACAGCCTGCGGCGCGCCGCCTAGGTGCGCACTCGCCCATGGCCGACAAGAACCTGCAGTTCCTCGACGTCCCGCGCGCCGATCCGTCCAAGACCGCCGTGGAAGCGCGCGTGCGCAATTTCCGCGAGATCTATGCGCCTTACGATGTCGCGACCGCGGCCCAGCAGGCCGGGCGCTGTCTCGCCTGCGGAAATCCCTTCTGCGAGTGGAAGTGCCCGGTTCACAACTACATTCCCAACTGGCTGAAGCTGATCGAGGAGGGCAATCTGTTCGAGGCGGCGGAGCTGTCGCACAAGACGAACTCGTTGCCGGAAGTGTGCGGCCGCATCTGCCCGCAGGACCGCCTGTGCGAGGGCGCCTGCACGCTCAACGACGGCCTCGGTGCCGTCACCATCGGGGCGATCGAGAAGTACATCACCGACCAGGCGCTGAGACTCGGCTGGAAGC
>DASPPI010000117.1:0-7682 GCA_035625615.1 Steroidobacteraceae bacterium | reverse complement strand
CGCGCTGCCCGGCGTCAGGTCGAGCAGCCAGAGGCTGGTGCGACCCTTGTTGGCGTCCATGTCGGTCTCGCGCTGCACGAAGGCCACATAGCGGCCGTCGGGCGAGACCTGCGGATCAGTGACCCGCTTCAGCATCACCAGGTCCTCGGCGGTGAACGGTGCGCCGGCGGGGGGAGCTGCTACGGAGGTTTCCCGCGCGGCGGATGCGGCCGAGCCCAGGGCAGCCATGCAGACGAGCAGCCGCGACAGCGGGCGGAGCTTGCGGGACATGAGTGTCTTTCAGCCGACCTCGTCGGCCGCGATCGTCCAGGGTTCGAGCTTGGCGGCCTGCAGCCACTCCTGCAGCGCGCCGTCCTCGAGCACGCTCGCCATGTACCAGCGGGCCGTCTGCGAGATACGCGCGCCGTAGGTGTTGAAGCGCAGCACCACGGGTGCGTACATGGCGTCGGCGACCGTGTACTCGCCGAACAGCCACGGGCGGCCGCCGCCGAAGCGGCCGCGACAGTCGTTCCAGATCTGATCGATCCGCTCCACGTCCGCCTCCAGCGCGGCCGTCACGGCGGTGCGGCGGTTGCGTGCGCGGGCGTTCATCGGCCACAGCGAGCGCAGCGTCGTGAAGCCTCCGTGCATCTCGGCGCATACCGCACGCGCCACTGCGCGCGCCGCGCGCTCCTGCGGCCATCCCTTGCCGGTCAGCTCGGCGGCGTATTCGCAGATCGCGAGCGAGTCCCACACCCGCAGCTCACCATGGCGCAGCACCGGCACGCGCCCGCTCGGACTGTGGCGGTCGATCTGCTCGCGCGTCTCCGGACGATCGAGCGGGATCAGGATCTCGTCGAACCTGAGACCCGCGTGCTTCAGCAGCAGCCAGGCACGCAGCGACCACGAGGAGTAATTCTTGTTGCCGATGACGAGGGTGAGCGGCTCCATGGAGTGGTACCCTTGCCAGGGTGCTGAGCGATGTGCGCGCCGTTGCCTTCGATCTCGATAATACACTCTGGGATGTCGAGCCGGTGCTGGCGCGCGCGGAAGCGCTGCTGCGCGCGTGGCTGCAGCGGCACTGCCCGCGCATCACGCAGCGACTGTCGAGCGAGGATATGCGCAGCGCCCGCGAGCAGCTGGCGCGGGCCGAGCCCTACAACGCTCACGACCTGACCTACCTGCGGATCACCACACTCGCGCGGCATGCGCGCGAGCACGGCTACGCGGAGAGCATCGCGCACGATGCCTTCGAGGTGTTCCTGACCGCCCGCAACGAGGTGGAGGTGTTCCCCGACGTCGTGCCGGGACTGGCACGGCTGCGACGACGCTATGCACTGGCTTCGCTCAGCAACGGCAACGCCGACCTCAGCCGGATCGGGCTGCATCAGGCGTTCGCGGTGTCGCTCAGCGCCCGCCAGATCGGTGCGGCCAAGCCCGAGCGGCGCTGCTTCGAGCGGCTGGCGCAGGCGCTCGGGTTCGGCGCCGGCGAGATTGCCTATGTCGGCGATGATCCGCAGCTCGACGTGGCGGCGGCGCGCGCCGCGGGACTGGTCACGGTCTGGATGAATCGCCGCTCGCGCGCCTGGCCCGCTGAACTCCCCGCGGCCGACCTGGTGGTGGGCGACTGCGCCCAGTTGGCCGCCACGCTGGGCGCGTGACCGGGCGCGGCCGGCCCGAGAAATCCGTCACGTGATGCGCTCGGCGGATGTGAATCCAACAGCCGCCCTGTCCGACTGTCAGCACTGTGCCCGCAGGGCTGCCAACCCCGGCACGGATTCTGCGCCCAATCAGCGTAGCGCATCACGGTATTCCGCGGGGCTTGCGGTGAACCTTCCCGGGGCGAAAGCGTTTGATATAAGTAAGGGGGAGGAGGTCGAGAGTGATGGACGAGGCTGCAAAGCGCGTGCTGCCGGTGGCGAATCTGCGCGAGTTCTTCAGGGACGCGCTGCACGGCGCGTTACTGCGGCAGCACCTCAACGTCGAGGATCACACCGAGCACTACGTGGTTAACGTGCTCACCCTGTTTGCGCGTTCCGAGGCGCTGTACGAGAGCACGTCCGAGGGGCTGCGCCTGAAGCCGCTGGTGGCGATGCTGTGTGAGGCGCTCGAAGCCCCCACGGGCACCGCCGAGCGTCACCGCACGCTGCAGCGCCTCGGTGATGTGTCGCTGTTCGTCGCCGGTTTCTTCGCCCAGGGCTTCGCCGCCAAACTGATCGACATCGATTACCACATCGCCATGGGTCGACGCGCCTACGGCGCGCTGGTCGAGGCCAGCACGCGCGGCCGCTCGCGCGCGCTCGGGGCCGTGTTTGCGGAGCTGTCGGCGAAGTTCCAGCCGATGGTCGATGCTCTGCACGAGGTGAGCGAGGGTGCCGGCCCGCAGTCGGCCGGCGACATCCTGCGTTTGTACGAGATCTGGCTGAAGACCGGTAGCGCGCGCTGCTACACGCAGCTGAAGCGCCTGGGCGTCGACCCCACCAGCGCCGCCGGCACTGCCTTCACCCACTGACCGCATGTTGCTGTCGCGGCTGCAGGAGCTCATCGGCGGCATCTACGACGTGAGCGTCGCTCACGACGTGTACGACTTCCTGGTCACCGACCGCCGGCAGCTGCCGCAGGCCGCGCGCGGCGGCATGGCCGAGGAGGAGCTGCTGGTGGCGCAGCCGGCCGACGGCAGCGACGAGCTGGCGCTGTCGCTGTACCTCGATCCGGCGCTGCTCGGGCGTCTGGCGCGCGAGGATCCGCTGGTACGGCTGCACGCGGGCAACGTCGCCGACTGCTGGACGGCGCTCGAGGGCGTGAGCCATTTCCTCTATCTCGCCTGGAATGCGCGCCACGACAAGCCGGTGTCGCTGCTCGAGCTGGAGATGCAGGCGGAGGTCGACAAGTACGTCGCCAGCTACTGGCTGCTGCGGCAGCAGTTTCCCGGGCACTTTCCCGCGGAACTGCACCGCACGCTGTTCGCGCGCACGCGCATCGATGCGCGTGTCGCCGCTGCCCGCGCGGGCATGTACCGCGAGGCGAGCCGCTATGCGGAGCGCTTCTGCCGGCGCCTCGAGCAGACGCTCGCGCGCAGCCGTGCCGGCCGCCCGCAGCGCGCGGGCGAAGGTGCAGTGCTCGCCGAGCTGCGGCGCTTCTACCGGCTGACGCACGCGCGCAAGCGCGCCCTCATCGAGGAAATCGGCTGAAGCTCAGGTCGCGCGCGGGTGCGCCGCGCGCGCCGTCAATCGCCGTTGCGCTTGCGCTCCTCGAGCTCGCGCATCATCTTGATCCACTCGGAGAGTTTGCGCAGGTCGGTGGGCTTGCGCGCAGCGTTGCGGGCGGCGCCGCTGCTCTTGCCCGACTGGTGGCGCGCGTACGGGTCGAAGTTTTCTTCCTCGGTCTTGAGGGTGAGTTTCGGCTCCCCGAGGACCTCGAGCACCTGCCGCTCCTCGTCGGCCGGCGCATCGTGCCAGGTGACCGAGGCGTTGCCGCGGTCGTCGTGGACGACCACGCCGATGCGCCGGCGCTCGGCCTCCGGCCTGCCGTTGTCCACGGGCCTTTTCTTGTTGGTACTGTTCACAGATTATGTACTAACGCTTTGCAAGGTCTGATTCCCCGTGTGCAGGGTAACCGTGCGTGTAAGGGCGATTCCGCGAGGTTGGTCACGAAATTCCGGCGCCTGAGGTACCGTCCGTCGGCAGGGTGGCACGCGCGCGCAACAGGGCGAGTGCGCTCTTACAGTCTGCAATGGTGCCGTCGACCGCCCACTGACACGCCTGCACGAACGGCACCCAGTGAATCTCGATGACCTCGGCGCGCTCGTGCGCGGTAGTTGCGGGCGTGATGCCGGTGGCGAGGAACAGGTGCAGCCGTTCGGTGAACACTCCCGGCGAGCTCAGGCAGGTTCCGAGGCTGCGCCAGTGCTGCGCGCTCACGCCGGCTTCTTCCCGCAGCTCGCGCCGGGCGGTCTCGAGCGGCGGCTCGCCGCGCTCGAGCTTGCCCGCCGGCAGCTCCCACAGCCAGCCGCCGGCCACGTAGCGGTACTGGCGCAGCAGGCACACGCGCTGCGCCTCGTCGAGCGCCGCGACGGCGGCGCCGCCGGGATGATGCACGACCTCGAGCAACGAGCGGTGCCCGTTCGGCAGGACCACCTCGTCGGTGGTCACGCGGATGACGCGGCCGGTGAACTGCACGGTCTGTCGGTCGGGTTTCATGCTGGGTTCCTGAACTGCGGAAAGGGCGGTCGGCCGCGGTGGGCAGCGCGCCGGACGTGACGCGTGTCTCTTCTGCAGGCGCCGGCGTGCCACCACGTTCGCCGGGCGCTGTTATAGTCGCATCTGCACGCCCATGGCCACCACAGCCCATCTCGACCGGCTGAACGCGCAGCAGCGCAGGGCCGTGACTCACGGCGAGCCGCTGCCCGAGAAGGGCTACCGCTCCGGTCCGCTGCTGATCGTCGCCGGCGCCGGCACCGGCAAGACCGACACGCTCGCCCATCGCGTGGCGCACCTGGTCATCAACGGCGTCGACCCGGCACGCATCCTGATGCTGACCTTCACGCGCCGCGCCGCGCAGGAGATGCGCCGCCGGGCGCACGAGATCACCCGCAAGGCGCTCAACGACACCCTGGGGGGCCTCACTCAGGCCATCTCGCAGCGGCTCACCTGGACGGGCACCTTCCATTCGATCGGCAACCGCCTGCTGCGCCACTACGCGCCGCATCTCAAGCTCGATCCGCATTTCAGCGTGATCGATCGCGCTGACGCCGGCGACCTCATGGACAGCCTGCGCCAGGAGCTCGGGCTGGCGGAGAAGGAGCAGCGCTTCCCGCGCAAGGACACCTGCGTGCAGATCTACTCCACCCGCGTCAACACGCGCACCTCGCTCAAGGAGACCCTCGAGCAGCACTACCCGTGGTGCCAGCAGTGGGAGGAGGACCTGACCGCCCTGTTCCGCGTCTACGTCGAGCAGAAGCAGCACGCGAGTCTGCTCGACTACGACGACCTGCTGCTCTACTGGCACATGATGATGGCCGAGCCGCGCCTCGCCCAGCACATCGGCGCGCATTTCGACCACGTGCTGGTCGATGAGTACCAGGACACCAACCGCCTGCAGGCCGAGATCCTGCACGCGCTCAAGCCCGACGGCGCGGGTCTGGCGGTGGTGGGTGACGACGCCCAGGCGATCTATTCGTTCCGGGCCGCGGCGGTGGAGAACATTCTCGGCTTCCCGGAGCGCTTCAACCCGCCGGCCGAGGTGGTCACGCTGGCGCAGAACTACCGCTCGACCCAACAGGTGCTGGACGTCGGCAACGCGGTGATGGCGGAAGCGCCGCGCCAGCACCGCAAGTACCTGCTGTCGATCCGCGGCGAGGGCGCGCGGCCACGCCTGGTGACGGTCGACGAGCTGCAGTCGCAGGCGGAGTACATCTGCATCGAGGTCCTGAAGAGGCGCGAGGCCAACGTGCCGCTCAAGCGCCAGGCGGTGCTGTTCAGGAGCGCGAGCCACAGCGACGTGCTCGAGGTGGAGCTCGCCAAGCGCAAGATCCCGTTCGTGAAGTACGGGGGACTGAAGTTCCTCGAGGCGGCGCACATCAAGGACCTGCTGGCCGTGCTGCGCTGGGCCGACAATCCGCGCAACACGCTGGCCGCGTTCCGTACGCTGCAGCTGCTGCCGGGGATGGGACCGGTGAATGCGGCCGCGGCCATCGAGCACTTCGGGGCCGGCGGAAATTCCTTCGAGGCACTGAAGAGCTTCACCCCGCAGCAGACCCACGAAATGGACTGGCGGCGGCTGGTCGAGCTCATGCAGGCGCTGGCCGATCCGCAGCTGCAGTGGGTCGGCCAGGTACACCTGGCGCGCGAGTGGTACCAGCGCCACTTCGAGCGGCTGTACGAGCACTTCCACACGCGGCAGGGCGACCTCGATCAGCTGGAGATGCTGTCGGGGCAATACCCCTCGCGCGAGCGCTTCCTCACCGAGCTCACGCTCGATCCGCCGCACGCCACCAGCGACCTGTCCGGCCGCCCGACGCTCGACGAGGACTACCTGGTGCTCTCGACCGTCCACTCGGCGAAGGGCATGGAGTGGGATACCGTGTTCGTGCTGAACGTGGTGGACGGCAGCTTCCCTTCGGAGTTCTCCACCGGCAAACCCGAACTCATCGAGGAGGAGCGGCGGCTGCTGTACGTGGCCATGACGCGCGCGCAGAACGAGCTGCTGCTGATGGCGCCGCTGAAGTTTCACCTGACGCAGCAGTCGCGCCAGGGAGATGCCCACGTCTACGGCGGCCGCAGCCGCTTCCTGACCGAGCGGGTACTCAAGGCGCTCGACCCGGTGACCTTCCACGGCTCGACGCTCGGCAGCGCCGAGACGCTGCAGGACAGCGGCGCACCGGTGAGCGTCGACGTGAGCGCGCGGCTGCGCGAGATGTGGTGAGGCGCGACGCGCATCTGAGGAATCATCTCACCAGCCGAGCACTTCGTAGATGGGGAAGCGCAGGGGCTACTTGCGCGGCTTCACGAAGCGCAGCGTGAAGCGATCGCTCTCGCCGATGGCCGCGTATTTGTCGCGATCCGTGTCGCCCAGGCGGTAGCTGGGCGGCAGCGTCCACACCCCCTGCTCGTAGTCCTTAGTGTCGCGCGGGTTGGCGTTCACCTCGGATTTCGCGACCAGGCGGAAGCCCTGGGCCTCGATCAGCTTGACGGCATAGTCCTCGTTCACATAGCCGCTCTTGGCCTGCGGGTCCTGCGGGAGCGCGGGATTGCCGCGGTGCTCGACGACTCCCAGCACACCTCCGGGCCGCAGCGCGCGGTACATGGTGGTGAAGGCCTGCGCGGCATCATCGCGCGCCATCCAGTTGTGGATGTTGCGGAAGGTCACCACCATGTCGACCGATCCGGGCGGCAGCGCATCGCCGCCGTCGGTGGGGAAGCTGACCACGGCGACCCGGTCGTAGAGATCCGGCCGCGCGGTGAGCCGGTCGCGGTACGCCTGCAGGCGCTTCGTCAGGTGCTGGTTGCCGGGGTCCGCCGGCACGACCGCGGCGTAGTACTTGCCCTTCTCGCGCACCAGCGGAGCGATGATCGCGCTGTAGTAACCCGGCTCCGGCCACACCTCGAGCACGCTCATCCCCGGGCGGATACCGAAGAACAGCAGCGTCTCCTTCGGATGGCGGTAGACGTCACGGGCCCGCTCCTCGGGGGTGCGCTGATCGCCGGTGAGAATCGCGGTGAGCGCCTCGGCGGTGGTTTGCCGCGAGCTGACGTCCGTGCAGGCGCTCGACACCAGTGCGCACGCGATCACGGCCGCGGCGAGTTGCTGCTTGGCTGACATCACTTGGTCCTCACGGGCGGCGCAGGTGCGGGCGGCGCCCCCTTCCCCCCGGGGTGAGTGCACATTACCTCATGCGCCGCATAAAAAAACCCCGCGTGTGGCGGGGTTTTTTTTCCGAAGGGGTCCGGCGCGCCGTCAGCGGCGGAACGGACCACCACCCTGGCGCGGGCGCTGCGGGCGCTCCTGCGCCTCGTTCACGCGCAGCGGCCGCCCGTTCATCTGAAAGCCGTTCAGGGCCTGGATGGCGCTCTGCGCCTCGGCCTGGGGCATGTCGACGAACCCGAAACCGCGCGGCTTGCCGGTTTCCCGATCGTTGATGAGTTTCACCGATTCCACTTTGCCGTGACGCTCGAACAGGGCCTTCACGTCCTGTTCGGTGGCGC
>DASPPI010000116.1:0-8236 GCA_035625615.1 Steroidobacteraceae bacterium | reverse complement strand
CGGCAGTTCGGCTTTACCGCGCTCACCGTGGTGGGCGATACCGCCGGGCGTGTCGGCTACGGCTTCGGCAAGGCGCGCGAGGTGCCGGTAGCGATTTCCAAGGCCATGACGAGTGCGCGCAAGAACCTGATCAACGTCGCGCTGCGGAACGATTCACTGCATTATGCGGTCACAGGCACACACGGAGCCACGCGCGTGTACATGCAGCCGGCCTCCGACGGCACCGGAGTCATCGCCGGCGGCGGTATGCGCGCGGTGCTCGAGTGCGCGGGTGTGCGCAACGTGCTGGCGAAGAGCTATGGCTCGCGCAATCCCATCAACGTCGTGCGCGCCACCATGAACGCGCTGGCGAAGATCCGCTCGCCCGAGGAGATCGCGGCGAAGCGCGGCAAGAGCCTGGAAGAGGTTACCGGTTGAAGCTTATGGCGGAGAAGCAACTGAAGGTTACCCTGGTGCGCAGCCTGCACGGGCAGCTGAAGAACATCGCCGCCTCGGCGCGTGGCCTGGGGCTGCGCCGCCTGCACCAGACCGTCACCATCAAGGACACGCGCGAGAACCGCGGCATGATCGCCACCGCGGTGCACCTGCTGCGTGTCGAGAAGGATGCCTGATCCCATGCGACTCAACACTCTCAAACCGGCCTCCGGCAGCCGCCGTTTGCGGCGGCGCGTCGGCCGCGGTGCTTCCGCCGGGCAGGGCAAGACCTGCGGCCGCGGCACCAAGGGGCAGCGCGCGCGCAAGGGCGGCTACCACAAGGTCGGCTTCGAGGGCGGACAGATGCCGCTGCAGCGGCGCTTGCCCAAGGTCGGCTTCCGCTCGCGTCTCGAGCGCACGCGCGCCGAAGTGCGCCTGGGCGAGCTCGCCAAGGTCGACGCCACAGTGGTGGATCTGGCCGCGCTGCTCAAGGCGGGCGTGGTGCCCGCGGGCACCGAGCGCGCCAAGGTGGTGCTTTCCGGTGAGATCCGCAAGGCGGTGACGCTCAAGGGCGTGGCCGTCACGAAAGGCGCGCGCGCGGCCATCGAGGCCGCCGGCGGCACAATCGAGGCCTGAAGCGGCCGGCTGCAGCAGGACAGGCATGGCGAACACGACCTTCAGCAATCCGGCCGCCGCATTCAGCGAAGCCGCCCGCTTCGGTGAGATCCGCAGCCGCATCTTGTTCCTGATCGGTGCGCTCATCGTGTACCGCATCGGCACCTTCATCCCGGTACCGGGAGTGAATCCGGCGGAAGTGGCGCGCTTCTTCGGCGATCGCTCCAACACCATTCTCGGTATCGTCAACATGTTCTCGGGCGGTGCGCTGTCGCGCCTGTCGATCTTCGCCATGGGCGTCATGCCCTACATCTCCGCCTCGATCATCATCCAGATGATGTCGATGGTGGTGCCGACGCTCATGGAGCTGCGCAAGGAGGGTGAGTCGGGACGGCGCAAGATCACCCAGTACACCCGCTACGGCACGGTGGGGCTGGCGCTGATTCAGTCGTTCGCCGCCGCCGGCGCGCTCGACAAGGGCGGCATGACGCTCTTTCACGGCTGGGCCTTCCTGTTCACCGCCACCGTCACCATGACCACCGGGACCATGTTTCTCATGTGGCTGGGCGAGCAGATCACCGAGCGCGGCATCGGCAACGGTATCTCGATGATCATCCTCTCCGGCATCGTCGCGGGCCTGCCCGGAGCGGTGGGCAACACCGTCGATGCGGTCAGCACCGGCGAGATGCCGGGCCCGGTGGCGCTGGCGCTGGTGATCCTGGTGCTCGGCGTCACCGCATTCGTGGTGTTCGTCGAGCGCGCCCAGCGGCGCATTCCGGTCGACTACGCCAAGCGTCAGGTGGGGCGGCGCCTGTACGCGGGACAGAGCAGCCACCTGCCGTTCAAGCTCAACATGTCCGGCGTGATCCCGCCGATCTTCGCCTCGAGCCTGCTGCTGTTTCCCGCGACGCTCGCAAGTTTCGTGGGCACGGGCAGCGAAGGCTTGATCGCCAACGCCATGCAGAACGTAGCCGCGGCCTTAGGCTACGGCCAGCCGCTGCACCTGGTACTGTACGCGGTGCTGATCGTCTTCTTCTGCTTCTTCTACACCGCACTGGTGTTCAACGCGCGCGACACCGCCGACAACCTCAAGAAGTCGGGTGCCTTCGTGCGCGGCATCCGCCCTGGGCAGCAGACTGCCGAGTACATCGACCAGGTGCTCACCCGGCTCACGCTGTGGGGCGCGCTGTACGTGACGGCGGTATGCCTGGTGCCGGAGATCCTGATTTCCTGGTACGGCGTGCCGTTCCGCTTCGGCGGCACGTCGCTGCTGATCGTCGTGGTGGTGGTGATGGATTTCATGGCGCAGCTCAATGCGCACATGATGTCGCATCACTACCCGGGACTGCTCAAGAAGGCGAACCTGCTCGGCTACGGCCGTTCCGGGTCGGGTGGTTGATCAATGAAAGTACGTCCGTCGGTCAAGAAGATCTGCAAGAACTGCAAGATCGTGCGCCGCCGCCGCGTGGTCTACGTCATCTGCACGGACCCGCGGCACAAGCAGCGCCAAGGGTAGACAAGAGTTGAGGTAAGCCGCATGGCACGCATAGCCGGTATCAACATTCCGATGAACAAGCACGTGTGGGTCGGGCTCACGCATATCTACGGCGTCGGCCGCGCGCGGGCGCGCAGCGCCTGTGCGCTCGCGGGCGTCAACCCCGCCACGCGGGTGAAGGACCTGACCGAGGCGGAGGTGAATGCGATCCGCTCAGCCGTCGCCAAGTTCGCGGTCGAGGGCGATCTGCGGCGCGAAGTCTCGATGAACATCAAGCGGCTGATGGACCTCGGCAGCTGGCGCGGCATGCGCCATCGCCGTGGACTCCCGGTGCGCGGGCAGCGCACGCGCACCAACGCGCGCACCCGCAAGGGACCGCGCAAGCAGGCGGTCAAGCTGAACGCACCTCCCGGAAAGGCATGACGAATGGCTGAGCAGAAACCTCAAGGCGGCGGCGCGGCCGCGCCAGCAGCAGCAACGGCGACTCCGGCGGCGACTCCGGCGGCGGCGCCTGCGGCAACGCCTGCGGCGCCCAAGAAGCCCAAGAAGGCGCGTAAGAGCGTGCTGGATGCAGTCGCGCACGTGCACGCGTCCTTCAACAACACGATCATCACCATCACCGACCGGCAGGGCAATACGCTCTCGTGGGCGACCGCCGGCGGCTGCGGCTTCCGCGGCTCGCGCAAGAGCACGCCGTTCGCCGCCCAGGTGGCGGCCGAGAAGGCCGGCGTTGCCGCGCAGGAGCACGGCGTGAAGAACGTGGAAGTGCGCGTGGGCGGCCCCGGGCCGGGGCGCGAGTCCGCGGTGCGCGCGCTCAATAACTGTGGGCTGAAGATCACCAGCATCTCCGACGTGACGCCGATTCCGCACAACGGCTGTCGTCCGCCGAAGAAGCGCCGGGTCTGAGCGAGGAACGTATGGCGCGTTATGTGGGACCGAAGTGCAAGCTCGCGCGTCGCGAGGGCACCGATCTTTTCCTCAAGAGCGGGGTGAAGCCGCTCGAGAACAAGTGCAAGTTCACCGTGCCGCCGGGCGGCGTCAAGGGTGAGCGCCGCCAGCGCCTGTCCGACTACGGCCTGCAGCTGCGCGAGAAGCAGAAGCTGCGCCGCATGTACGGCGTGCTCGAGCGCCAGTTCGGCAACTACTACCAGGAAGCGGCCCGTAAATCCGGCGCCACGGGCGAGAACCTGCTGCGCCTGCTCGAGTGCCGCCTCGACAACGTCGTGTATCGCATGGGCTTCGCGGCGACGCGCGCCGAGGCGCGCCAGCTGGTGAGCCACAAGGCGATCACCGTCAACGAAAAGCCGGTCACCATCGCCTCCTACCAGGTGAAGGCAGGCGACATCGTTCAGGTGCGCGAGAAGTCGCGCAAGCAGCTGCGTATCCAGAGCGCGCTCAATGTCGCGCAGCAGGTAGGCCTCCCCGAGTGGGTCGAGGTGAACGACAAGGAGTTCCGCGGCGTGTTCAAGTCGGCGCCCGGGCGGGATGACGTCCTGCCGGACATCAACGAGAACCTGGTGGTCGAACTGTATTCGAAGTAATCGCACCGCTTGAAATGGGCGCCTCGCGCCCCCATACAAGCGGGTCCGCCCAAGTAGTCGTTGCGCCGGCCGTGAGCCGGCAAGGTGAGAAAATGCACGGTTCTGTGAGTGAGTTTCTGCGACCCCGGGTGGTCAAGGTGCAGCCGGTGGCCCCGCGCCAGGCGCGCGTGGTGATCGAGCCGTTCGAGCGCGGCTTCGGGCACACACTCGGCAACGCGCTGCGGCGCGTGCTGCTGTCGTCCATGCCTGGCAGCGCCATCACCGAGGTGGAGATCGACGGTGTGCTGCACGAGTACACCAGCATCGAGGGCGTGCAGGAGGACGTGGTCGACATCCTGCTCAACCTCAAGTCGGTGGCGCTGCGCATGCACTCGCGCGACAACGCCGAGCTGCGCCTGCACAAGAAAGGCCCGGGCCCCGTGACCGCCGGCGACATCCAGGCGGATCACGATATCGAGGTGGTGAATCCGGAGCTGGTGATCGCCAACCTCACCAAGGCGGGCGAGCTGTCGATGACGCTGCGCGTCGAGCGCGGCCGGGGCTACCGGCCGGCGGCATCGCGGGTCGCCTTCGACGAGCAGACGCGCCCGATCGGCCGCCTGCAGCTCGATGCGTCCTTCTCGCCGGTGCGGCGCGTGACCTACTCGGTCGATGCGGCGCGCGTCGAGCAGCGCACCGACCTCGACAAGCTCATCATCGACATCGAGACCAACGGCACCATCGATGCCGAAGAGGCCATCCGCCGCGCCGGCAGCATTCTCAAGGACCAGCTGTCGGTGTTCGTCGACCTGCAGGGCGAGGAGGAAGCGGCCACCAAGGTGTCGGAGATGCAGTTCGATCCGATCCTGCTGCGCCCTGTGGACGAGCTCGAGCTCACCGTGCGCAGCGCCAACTGCCTCAAGGCCGAGAACATCCATTACATCGGCGACCTGGTGCAGCGCACGGAAGTGGAGCTGCTGCGTACGCCGAACCTCGGCAAGAAGTCACTCACCGAGATCAAGGAAGTGCTGCAGAGCCATGGCCTGATGCTCGGCATGCGCCTGGACGGGTGGCCGCCGGCCGGGCTCAAGCACGACGAAGAGCGCGACGTGATCTGAAGTTGCAACGGGCCGCGCGCACGGGCGCGTGGCCCGGGCGGAAGGGTTTGCCATGCGTCACCATCTCTCCGGCCGTCAGCTCTCGCGCAACAGCGCGCACCGGCATGCGCTGATGCGCAACATGTCGGTCTCGCTGCTGCGGCACGAGACCATTCGCACGACTCTGCCGAAGGCCAAGGAGCTGCGGCGGGTGGTGGAGCCGCTGATCACGCTCGCCAAGAGCGATGACGAAGCCAAGCGTCGCATCGCCTTCTCGCGGCTGCGCGATGCGGCGGTGGTCGAGAAGCTGTTCGCGGACTTAGGTCCCCGCTTCAAGGCGCGCCCGGGCGGCTACACGCGCATCCTGCGCATGGTGCCACGACCGGGAGACTCGGCTCCCATGGCGCTGATGCAGCTGGTGGAGGGCCCGGCGCCGGTGGCGGCCGAGGAGCCGGCCGGAGAGAAGAAGAAAGCCGCCCGCCGTGCCAAGGCGAAGGCCGCCGCGGAAGCCGAGACCAAGAGCCGCAAGAAGCGGGCCGCCACGCCCGCGGAAGCGGCTCCGGAGGAAGCGCCGAAGAAACGCACGCGCAGGAAGAAAGTCGCCGCGTAAGCTGAACGCCGAATCAGGGGAGGAACCAGCATGAGCTTCGCTTCGGAATTCAAAGAATTTGCGATGAAGGGCAGCGTCATCGACCTCGCGGTCGGGGTGGTGATCGGCGGGGCCTTCGGCAAGATCGTGGCATCCCTCGTGGGCGATGTGATCATGCCGGCGCTCTCGCCCATTCTCGGCAGCGTCAACTTCAGCGACCTTGCGGTGCAGATCGCCACCAACGCGGCGGGCAAGCCCGTGATGCTGCGCTACGGGGCGTTCCTGCAGACCATCTTCGAGTTTCTGGTGATCGCGCTGTCGATCTTCATCGTCATCAAGGGCATCAATAAGCTCAAGCGCCCGGCCCCCGATGCGCCGCCACCGGCCCCCACAAAGAGTGAGGTATTGTTGCAGGAAATAAGAGATTCTCTGGCGAAAAAGTAGATTTTGTTTCTGTAATAAGACAAAGGAGAAGAACAATGCGTCTGCAGGTCAAGCACGGCGTCCTGGGAACAGCAATCGGAACGGCACTCACCCTCGGTCTCTGTGGCTGCAGCGGAGCCGGCAGCGAGCCGACCGAGGCGGAAATGAAGGATGCCCTGCTGTATGCCATGAACCATCCGCCCGGCGTCACCGTCTCCGACCCGGTGAGCATCAAGTTCTTCAAGAAGGAGGCCTGCGACAAGCCCACCGAGCAGGGCTACCGCTGCACGTACGATCTGCAAGTGGCATCTGCCAACGCACTCGCGGGCATGTGGGCGAACGTCCCGTTCGGGTTTTTCTACCGCGACAAGGAGCGCGGCGGGAAGTGGAACATGCGGCCGCCGTTCTGACGGCGCGCCGCCTCACAGCCGCGCGAACGCCTCGCGCGTGAGGTTCTCGCACCCGCTTGCAGTGACCGCCAGGTCGTCTTCGATGCGGATGCCCCCGAAGGGGGCCAGCGCCTCGACGCGTGACCAGTTGATCTGTCGGGCGCGTCGGTCGGCGCGTGCGGCCGACAGCAGCTGAGTGATGAAGTAGATCCCGGGCTCCATGGTGACCACGAAGCCCGCCTCGAGCACGCGCGTCAGGCGCAGGTACGGGTGTCCGGCGGGCCGCGGGATCTCGCCGCCCTCGGGAGAGCGCATCAGGCCGCCGACATCGTGCACCTCGAGGCCCAGCAGGTGCCCGATGCCGTGCGGCAGGAATACCGAGGTCACGCCGCTCGCCACCGCCTCCTCGGCGCTGCAGCGGATGAGGTCCGCCTCGCGCAGCACCTCGCCGGCGAGCTGGTGGGCCCGCAGCTGCACGTCGCGCCAGTCGACACCGGCGCGTACCCCGGCGCACAGCGTCTGCTGCATGCGGTCCATGCGTTCGATGAGCGCGGCAAAATCGGCATCGGCGTAGGAGTAGGTGCGGGTGATGTCGCTCGCGTAGCCGGCGAATTCCGCGCCGGCATCGATGAGCAGCGACCGGCGCTCGCGCGGGGACTGCTTTTCCAGGACCTGGTAGTGCAGCACCGCCCCGCTCGCATTCAGCGCGATGATCGGGTTGTAGGGCAGCTCCTGCTCGCGCAGGCCACAGGCCTCGAGAAAGGCGAGCTCGATCTCGAACTCGGATGCCTCCGCCGTGAAAGCGGCCCGGGCGGCCCGATGGCCGAGCGCCCCGAGCCGACTGGCTTCGCGCAGACAGGCGAGCTCGTAGGCGGTCTTGACGGCGCGGACATAATCCAGCCGCCGCATCAGCGGCTGCGGATTGACCGCGCCGATCCCCCAGGCAGTGAGCTCGGCGAAGCCATCGCCGATGTAGGCCGCCCGGGAGAGGTCGCCGGGCAGCAGTGCGCGCGCAGCGGCTCGATCCGCCACCGTGCGCACGTCGAAGTGGCGCACCCAGTAGCCTTCGGGCAGGTCGGCGGGCTTGTGCCAGAAGTCCTCGGGCCGCTCGATAATCAGCCGGGGCACGGATTGCGGCTCAAACCACAGCAAGCTTCCCGGGGCCCCCGGCAGCGGCACCCAGACCTTGAAAGGCGCGTTGGCCTCGAACGGGTAGGTCCGGTCGTCCTCGAACACCGGGACGGGCGAGCCGGCGAACACCAGCAGTCCGCTGTAGCCGCTGGCCGACAGTGCCTGTGCCGAGCGCCGGCAGACCGTCTCGAGGTGCGCGCCGAAGGTGCTCTCGAGCGTTGCCTGCAAATTCATATCAATCCCCCTTCGCACCGGATCTTCGCGCCGGACTTCGGGCTGTAGCCACAAACAGACAAGAGTGCCCGGTCCAGTTTCCAATCGTACCGGGACTTCTATAGAATTTGCGTTGCGCGCTGGCTGGAACAGGCTGCGGAACGGCCACCACCGGGCGACGTCTCATCAACACAACTCTTGCTTCTCTTCGGGGTATCGATCGATGAAAACCAAACTTGCTCTTAGCGCAATCGTTGCCGCGCTGATGCTGTCGGCCTGCGCGAAGCAGGAATCCGCAGGCACTGAACAGGCTGCAGCTCCTCCTGCTCCCGCGGCTCCGGCGGCTGAAA
>DASPPI010000115.1:0-15403 GCA_035625615.1 Steroidobacteraceae bacterium | reverse complement strand
AAGGCAATCACCCGCCCGCGCGCATCGCGGATGGGGAACATGAGGCGGTCGCGGAAGCGATCGTAGTGGCGCTCGCCCTCGCGCGCCGTGCCGCGCTCGCGCTCGACGATGAGGCCGGCGTCGCTCAGCAGCCGGCGCTCGGCGTCGCCGCCGCCGAAGCGGCGCAGCAGCTCGTTCCACGAGTCGGGCGCATAGCCAATCGCGAAGCGCTCCGCGGTCGCCTCGGTCAGTCCGCGGCGCGCGAGGTACTCGCGGGCGCGCGGCGTGCGTGCCAGGTGCTCGGCGTAGCAGCGGGCGACCCGACCCATGAGCTCATACAGCGGCTCATCGCTGCGGCGTGCGCCGGCAGCCGCACCGCCCTCGCGCGGTACCTCCAACCCTAAGCGTGTGGCCAGCTCCTCCACCGCCTCGGGGAAGGCCATGTGGTCGTGCTCCATCAGGAAGCCGATGGCCGTGCCGTGCTTGCCGCAGCCGAAGCAGTGATAGAACTGCTTGTCGGGGCTCACCCAGAAGGAGGGGGTCTTCTCGTTGTGGAACGGGCAGCAGGCCTTGTACTCGCGGCCGGACTTCTTCAGCTGCACGCGCGCGCCGATGATCTCCACGATGTCGGCGCGGGCGATGAGCTCGTCGATGAAGCTCTGGGGGATGCGTCCCAACTGCCGCGTCCCGTGTGCGAGGCTCAGCCCAGCTTCTGCCTGATCCGCGCGCTGACCGCGCCCATGTCGGCGCGACCCTGCGCCTTTGGTTTCACCACCGCCATCACCTTGCCCATGTCCTTGACGGAGGTCGCGCCGGTTGCGGCGATCGCCTCGGCTATGAGCGCGTCGATCTCCGCCTCGCTCAGCTGCGCGGGCAGGTAGCCCTGCAGCACGGTGATCTCGGCGGCTTCCTTCACGACCAGGTCGGCCCGGCCGCCGCTCTGGAACTGCGCGATGGCCTCGCGCCGCTGCTTGATCATCTTGTCGAGCACCGCGAGCACCTGGCCGTCATCGAGCGTGATGCGCTCGTCCACCTCACGCTGCTTGATGGCGGCGAGCGCCAGACGGATGGTGCCGAGCCGCTCCTTGTCGCCGGCCCGCATCGCACTCTTCATGTCTTCGGTGATGCGTTCCTTCAGCGCCATGGCGCGCGCCGCCCCTAGCGGGAGCTGCGCATGCCGTCGCGGGAGACGCGCTTCATGTGGCGCTTGATGGCGGCTGCCTTCTTGCGCTTGCGCTCCTGCGTGGGCTTCTCGTAGAACTCGCGCCGCCGCAGCTCGGTGAGAATACCGGCCTTCTCGCAGGCGCGCTTGAAACGCCGCAGGGCGGCATCGAAGTATTCGTTCTCACGCACTCGAACGCTCGGCATCCAAACCTCAAGTCATTGATCGGAAAGGAAATTTAAGACATCGCCGGGGCCGCGGCACGTGCCGCGGCCACTCGGGGGCGGGGGATTCTAAAGGACCCCCGCCGCAAAGGCAAAAGCCTCGGCCCGCCCCGAGCGGCGGCTCACATCACCGGCACGAGCAGCTTTCGGCGCCCCGGGGGTCAGCGGCACCCGCACACCGCAGTCTTCATGCAGGCGCTGCCACCCGGCCATTCCTCGCCCGGCGTGCACGAGGCCTGCTGGTCGCCGCAGCTCACCGAGCAACCCCCGCACGTCCCTTTGGGCGCGGACACCGGCGCACTGCAGGAGTGAACCTGCGCGGGTGCGGGGGAGGGACCGGCGGCCGGTGCGTCGGGCGGCTGCTCCCGCGCGACCCCCGCGCAGGCGCCGAGCGACACGATGCCGGCCAGGCAGGCGGCGAGCAGCGCCAAGCGGAAGACTCGCGGGGGGCTTCTCATGTGATTGAACACGGGCTCAGGTCGCGCCGGCATCTTACCGCCACGTCCGTGTGCCGGTGCACACCTGCGCTTTGAATTACAATTTTTTTATGCGTGTCCTCGCCCTCGAATCCTCCTGCGACGAGAGTGCGGTCGCGGTCTTCGACGCGCGCGCCGGGCTGCTCGCCCACGAGCTGTTCACGCAGGTGGAGCTGCACCGCGCCTACGGCGGCGTGGTGCCCGAGCTTGCCTCCCGCGATCACGTGCGACGCCTGCTGCCGCTCGCGCGCCGCGCGCTCGAGCGCGCGGCGACGCGCCCGCAGGACCTCGGCGGCGTTGCCTACACGGCCGGCCCGGGACTCATCGGCGCGCTGCTCACCGGGGCGTCGCTGGCACGGAGCCTCGCGTATGCCTGGGGCGTGCCGGCGATTGGTATCCATCATCTCGAGGGCCACCTGCTTGCGCCGCTGCTCGAGCCCGAGCCGCCGCCCTTCCCGCACCTCGCGTTGCTGGTGTCCGGCGGCCATACGCTGCTCGTCGAGGTCTCGGCCGTGGGGGCCTACCGCGTGCTGGGTGAAAGCCGCGATGACGCCGCGGGCGAGGCCTTCGACAAGACCGCCAGGCTCCTCGGCCTGCCCTACCCGGGCGGCCCGCAGCTGGCGCAGCTCGCCGAGCGCGGCGCCGCGGGTGCGTTCAGCTTCCCGCGCCCCATGCTGGACCGCCCGGGGCTCGAGTTCAGTTTCTCGGGACTGAAGACCGCGGTGCTGCAGGCGCTGCGCGGGCGCGAGCTGACCGACCGGCTGCGCGCGGACGTGGCGCGCGCCGTGCAGGAGGCCATCGTCGCGACCCTCACGGCCAAGGCGCTGCGGGCGCTCGAGTACACCGGCTTGCGCGTGCTGGTGGTATCCGGCGGCGTCAGCGCCAACCGCCGGCTGCGCGAGCAGCTCACCGCCGCCGCCGGCGGCCGCGGCGTGCGCGTGTACTATCCGCGCATCGAGTTTTCCACCGACAACGCAGCGATGATCGCCGTGGCGGGGCTCAAGCGCCTCGAGGCCGGGCAGCACGATGGTCTCGCCATCGAGGTGCACGCCCGCTGGCCGCTCGAGTCGCTGCCGGCCGTAAACGCATGAATCACACCCCCGAGAGCGACGATCGCATCTTCCTGCACGGCCTGAGCGCCGAGTGCATCATCGGATTCATCGACTGGGAGCGACGCGTCAAGCAGACGGTGGTGCTCGATATCGAGATGCCGGTCGATTGCGGTGCGGCCTCCCGCACCGACGAGGTGGCCGACACGCTCGACTACAAGAAAGTGGCCAAGCGCGTGCTGGCGTTCATCGAGGCTTCCGAGTTCCGGCTGGTGGAGACGCTGGCTCACCGCGTGGCGCTGCTGATTCTCGAGGAATTCGCGCTGGCCTGGGTGCGCATATCCCTCAACAAGCCCGGTGCGATCCGCAGCTCCCGCGACGTCGGCGTGGTGATCGAGCGCACGCGCGCGGACCTCGCGGCCGCGCCGCGCGCCCCCGTCCGGACCTGAGGCGCCGTGCCCGCGGTGTACGTGGCGGCCGGCAGCAACATCGAGCCCGAGCGCAACCTCGCCCGCGCCGTCGCGGAGCTCGCGCGCGAGTTTCCCGGTGCGCGCTTCTCGCCCTGGTACCGCAACCGCGCGATCGGCTTCGCGGGCGAGGACTTCGTCAATCTGGTCGCGGGCTTCGACACCGGGCGGCCGGTCAGCGTGGTGCTCGACCGGCTGCACGCCATCGAGACGCTCTGCGGGCGCCCGCGCGCGGCACCGCGCTGGGCGCCACGCTCGATGGATCTCGACGTGCTGCTGTACGGCGACCTGGTGTGCGATGAGCCGGGGCTGAAGCTGCCGCGCCCCGACCTGCTCAAGCGCGCCTATATGCTCGGGCCCCTGGCACAGCTGGCTCCGGCTCTGGTGCACCCGACGGCGCAGCTGACTATCGGGGAGCTGTGGCGGCGCTTCGACCGGTCAGCGCACCCGCTCGAGCAGGTGCGGGCGTAGCCGGCGCGTGCTACCAGCCGATGCTGCGGCCGCCGTCCACCGCGAGAATCTGCCCGGTGACGTACGGCGCCTCGGTCGCGAAGAACAGGCAGGCGCGCGCCACGTCCTCGGCCGAGCCGGCGCGCTTGAGCGCCGTGCGCTGCAGGATCTTCTCGCGCAGCGCCGTATCGAGCCCGTCTTCGGGCCACATGACCGGTCCCGGCGCCACGGCATTCACGCGCACGTGCGGCCCGAGCTCGCGGGCGAGCGACTTCGTCAGCATGATGAGACCGGCCTTGGCGACGCTGTACACCGGGTAGCGACGCAGGGGTTTCAGACCGTGGATGTCCGTCAGATTGACGATGAGCCCGCGCGCCTCGTGCAGCAGCGGCGCCGCCGCCTGCGCGAGGAACAGCGGCGCCTTGAGATTGCTGCCGATGAGATCATCCCAGTCGATCGGGGTGATGTCCCCGAGCGGTGTCGGATAGAACGTCGAGGCGTTGTTCACCAGGATATCGAGGCCGCCGAAGGCCTCCTGCGCCGCCCTCACCAACGCCGGCAGCTCCGCCACCTCGAGCAGGTCGGCGTCGACGGCGCGGGCGGAGGCCGCGCGCGCGGCGTTCAGCTCGCGCTCGAGCGCCGCGGCATCGTCGGCCGAGCTGCGATAATGCAGCACCACGTTGGCCCCGGCGCCGTGCAGTGCACGGACGATGGTAGCGCCCAGCCGCCGCGCCGCTCCGGTCACGAGCGCCGTCTTGCCGTGGAGCGCGGCGGGCGCCGCCGCGGGATGCCCGGTGTCGTGCGCCATGGGCACCGATTATGACTGCATCGCCGCCGCGCTCAATCCTGCCGGCCCTCTCGCCCGAGGAGCAGCGCCACAGCCGCGCCGTCGCCGCGCTCATCCACGAGCAGCTGGCGGCGGCCGGCGGCTGGCTGTCGTTCGAGCGCTTCATGGAGCTGGCGCTGTACGCGCCGGGCCTGGGGTACTACAGCGCCGGCAGCGCCAAGCTCGGTGCCGCGGGTGATTTCGTCACCGCCCCCGAAGTATCGGATCTCTTCAGCCGCTGCGTGGCGCGCCAGTGCGCCGCGGTGCTCGCCGTCACCGGCGGGGACATCCTCGAGGTCGGTGCCGGCACCGGGCGCATGGCGGCGGCGTTGCTCGGCGAGCTCGCTGCCCAGGGCACATTGCCCGGGCGCTACGCGATTCTCGAGGTCAGCGCTGATCTCGCAGCGCGCCAGCGCACGCGCCTGGCGCAGCTGCCCTTGGGGCTGCGCGAGCGCGTGGTCTGGCTGGAGCGGCTGCCGGCGCGTCCCGTGCGGGGCGTCATGCTTGCCAACGAGGTGGCCGACGCCCTGCCGTGCCGCCGCTTCACCTGGCGTGCGGCCGGCGTGACCGAGCTCGGGATCGTGGCCGCGGGCGAGCCTGCGGCGCAAGCGCCCGGCTTCCGCGAATGCGGCCGCCCGGCCGACGCTACTCTCGCACAGCAGTGCGCGGCGCTGCAGGAGGGACTGCCTGCGCCGCTGCCGGAGGGGTACACCTCGGAGGTGTGCCAGCGGGTGGCACCCTGGATCGCTTCGCTCGGCGACTGCCTGGAGCGCGGCCTGCTGCTGCTGTGTGACTACGGTCTGCCGCGCAGGCACTACTATCACCCGCAACGCGTGAGCGGCACGCTGCGCTGTCATTTCAGACAGCGCGCGCACACGGACCCCTATATCAACGTCGGCGTGCAGGACATCACCGCCTGGGTCGACTTCACGCGGGTCGCGGAAGCCGCCGCGGCAGCGGACCTCGCGGTCGGCGGCTTTGCGACCCAGGCGGCGTTTCTGCTGGCACTGGGAATCGAACAGCTCGTGGCCGCAGCGCCGGCGGGCACCCGGCATGCGCGCCTCGCTGGCGAGGCGCGCCGGCTGCTCATGCCGGAGGAGATGGGGGAGGCGTTCAAGGCCATGGCGCTCACGCGTGACCTCGACCCGCCGCTCGCGGGCTTCACGCTGCAGGACCTGCGCCACCTGCTGTGACGGACAGCGCAGCTCGGCGTGCACCGGCGTGTACCATCGCCTGCCCGCCCCGCAGGCCGGTTAAGATGGCGCCCCTATGAGCGACACCTTCAGCACCGTGATCCTCGGCGTCGTCGAAGGCATCACCGAATTTCTGCCGATCTCGAGCACCGGGCACCTGCTGATCGCGGAGCAATGGCTCGGGCAGCGTTCGGAGCTGTTCAACGTGGTGATCCAGGCCGCGGCGATTCTGGCGCTGGTGCTGGTCTACTGGCGACGGCTCGTGAGTCTTCTGACGCGCTTCGACCAGCCCGAGAACCGCGACTACCTCCTGAAGCTCCTGGTGGCCTTCCTGATCACCTCGGCGGGCGCTTTTCTCGCCACACGCCTCGGCTGGAAGCTACCGGAGACGGTGCTTCCCATCGCACTCGCCACCCTCATCGGCGGGATCGCGATCCTCGCGATCGAAGCCTACGTCGGCGGCAGGCCCGCCTCGACCACGGTCACCTGGAACGTGGCCATCTGGGTCGGTGCCTGTCAGATCCTCGCGGCGGTGTTTCCCGGCACCTCGCGCTCGGCCTCCACCATCTTCGCAGCCATGCTCGCGGGCCTGACCGTGCGTCCGGCAGCAGTCGAGTTTGCGTTCCTGGTCGGGATTCCGACCATGTTCGCCGCTACCGGCTACGAGCTGCTCAAGGTCTACGGCCACGGTGCCGCGGACGAAGACTGGCAGGCGCTCGCCGTCGGCTTCGTCGTTTCGGGCGTAGTGGCCTTCATCGCGGTCAAGTGGCTGCTGCGCTATGTGCAGTCGCACCGCTTCACCGTCTTCGCCTGGTATCGCATCACGCTCGGCGCAGCGCTGCTCGCGCTCGTGTCGCTCGGCGTGATGCGCTGAGCGGGAGCCGCCCACACCCGTCCCGCCGTCGCGCGAGGCGCTAGACGGCCGTGCCGGCCTGCGCCTTCACGGCGGTGACCGCGGCGAGGCGTTGCCGGCGCAGCTTCTCGCCGATGGCGCGGCCCTCGAGACCAGCCCGCTCCTGTTCGGTCAGCGCGACCGCAGCGACCGCTGCCCGCGCCTGTTTGAGGTACGCGGCCTGCGGATACGGCTCGTGCTCCCGGCCGGTGCGACCGCGCGCGTCCGCCTCGCAGGCGAGCATCAGCTCCGCAAACCGCTCGGGCCGGCGCAGCGCATCGCAATTCTCCAGCAGGTCGAGCACCGTCGCGGGCTTCAGCTCGAAGGCGCGGTGCACCAGGCTGTGGTAACGGGCCGTCAGGATGGCGAGCTCGCGATGCGCGTTCGGCACCCGCAGGCGCGCGCACAGCGCCTCGATCAGCGCGACCCCGGCCTCCTCGTGGCCGTGATGACTCGGCCAGCGCTCGCGCGGCGTGCGCGCCTTGCCGAGATCGTGGGTGAGCGCGGCGAAGCGCACCGCCCCCGAGGCACCGAGCGTCGCCGCCACGCCCACCGCCAGCATCACGTGCACGCCGGTGTCGATCTCCGGGTGCCAGCGCGGCGGTTGCGGCACGCCATAGAGCGCGGCGATCTCCGGGAAGATCACCCCGAGGGCCCCGCAGGCGCGCAGCGTCTCGAAGAACACCTGCGGCCGGGTTTCCGCGAGCGCGCGCTCGGTCTCCTGCCACACGCGCTCCGGAACCAGCGCGCTCACCTCGCCGTCTGTCGTCATGCGCCGCATCAGCTCGAGGGTCTCCGGCGCAACGCGAAAGCCGAGCGGTGCAAAGCGCGCCGCGAAGCGCGCCACGCGCAGCACGCGCACCGGGTCCTCGGCGAAAGCCGGGGACACGTGACGTAGCAGCCGCGCGGCCAGATCCGCCTGCCCGCCGTAGGGATCGATGAGCTCGCCGCGATCGCTCTCGGCCATCGCGTTGATGGTGAGATCGCGGCGCCTGAGATCCTCCTCGAGCGTCACGTCGGGAGAGAACTGCGTGGTGAAGCCGCGATAGCCCGGGGCCACCTTGCGCTCGAGCCGCGCGAGCGCGTACTCCTCGTGCGTCTGCGGATGCAGGAACACCGGGAACTCGCGCCCGACGCTCTGGTAGCCGGCGCGCTCCAGTTCCTGTGGCGTTGCGCCGACCACCACCCAGTCGCGTTCGCGGACCAGCAGCCCGAGCAGCCGGTCCCGTACGGCGCCGCCGACCAAGTAGACTCGCATGCTGCGCATGTTAACTGAGACACCTGCAGCCAGCGCGGCGCCGAAGGTTGCCGTGCACCGCCGGCGCGGCGGGCGCCCGCGGCGCGGCGCGCGGTTGCCGGCGCTGGCGGCGGTGGCTGCGCTGCTCACCGGCTGCGGCACGCCGTACCTCATGCAGGCCGCCGGCGGCGAGTGGCGGGTGCTGCGCGCGCGCCAGCCGATCGAACAGGTGATCGCCGATCCGCACACGCCGCCCGAGCTGCGCCAGCGTCTCGCGCAGGTGCGCGCGGCGCGCGAATTTGCTTCCACTGACCTCGGCCTCCCGGACAACAACAGCTTCCGAACCTATGCCAACATCGGGCGGCCGTACGTGGTGTGGAATGTGGTGGCCGCCCCCGAGTTCTCGGTGGAGCCGCGGCGCTGGTGCTTCCCGGTCGCCGGCTGCGTGGACTATCGCGGCTACTTCAGCGAGCACAAGGCGCGCGACTTCGCCCTCGACCTGGAGGCGCGGGGCTTCGATGTCGCCCTCGGGGGCGTGCCGGCGTACTCCACGCTCGGGCGGTTCGCTGACCCGGTGCTCTCGAGCATGCTGCGCTATGACGACGATGAGCTCGCGGCGATCGTATTCCACGAGCTGGCGCACCAGCTGCTGTACGTGCGCGATGACTCGGAGTTCAACGAGGCCTTCGCCACCACGGTCGAGGACGCCGGACTCGAGCGCTGGCTTACCGCACGGGGGGAGGCGGCGCGCATCGCAGCGTATCGGCGCGACCAGGCCAACGAGCAGGCGTTGGTCGACCTGCTGGTGCACGCCCGCGCGCGCCTCGTGACCCTCTATGCCTCGGGTGTTGCGCGGGCGGACATGCGCGCGCAGAAGGCGGCGGTGTTCGACGGGCTGGCGGCCGACCTGCGTGCGCTCGAGCGTCTCCAGGGCGAGTCCTACCCGCTGTACGAGGAATGGATGGCCGCGGGGCTGAACAATGCCGACCTTGCCTCGGTGGCGACCTACTACGACTGCGTGCCCGGGTTCACACGGCTGCTGCAGCAGGAGGACAACGATCTGCGGCGTTTCTACGCCGCGGCGCGCGCGCTGGCGCAGCTGCCCCACGCCGAGCGGCACGCACGGCTCTGTGGGCCGGCGGCGGCGACCGCGGCGCGGCGCGACTGACCGCCGCGCAGCTGTCTAGGCGGGCGCGCCCGCTGTCGGCGC
The DNA here is from genome assembly GCA_035625615.1 of Steroidobacteraceae bacterium. Classification (GTDB taxonomy): domain Bacteria; phylum Pseudomonadota; class Gammaproteobacteria; order Steroidobacterales; family Steroidobacteraceae; genus 13-2-20CM-66-19. Next base: position 6,238 of record DASPPI010000115.1, on the reverse strand, counting down.
CAGGTACCGCGGCAGCTCCGCCAGCATGGGTCGCGGAGTGATACCGAGCGCCGCGCAGCCGTCCTCGCGGCACACGCAATCGAGTGTCAGCGAGCGGAAGTTGTCGAGCGAGAACGGCTTGCCGGGCAACAGGCCCGCCACCACGCCCTGGATGCGGCCGAGCACATCCGGCAGCGGCACGATCCGGCACGGCAGGCCGGCGACGCGCGCGGTCAGGCGCACCAGCTGCTCGAGGGTCATGATCTCGGGTCCGCACAGCTGGTAGACGGCGCCGCAGCTCGCATGCGTGCCGAGTGCGCGCACGAACGCCTCGGCCACATCGAGCACGCTGACCGGGGCGAAGCGTGCGCCGGCGCGCGCCAGCGGCAGCACGCCGGCGCTCAGGCGCAACAGGCCTGCGAAGCGGTTGGTGAGCGAGTCACCGGCCCCGAAGATCACCGACGGCCGGAAGACGGTCACCGCAGGCTGCCCGGTCGGCGCGTGCGGGGCCGCGCGCAGCAGCGCCTCGGCGGCGCCCTTGGAGCGCAGGTAGCGGCTCGGCGCGCGCTCGTCGGCCCCGAGGGCGCTCATGTGCAGCAGGCGGCGCACACCCGCGCCACGGGCGGCGGCGAGGACCTTCGCGGCCAGCTGGGTGTGCACGGCGTCGAACGTGGCGCGCCCGCGCGGATTGAGGATGCCGACCAGGTTGATGACCGCGTCGCAGTCCTTGAACAGCTGGGCCAGAATGCGCGGATCGTGCACGTTCGCGCGCCGCAGCTCGGCAGTGTCGAGCACGCGCAGCCGCTCGACGTGCGCGAGGTTGCGCGTCGGCACGCGCACCCAGTGCCCCGCCCGCACCAGCCGGGCCACCAGCTCCGTGCCGACGAATCCGCTGCCTCCCAGCACACAGACGTTCACAGCCGCTCCTCGCGCGGTGTCGCCGGCGTCGGCGGGCAGTTGCGCCCGCGTTCACGCGCCGTGACGCCGTTCTGTTATCAGCGCAACGGGATGAGAAGCACCGTGTTGCCGCGCCGCACTTCCAGTACCAGTACCGCCGCCCCCCGGGCGCGCTCGCGCAGCTCGCGAACGTTGCCTACTTTGCCGCGATTGGCGCCGACGATGACATCGTCGGCGCGCAGTCCGGCCTGGGCGGCGGCGCTGCCCGGCTCGACGCTGCGCACCAGTGCGCCGCCCGAGTCGGGCGCATCGCCCAGCGCGGCCCCCTCGAAGCTCTTGTGAATGCTCGCAGGCCCGCCGCTGAGCTCGCTGCTGGTATCGGCGATCACCGCGGTGACACGCACCGGCTTGCCGTCGCGCACCAGGCCGATGTCGACCTTGTCGCCGACGCGCAGCAGGCCGATGGTGTTGCGCAGCTCGCTGTTGGATTTCACCGGCTGCCCGTTCACCGAGGTGATGACGTCGCCGGTGCGGATGCCGGCCCGGGCGGCCGGTGAGCCCTCGACCACCTGCGACACCAGCGCTCCCACGGCGCTCGGCAGGCCGAGCGAGTGCGCGATGTCCGGGGTCACGGTGTACATGCTCACGCCCAGCTGTCCGCGCTTGACCGAGCCGTACTTGATGAGCTGATCCATGACGCTGCGCGCCATGTTGACCGGTATGGCGAAGCCGATGCCGATGTTGCCGCCGCTGCGCGAGAGGATCGCGGTGTTGATGCCGATCAGCTCACCGCGCAGGTTGACGAGGGCGCCGCCGGAATTGCCGGGGTTGATCGAGGCGTCGGTCTGGATGAAGTCCTCGTAGCCGTCGGGATTGATCCCCGAGCGCGACAGTCCGCTGATGATTCCCGAGGTCACGGTGTGCTGCAGGCCGAAGGGATTGCCGATGGCCACGACGAAATCGCCCACCTCGGCGTGCGAGGAGTCGCCGAGCGGGATCTGCGACAGCCCGTCGGGCTTCACCTTGAGCACCGCGACGTCGGACGGGGCGTCGCTGCCGACGATCTCGGCCTTGAGATCGCGGCCGTCCTGCAGCGTGACCGTGATTTCGTTGGCGTTCTCCACCACGTGGGCGTTGGTGACGATGTAGCCGATCTTGGCGTCGACGACCACCCCGGAGCCGGCGCTCTGGAACGGCCGGTCGCGCGGGCCGGTGTCGGGCGGCACGTCGAAGAAGCGGCGGAAGAAGGGGTCGTCGAGCAGCGGGTTCTGCGGCCCGCGCTCATGGATGGTGCCGCGGGTGGCGATGTTGACCACCGCCGGCGACGCCTTCTTGATCATCGGTGCCAGTGTCGGGAGCGGAGTGTCCCCTACCGCCGGCGGCATGGCAGCCGGCAGCGGCGCTGCGGCCAGCGTCAGGATCAGCCACAGAAGGAGCTGGGCGCGTCTCATGCCGCAGGAATTCTAGCCTGAAGCGTTCGCCCGGGCTCGTGAGGAAAGTAACGGAAAAATCAGGCGCCGGTGGCGCAACTGCGCCACCGGCTGACCCTGGCAGGCCCTTAGGCGGCCTTGATCTCGATGCGCCGCGGCTGCACCTCGGGGCGCTTCGGAAGGGTGACTTCCAGCACGCCGTTGGTGTGCGTCGCCTTGATCGACTCGGCAGCGACGCTCTCGGGGAGCGTGAAGCGCCGCAGGAACGTTCCTGCCGCCCGCTCGACGCGCTCGTAGCCGTCCTTGGAGGACTTTTTCTCCGAGCGGCGCTCGCCCTTGATCGTCAGCACACCCTGCTCGGCGGTGATGCTGATGTCCTTGCCCTCGACGCCCGGCAGGTCGGCGACCACGACGAAGCGCTCGGCCTCTTCGTGAATGTCGACGTGCGGGATCCAGCTGACGCTCGAGCCGTCAGCGCTCTCGCCCAGGGCGCGATCGAGCTGCCGCTGCCAGCGGCTGAAGAGCGCCCACGGCTCGTAACGAACGATGGTCATGAAAATTCTCCTGTAAGAAAACGATGTACAAAAATGGGCGCATGACGCGCATCTGGCACCGGATGTGCGGTCGGGCGCAGTGCTTTCAAGGGGAGCTCGCGTACCGCCGTCGCAGATCGAGTACGCGGCGTCGCCGCGTTCGTCGAACGCGCGCCGTGCTCGGCGGCAGTGCTCAGCGGCTGCTGGTCAAAAAATACTCAGCAGCAGCGAGGTTGCGGCGCCGCACGACGCCGTCAATGCCGCGCTCAAGGTGCGCAGATTTGTGAGCAGGCTGTGCAGAACCTGTGCCTCGGCTGAGCACAATATATTGGGGTTGGCGGGGTCTGCGACAAGGCTCACAGTTCCATGAAATATGTCATGAAAGTTACGGCCAATAATGTTGTAAGTCTATAAAAACGTTTAAAAAAACAGATCTGGAAAAATGACCTCGGCAATCTTGACGCACCTCGGCATGCTCATTAGTCTTTTGACCCCGACACAAGATCTTGTGTTCGCGCGAGGCGATGGGGTCACGCGGTCGGGGGGAGGTTTCAGGGACCTGACTGTCTGGAGAGACGGCAGGTACCGGTCAGGCTCGCGGAGCACGTTAGCTCGCCCAGCGGCTTGAGGCCGGCAATTTCCCTGCAATCCGTACGACCAGGCGTCAAGAACATTCGGAGCGCCGCGGATTACATGAACACTGTGATGAAGACCGAGTCCAGGGGTGTCGACGCGATTCCCTTCCAGGAAGCATCGCTCGACATCTGGGACAAGAAGTATCGGCTCACCGCCAAGGACGGCACGCCCATCGACAAGACGATGGACGATACCTACCAGCGCGTGGCGCGTGCGCTCGCGGAAGTCGAGGACGAGGACGACCGCGAGCACTGGTACGAGCGCTTCCTCTGGGCACTGCGCCGCGGGGCGATCCCTGCCGGCCGCGTGACTTCCAACGCCGGCGCGCTCGAGCACAAGCCCTCGACCTCGACGATCAACTGCACCGTGTCCGGCACCATCCACGACTCGATGGAGGACATACTCAAGAAGGTTTACGAAGCCGGACTCACGCTGCGTGCCGGTTGCGGCATCGGGTACGAGCACTCGACGCTGCGCCCGCGCGGCGCCTACGTGTCTGGCGCAGGCGCGTACACCTCGGGCCCGCTCTCCTTCATGGATATCTACGACAAGATGTGCTTCACCATCTCGTCCGCCGGCGGACGCCGGGGCGCGCAGATGGGGACCTTCGACGTCGGGCATCCGGACGTTATGGAGTTCATCCGCGCCAAGCGCGAGAACGGCCGGCTGCGCCAGTTCAACCTGTCGCTGCTGATTACCGATGAGTTCATGCAGGCGGTGCGCGAGGATCGCGAGTGGAAGCTCGCGTTCCCGATCTCGTGCACGGAATACGAGGCGGATAAGCCCGATCTCGGTGACGCGACAAAGTTCCTGTGGCGCGAGTGGCCGGTGCACGAAGGCTACGTTGTGAACGAAGCGGGATTGGTCGCCTGCAAGGTCTACAAGACGCTCGCGGCGCGGCGCATGTGGGACGTGATCATGACGTCCACCTACGACTTCGCCGAGCCGGGTTTCATTCTCATCGACCGCGTGAATGAGATGAACAACAACTGGTGGTGCGAGAACATCCGCGCCACCAACCCATGCGTCACCGCCGACACGCGCTTGGCGACGCGCTACGGTCTGGTGCGCATGGGCGATCTCTATGATGCGCGCGTCGACATCCAGGCGACGGTCGATCGTCGCGCACTGGGTGCAGGCTCAAAGGGTGTTGACGTCCGCCCGGCAGTGCCGGTGTTCATGACCTCGCCCTCTGCAGATGTATATCGCGTGTTGACCAAGGATGGCTACGAGATCAAGGCCACCGAGTGGCATGACTTCTATACCACCCGCGGCAAGATCAAGTTGCGGGATCTTCAGGTCGGCGACGAGCTCCTGGTGCAGTCCGGCAAGGGCCAGTTCGGCGGCTGCGGCAACGAAGAGCTCGGGCTGCTGCTCGGGCTCATCACCGGAGACGGACACTTCACCAACCGCGGAAGGGGCAAGGACGCGGCGGTGATAAATCTCTGGGGTGAAGATCGCGATTTCGCCCAGGAGGTCGTCGACCTAGTCAATTCGATGATCACCGGTTGGGCACGCTGCGCCCGCGGTTATCGTGTCAGCGCCATCGCGGTACCTGCGCGCAAGCTGGTCGACATCAGATCGGTAATCCTCGCTCGCGTGCTCGATTATTACGGCTTCACTGCCAAAGCGAAGACGCAGGTACCTGAGATTGTCTGGCGCGGCAACGAGGACTGTGTGCGCGGTTATCTGCGCGGTCTGTTCCAGACTGACGGCACGGTCAATATCTCCGGTCATAACAGCACCAGCTGCTCCGTGCGGCTCGCTTCAAGCCATCCATCGCTGCTGAAGGATGTGCAGATGTTGCTTGCGAACTTCGGCATTTTCTGCCGGGTTCTTGAGCGGCGCGCGGCAGGGCAGCGGCTCTTGCCTGACGGCAAGGGCGGGCGGCGATTTTACCAGTGCAAGGCGGACTACGAGCTCATGGTCGACGGTGAATCGCGCGAGCGCTTCATGTCAGACATCGGGTTTATAACCGAGAGCAAGAACGCAAAATATAACACCTGGGCTGCCGGCAAGGCGTTGAAGAAGGGTCAGCGATTCGTAAGCCGGATTGCTGAGATCACACATGTCGGCAAGGAGCCGGTGTTTGATACGACTCAGGAAGATCACAACACCGTGATCTTTAACGGTCTGGTGACGGGACAATGCGGAGAGCAGGCGCTTCCGCCCTACGGTTCATGTTTGTTAGGTTCGGTGAACCTGACACGCTTCGTCAAGAACCCGTTCACCGATTTCGCGGAATTCGACTGGAGCGAATACCGCGAAGTGGTCAAGGTGTTCACGCGCATGCTCGACAACGTGGTCGAGGTCAACGGCCTGCCGCTCGAGAAACAGCGCGAGGAGATCCTGCGCAAGCGCCGTCACGGCATGGGTTTCCTCGGGCTGGGCAGCACGCTCACATTGCTGCGCCTGAAGTACGGCTCGCCGGATGCAGTGCAGTTCACCGAGGACGTGACGCGCGAGATGGCGGTCGCGGGCTGGGAAGCGGCACTCGAGCTGGCGCGCGAGAAAGGCCCGGCGCCCATCATGAACGAGGAGTTCACGGTCACCAGGGAGATGCTGCGCAAGCGTCCCGAGATGGTGCGCGACGGCTGGAAGGCCGGGGCGAAGATCCCCGGCCGGCTGCTGCACGCGAAATACAGCCGCTACATGCAGCGCATCGCGCAGGCGGCGCCGCAGCTGGTGCACCAGCTGGCCGAGACCGGTGCGCGCTTCACGCACCACACCTCCATTGCCCCCACCGGCACCATCTCGCTGTCG
>DASPPI010000114.1:0-42234 GCA_035625615.1 Steroidobacteraceae bacterium | reverse complement strand
CGAAAGCATGCTGGAGCGGGCCGCCATCAGCCAGGAGCGCGAGCTCGACGGCCTGCTCGGGGCCCTGGTGGGCCTGCTCGGGCCGGTGCTGATCGTGCTCATGGGCCTGTTCGTGATGGGCATCGTCTTTGCCATGCTGCTACCCATCTTCGAGATGAACCAGTTGATTCATTGATTGGTGGACAGCCCGGCGAGGCCCGCGGAGAGGGTCGCGCACGGCCTGTGGCCCCGAAACCGGCACCGCTTCACAAACCGCGCGGACGACATTGCAGTGGTCGGGGGATCTGATTTAAGTTCGCGCCGTCCAATTCCTGCACGACTCGGACTTCGCATGAGCGAGAAGCCGGAATCAGACGAGTTCGAAGACGAGGAAGCCGACGAGCCGGTCATCGAGGACGGCGACGTCGACCTCGATCAGGTCATCAAGGACCTGGACCTCGCCAAGCGCCGCGGGCAGAAGACGGGCGATCCGGCCTGGCGCCGCCTCGAGCGGCTGCTCGAGGAAAAGCACACGGCCGAGCTCACCAGCGATTTCGAGGACTACGAGATCGGCGACGACGACGGCGCCTCGCGCAAGGCGCGACGCAAGTCGCGCTGAGCCCGCCGCGGCGGCCGGCCGGAGCCCCCCGGCTCAGTGAAAATCCCGCGAGCGCGCCAGCAGCCCGCCGAGCAGCGGTGAGCGGTCGATGAGCCGGCGGGCGATGAGGTGGGTGACGCCGTCCTGCTGCTGCAGCTCCCCGTGCACCTCGAGCAGCCGTGATTCGATGAGCGCGCGCCGCTGGGCGCGGCCGACGTGCTCCCACACGATGACGTTCACCTGGCCGCTCTCATCCTCGAGCGTGAGGAAGGTGACGCCGCTCGCGGTGGCCGGGCGCTGGCGCATCAGTACCAGGCCCGCGGTACGCACGTGGGCGCCGTTGGCAGCCGCGGTGAGCTCGCCCGCCGGCAGGAGCGAGGCGGCGCGCAGCCGCGCGCGCAGCAGCGCCAGCGGATGGCGGCCGAGCGTGAGGCCGAGCGAGGCGTAGTCGGCGACGATCTGCTCGCCTTCGGTGGGCGAGCTGAGCAGCGGCCGGCCCTCGGCCGCGTCCGCGGCGGCGGCCGGCGCCAGCGGCAGGCCGCGCTCGGAGCCCGCGACCTCCCAGAAGGCCAGATGCCGGTTGCCGCTCAAGGAGGCCAGCGCGCCGGCTGCGGCGAGCGCCTCCAGATCGGTGCGATCGAGCGCGGCGCGCGTGGCGAGGTCCTGCACGCTGGCGAAGGGCTGCGCGCTGCGGGCGGCGACCAGGCGATCCGCCCCGGTGCGTGACAGCGATTTGACCAGACGCAAGCCCAGGCGCAGCGCCGGCTCGCCGTCTGCGCGCCGCTCGAGCGTCGCGTCCCAGACGCTCTCACAGGCGTCCACCGGGCGCACCTCGACGCCGTGCACACGCGCATCGCGCACCAGCTGCGCCGGTGCATAAAAGCCCATGGGCTGGCTGTTGAGCAGCGCACAGGTGAACGCCGCGGGCTCGTGACACTTGAGCCAGGCCGAGTCGTACACCAGCAGCGCGAAGCTCAGGCTGTGGGCTTCCGGAAATCCGTATTCGCCGAAACCTAACATCTGCTGATAGATGCGCTGCGCGAATTCCTCCGGATAGCCGTTGGCGCGCATGCCCTCAAGCAGCCGCTCGCGGAACGGATCGAGCCCGCCGGTTCTCTTCCAGGCGCCCATCGCGCGGCGCAGTGCATCCGCTTCCCCCGGAGAGAAACTGGCGGCGACGATCGCGATCTGCATCACCTGTTCTTGGAAGATCGGCACGCCGAGCGTACGCTGGAGCACCGCACGCACTTTCTCACCCGGGTAGTCGACCGGCTCCGCCCCTGAGCGGCGCCGCAGATAAGGGTGCACCATGTCGCCCTGGATGGGTCCCGGGCGCACGATCGCGACCTCGATGACCAGGTCGTAGTAACAGCGCGGCTGCAGGCGCGGCAGCATGGCCATCTGCGCGCGCGACTCGATCTGAAACACACCGATGGTGTCGGCGCGGCAGATCATGTCGTAAACGCCCTGGTCCTCGGCAGGCAGAGCGCCGAGCGCATGATGCGTGCCGCGGAAATCGTTCACCAGCGCAAAGGCGCGCTGCAGCGCCGTCAGCATCCCGAGCGCCAGCAGGTCGACCTTCAGGAGGCCGAGGTCGTTGAGGTCGTCCTTGTCCCACTGCACCACGGTGCGCTCCGGCATGGCGGCGTTCTCGATGGGCACCAGCTCCTCGAGCAGCCCGGCCGAGATCACGAAGCCGCCGACATGCTGCGACAGGTGCCGGGGGAAACCGGGGAAAGCGGTCAGCTCGCCGGCGAGCGGCAGCAGGTGCCCGAGCCAGTCCGCGTCGAAACCGGCCGCGCGCACGCGCTCGGGCATCGTGGTGCTGCCGTCCCACCATTGCATGACTTTCGCCAGCCGGCCGCCTTCCTCGGGCGTCAGGCCGAATACCTTGCCGAGGTCGCGCAGGGCGCTGCGCGGCCGGTACATGACGACGGTGGCGGCGAGCGCGGCGCGGTCGCGGCCGTACTTGTGGTAGACGTACTGCAGCACTTCCTCGCGCCGCTCGTGCTCGAAATCGATGTCGATATCGGGCGGCTCGTTGCGCTCGCGCGAGATGAAGCGCTCGAACAGCAGCGCTGCCCCGCGCTGCGGGTCGACCGAGGTCACGCCCAGGCAGTAGCACACGCGCGAGTTGGCCGCCGAGCCACGGCCCTGGCACAGGATTCCCCGGCCGCGGGCGTAGGCGACCACGTCGTGCACGGTGAGGAAGTAGGGCTCGTAGCGCAGCTCGGCGATGAGCGCCAGCTCATGCTCGATCGCGGCGCGCTCGGCGGGCGGCACCCCATCGGGCCAGCGCCAGCGGGCGCCCTCTTCCGTGAGGCGCCGCAGATAGCCCGCCGGCGTTTCCCCGGCGGGGACCAGCTCGCGCGGATACTCGTAGCGCAGCTCATCGAGCGAGAAGTGGCACTCCCCGGCCAGTGCCGCACTCGCCTCGAGCAATGCGCGCGGATACAGCCGCGCCAGGCGCGCGCGCTCGCGCAGATAGCGCTCGCCGTTGGCGTACAGCCGTGAGCCGACCTCGGCGATCGGTACGTTGAGGCGGATCGCCGTGAGCGCATCCTGCAGGCGCTGCCGGGCACGCACGTGCATGTGCACGTCGCCGCTGGCGATGAGCGCGACGCCGTACCGCGCGCCGATCTGTGCGAGCGTGGCGAGACGCGTGCCATCGGCCCCCTCGCGCAGCAGCTCGACCGCGATCCGGACCCTGCCGGGAAAGCGCTCGCCGAGCCAGAGCAGCTCGTCCGGCCGCGGCCGTGCCGCCGGCAGCCAGAGGAGAAAGCACTGCCCGGGGTTTACAGCCTCCAGGTCCGCGCGCGTCAGCGCGTATTGCCCCTTACCGGCCGCGCGCCGGCCACGGGTGATGAGGCGGCACAGCCGTCCGTAGCCGTGCCGATCGATGGCCAGCGCGACGAGCTTCAGGCCGCAGGAGAGCCGGAATTCCGCACCGATGAGGAGCTTCAGCCGCCGGTTCTTCGCCGCCATGTGCGCGCGCACCACGCCGGCCACCGAGCACTCGTCGGTGATCGCGAGCGCGCTGTAACCGAGCGCGTCCGCCTGCTCCACCAGCTCGTGCGGATGCGAGGCGCCGCGCAGGAAGGTGAAGTTCGACAGGCAGTGCAGCTCGGCGTACGGCGGCAGTTCAGCCGTGCAGGAAGTGCGCTCGCTCGGAAGGAGAGACATGTCACGAGCGCAGACGTGAGCGCAAAAAAGGGTTTTCGGGGGGCCGCGCTGGCGCCAAACACCACGCTGGAGCGAACGCTAACCCCGCGGCAGAAAGCCGCGCCCGCAGCCTCCAGGGATGGATCCACGGCGGCCCCGAAAACCCTGTTTTTGCGCTCGCGGATGCGTTGAGCATGCTCACCCGAACACGCCGTGCAGAAACCATCCATGCGGCGCGGCACGCTCGCGAAACACCCACAGGCGTACGCCATGAATGTCGGTGGCGCTGTAGTAATCGCGCGCGATCCCGGCTCCGTCCCACCAGCCGGTCTCGATGCGCTCCACCTCACTCACCAGACGCAGCGGACCTCCGCGGCACGGCCAGCCGTCGCGCACCGGCAGCGGTCGCGGCGCCGGCAGTATCCACAGGGGACGGCGGAAAACCGGCCACTGTGCATTAGCGCTGCACGCGGCGGCTGCGGCGGCGTGCCGCGCCCGCTCGGAGAGCGAGCCGGCAGGCGGCGGCCCGCTCAGTGCCCAGGTGCTCTCGGGCCGGTGTCCTTCACGCAGCGTCAAGCCATGTACCGCATCGGGACCGAGGCGCGCGCGCAGACGCTCCACCAGAGCGCCGGATACGGCCGCTTCCTCGCCGCCCTGCTCGCCGGGTTGCCACAGGCAGCGACTGTCCGGCACGTGCGGCACCGGGACCTCCGCGAGCAGCTCGCAGGCGCGCACCGGCGCGGGCAGCCGCATGGCGTTCAGGTACTCGCCGCAGAGTGCCGCGATTCGCTGCCCATCCGCGCAGGGCGAGGCGAGCGACAACCGGCAACGCGTCACCGGCCGCTGGCGGTGCACCAGCAGGCATTCGAGCTCCACCACGGCGCATTGGCGTGCCGCGAGGAACGCGCCGAGAGCGGTGAACAGCGGCGCGAGCGCCGTGAGCAGCCGGTCATGATCGGTCAGCTCGCAGCCGAGATCCCGACGGCGGCGAAAGCGCTCGCGGGCGTGGAAAGCCGGGCGCACATCCGGCGCGCGCCCGGTGAGTTGATCGAGCACGGCGAGCTGCGCCACACCGAAACGGCGCGCGAAGCCGGCGCGCGGCAGGCGCAGCACCGCCCCGATGGTGCGTATGCCCAGGCGCGCCAGGCGCGCCAGCGTCTCTTCCGGCCAGCGCAGCGCGGTGAGCGGCAAGGGCGCCAGTTGTCCAATGAGCTGTCCCGCAGCGGTAATCTCGAGCGGCCGGCCGGCACGGGCGGCGGTGAGTGCCGCGAGCGGTGTGGGTGCGAACGCCAGCACCGGCGGGGCCTGAAAACGCCGGCATTCGCCGGTGAGCTCGGCGCGCAGGCCCGCGACGCCCGCGAACAGATGCAGGCTCCCCTTGACCTCGAGCAGCAGGCCGTCCGGGGGCACCAGGCTCACCCGCGGCGTGAACTGTTGCGCGCGGGTCGCCAGCAACTCGAGCTTTTCCGCCGAGTCGAATCCCGGTAGATGCACACCGGCCCAGAGCTCCAGTATGGGGGGTAGTGCGAGGACCGGTGCGCGCGGAATGTTACGCAGTGGCGCACCGACTGACTCGCGGTCAGCCGATGGGGCGGGCGGCGCAGCGGCGGGAATGAAACGCGGATGCATGGAGCTTTCCGGATCAGACCGGCCAGTCAGCGGGCCAGGGCAGATCGAGCCGGTCGCGGCGGGCACTGCGCCCTTTCAACAAGGTGAGACGAACGCCCACGGCCAGCGGCTCGAGACGCAGACGCAGCACCGCAGCCGATGCCTCCCGGGCTGCACTCCGGGGACGAAACAGCACGCCGAGCGTACGACCCCGTTCGGCGGCCAGTTGCAGGCGACGGATTTCGCGTGCCTTCGGTTGCCGCGCCCAGCCGAGCACGGCATCGCAGGCACCCGAGCCGAGTGTCTGCTCGAAAGCCCACAACGGGCGCGCGCCTCCCACCACGGCTATCCGATCGAGCACGATGCCCCGGGAAGCCAGGGCCGGCGCAAAAGGCATCAGCGGCGGCGCGACCCACACGCACCAGCGTGCCGCCGCGGCGCGCGTCAGCGCGGCCAGCGCCGGCAACAGCACCGACAATTCGCCGCTGCCGAAACGGGAGACGAGAATCTCGATCAGACCCGTGCGCGGCCAGCCCTTGTCGGGCAGATACTCATCCAGTGCCGCAAACCCGGTGGACAACCCCGGCCGCTGCGTGGCGCTGCGGCCGCGCCAGATGGCCGGGTGCTCGAGCAGTCGAGCCAGGTGCGGATCGCCGGCCATTGCAGCTCATGAATAAAATCGGTTGAACCCTTGGAGAAGGCGAACGACGCCCACTGCGGGTGATCACATCAATCCGCCCGCACGGCCCCGCCGCACCACGCCCACCACGATGCCTTCGATGAGCAGCGGTTCCTCTTTCAGATCCACCCTGATCGGTTCGAACTCGGCGTTCTCGGGCAGCAGCCACACGATGGAGCCTTCCTGACGATAGCGCTTCACGGTGACCTCGTTCTCGAGCCGCGCGACCACGATCTGGCGACTGCGTACTTCGGAGGTGCGATGCACCGCGACCAGATCGCCATCGAGGATCCCGGCGTCCTTCATGCTCATGCCCATCACCTTCAGCAGGTAATGGGGCCGCGGCTGGAACACTTCAGGATCGATCTGCAGGCGCGCCTCGAAGTTCTCCTCGGAGAAGATCGGCTTGCCGGCCGCCACGCGGCCGATGAGCGGCAACCCCATCTGCTCGCGGATGGTGTCCTTCAGCTGGATCCCCCGCGAGGTGCCCGGGACGAGCGCGATGACGCCCTTGCGCGCGAGAGCCCGCAGATGCTCCTCGGCCGCGTTGGCCGAGCGGAAGCCCAATTCATGCGCGATCTCCGCGCGTGTCGGTGGCATCCCGGTCTCAGCAATGAACCGCTGAATCAGGCGCAGGATCTGTGTCTGGCGGGGGGTGAGATCGGACATACTTGCCCTGCCTGTTTATATATACAGTTACTGTAATTATATCCAGATCGAGGATCGCGGCAAGAGGTAAGAGGCCGGGTGCGCTCCTTATCTGATCGCCGCCGTGCGCCGCGGTTTAGCAGCGGCCTGCCCATGACCCCGTGACATCCCGAGGGATACGCTGCCGGGCGCACCTCGCCCATGCACGCACTGGCTGTCACACGATCGCCATTAAAAATATTTAAGGAATCCCGCCGCGCTACCATTACCTATTGCGCCATGCAGCAACTGATTCCCATTCAGGCATGCACGGCCGCAATTCCCGCTGCAACCGACTATCCAACATGCTGTCGGAATCTTCGCCAGCGGTTGTCGCGATCAGAAGACAGATCCCCGATAGGACCAGGGTCCAGTTGCATTCCCGAGATAAATTTGATGCAGTTGCGCGCGGCGACGACGGCGGACTTGCCCACCGGACTCGCATCGGTTATCAGGACCTCCCGAATCAACAACCCAAAGGGGACGTTTATGAAGTGCGCGAGCGTAGTGAAGGCGACGGCTGCCGTGGTAGCTGTGATAGGACTGGCAGCTTGCACGGATCTGAAGCCTATCCAGGCCCAGATCGACGATCTGAAGTCGCAGGCGGCCAAGAACGCAGCTGACATCGCGGCAGTGAAGAGCACTGCTGATTCAGCGAATAGTGCGGCCCAGTCCGCCGGCCAGGCGGCGAGTGGCGCGCAGAGCACGGCGAACCAAGCCTTGGCGGCGGCTCATGCCAGCCAGTCGTGCTGCGACGCGACCAACGAAAAGATCGACCGGATGTTCAAGCGGTCGGTATCGAAGTAAGCAGGGTCTCGTGGAAAATCAAAACGCCGCGCGGATGCCGCGCGGCGTTTTTTGACGTGCCCAGCGGGCGGCGGGGTATTTGTTCGTCCAGCGTCTGAGTCCGCCGCCATCCCGGGCCACACGGAAATGCTAGACTCCCCTCTGGTCCGGTCCGCTAAAAACTGAAAGTCCAGGGACTACTCGGAGCACCGATGTAAGTAGCCGTGCGTATGTTTGTGTGCGGCGGCGGCTAGATTTCACCGAGGTGCCCGTCGGTTTGCATCATCAACAGGAAGGTATGGTCATGAAGAAGCTGTTAGTGTGTGTCGCGCTCATCGCGCCGGTGTCGTTTGCGTGGGCCCAGAAGGTCGATCCGAACAAGTTACCCCAAGTCGCCTGCACGGACCTGAAGTTCAGCCAGGCATTCCTTGACAAGTACCCGAATGCGCCCGCGGCGTGCCTCGAGGGACGCGTGTACAAGGGCGTCAAGTACGGCAAGTTCGACGCCAAGGTCTATATCCAGAGCCTGCCGCAGTTCATTACGCTGCAGTTCCTGAATTCCCAGGGCACCGAGATGCCGAACATGACGTTCAGCATCAAGCCCAGGCCGGGCGCCGTGGTCTACATCGACGGCAAGAAGACCAATCCCGAGGACTTGAAGGTCGGACAAAAGGTCACTTTCTGGGTCCCGGAGAACAAGATGGAGGCGGACGCCCTGCCGGCACCGACGCACCAGTCGTGGCGCGTCATTCCGCCGCCGAAGCAGTAGCAGGCCCAGTGACGCAGGACGACGGCTCGCCGTCGTCCTGCGTGCACGCTCGTCCTGACCGTCCGGATCCGCACAAGTAATCCGCGCGAGCGGGTCATTCGTGAGATCGGCGGTCGCCTTCAGTAACGCACCAGCGCCGATCCCCAGGTAAAGCCCCCGCCGAACGCCTCCAGCAGCAGCAGCTCGCCTCGCTTGATGCGTCCGTCGCGTACCGCTACGTCCAGCGCGAGCGGCACGGAGGCGGCGGAGGTATTGCCGTGATCCTGCACGGTTACGATCACCCGCTCCATGGGCAGGTCGAGCTTGCGCGCGGTGGCCTGGATGATGCGGATGTTGGCCTGGTGCGGCACCAGCCAGTCGAGCGCAGTGCGCTCGAGCCCGTTGGCGGCCAGCGTCTCGTCCACCGCCTGCCCGAGCTTGTTGACGGCCACCTTGAACACCTCGTTGCCGGCCATGGTGATCGCCAGCTTCGGCGCGAAGCCCGTCGACACGCCGCTGCCGCAATACAACAGGTCGGCGTAGCGTCCGTCGGCGTGCAGATGCGTCGACAGCACGCCGGGCGTGTCGGCCGGCTCGAGCAGCACCGCGCCGGCGCCGTCGGCAAACAGCACGGCCGTGGCCCGGTCATTCCAGTCGGTGATGCGCGAGAGTGTCTCGGCGCCCAGCACCAGCGCGCGCCGGGCCTCGCCGCAGCGCACGTACTTGTCGGCGATCGACAGCGCGTACATGAAGCCAGCGCAGGCGGTCTCGACGCTGAAGGCCGGCACGCCGCCGCAGCCGAGCCGCTGCTGCAGCAGCACCCCGCAGTTGGGGAATATCAGGTCGGGCGTCGTGGTGCCGAAAGCGATGAAATCGACATCCTCCGGGGGCACGCCGGCGGCCTCGAGCGCACGGCGCGCGGCGTGCTCGGCGAGATCGACGGTGGTCTCGCCGTCCGCGGCCACATGACGCCGCTCGATGCCGGTGCGGCTGCGGATCCACTCATCGGTGGTATCGACCATCTTCTCCAGATCATGGTTGGTGAGCACCTTCTCCGGCAGATAGGAGCCCGTTCCCGTAATGCGCGAATAAATCAATTGACCGCCCTTTCCACCTGCAGTGCCTGCGCGATGTGCGTGGTGAGGCCGCGCCGTGCCGCCAGCGCCGCGGTACCGATGGCACGCGCGAAAGCGACACCGTCGGCGTGACCGTGGCTTTTTACCACGATCCCCGTGAGCCCCACCATGCACGCGCCGTTGTAACGGCGCGGATCGAGCCCGGCGGCCGCACGGCGCAGCACCGGCCGCGCGATCAGGCCGGCCAAGCGGTCGAACAGTGAGGCCTGGAACTCCTGCTTCAGGCGATCAGCGATCAGGCCGGCGACCCCCTCCATGGCTTTGAGCGCCACGTTGCCGGTGAAGCCATCGGTAACGACGACGTCGACATCGCCGGAGAAGATGTCATCGCCTTCCACGAAGCCCAGGTAGTTGAGGCCGCTGGCGCTGAGCAGCGCATGCGCCGCCTGCACCACCTCGTGTCCCTTCATGTCCTCTTCGCCGATGTTGAGCAGACCGACGCGCGGGTTGGCGACGCCGTAAACGTCGCGCGCCACGATCGCGCCCATGGCGGCGAACTGCTGCAGCTGCTCCGGCGTCGCCTTGGTGTTAGCGCCGAGATCGAGCATATGCGTGTGGCCGTGTGCGGCCGGGAGAGCGGAGATGATGGCGGCGCGCTCGACGCCGCCGAGCGTCTTCAGCACGAAGTGCGCGATGGCCGTGAGGGCACCGGTGTTGCCGGCGCTCACGCAGGCGCACGCGCGGCCGGCGTGCACCTGATCGACCGCCACGCGCATGGAGGAGTCCTTCTTGCGACGAATCGCTTCACGCGGCTTCTCATCCATCGCCACCACCTGCGTGGCACTGACGACCGCCGCGCGTTCGCGCGCGGCCGGCGGCAGCGTTGCCAGGGCGGCCCTGATGAGCTGCGGCTCGCCCACCAGCAGCAGCCGCAGCTCGGGATCATCGGCCAACGCGCGCAGCGCGCCCGCGAGGTACTCGCGCGGCTCGTGGTCGCCGCTCATCACATCGATCGCGATTGGCAGCACGCAGGCTCTTCAGGACACGGAGCGCCGCTCTCAGTCCTTCTCTTCGGTCTCGGCAGCTTTCTCGATCACGCGCCGGCCGCGATAGAACCCATCCGGCGTGATGCGGTGGCGCAGGTGCGTCTCACCCGACTGCGGATCGCTCGACAGCGCGGGCCTCGCCAGTGCATCGTGCGAGCGGTGCATGCCGCGTCGTGAGGGTGTCTTGCGGCTTTTTTGAACGGCCATGTATCAGCTCCTGACTCGAATCTTCGCGAACTCTAACGTTTCAACAGCTCCGCCAGGCGCGCGAACGGCCGGTGCGTTTCGCCGCCGCGCGCCGGCGGTTGATCCGCCGGTGCGCTGGCGCACGCCTCGCGCCCCTCGTGCAGCGGCACGATCGGCAGCGTCAGCAACAGCTCTTCCGTGATCAGCCGGGCAACGCTGATGCGGCCATCTTCGGCCATCATCGGCTCAAGGTCGGGCGGCAGCTCAGCGGCCTCAGCCTCGGTTGCCACGAGCGCGACCCGCGCACGGGACTCCAGCGCGCGCTCCATCGGCTGCATGCACCGCTGACACTCCAGCGTGGCCGTACCTTTCAGGGCGAGCTCCGCGACGGCGACGCCCTGCTCGCGGGCGAAATGAATGCGCCCGCGTACGCTGCCGGTGACGCCGGCACGCAGCCCGGGAAGCCCGGCGAGCGGGACAGCAAAGTCGACGTCGGCTTCGCCGTCAGCCAGCCGGTCGACGTCGAGCGGCTTCGACCAGGGCGGCGACACGGGGCGCGTATAATAGGTAGCGGGTTCACCCAAGTCAAAGTCCCGTTTGGCGTAAGCCGTTGTTTCTCGAAGGCGATTCGCATCGCCATGACGCCGTGACGATTGTGCCGCCGCTGATCCTCGCCTCCGCCTCTCTTTACCGCCGCCAGCTGCTCTCGCGGCTCGGCCTGACATTTGAGGCGCTGGCGACCGGGGTGAGCGAGACGCACGCCACGGGCGAATCACCAGCCGACCGTGCGCTGCGGCTGGCGCTCGAGAAGGCCGGGGCCGTCGCCGCCCGTCGACCGGACGCCGTCGTGATCGGCGGCGACCAGGTGGCGGCGGCCGGCGATGCCGTGCTCGATAAGCCCGGGAATGCCGCGCGCTGCTGTGCGCAGCTGCAAGCGCTCAGCGGCCGGACGGCACGCTTCTACACCGGCTGCGCCGTGCTCGGCGGCAGCGGCACGCTGCAGCGCGCGCACGTCGACACCACCACCGTCGTTTTTCGTGCGCTCAGCGCCGCAGAGATCGAGCGCTATGTCGCCGCCGAACAGCCGTTCGAGTGCGCGGGCGCCTTCAAGGCGGAAGGGCTGGGGATCTCGCTGTTCGAGTGCATCGAGAGCCAGGACCCGACGGCGCTGATCGGGCTGCCGCTCATCTGGCTCGCGCAGGCGTTGCGCGCGGCCGGTTACCGGCTCCCCTGACGCGCCGCCCGACGGCGCGGCGGACCGCGCATAGCCAGCGCGTCGATCACCGCCGCCAGCTCCGGCGGCAGCGGCGTGTTGATACTGAATTCACCGCCGCGCGGCCACCGCAAGCTCACGCTGTGCGCATGCAGAAACATTCGCGCCAGTCCGAGAGCGGCGAGCTCGGCATTGAAGGCGGCATCGCCGTACTTCTGGTCGCCCGCCAGCGGATGTCCCGCGTGTGCAGCGTGCACGCGGATCTGGTGCGTGCGCCCGGTGCGCAGGGTGACTTCCATCAGCGTCGCCGTGCGGCCGAAGAACTGCACGGGCCGGAACTCGCTCAGCGCGGGCTTACCCGAAGGCGCGGCCCGCACCGTTCGCTCCCCGCCGACGCGCGTATCGGTGCGCAGCGCCACCTCGATACGCTTGGCTCCGAGCTCCCATTTCCCCTTGACCAGCGCCAGGTAGCGCTTCTCGACGCCACCCTCGCGCAGCAGGGCATGCAGCGTGCGCAGGGTGCCCGCGTGACGCGCAATCAACAGACATCCGCTCGTGTCGCGATCCAGTCGATGCACCAGCTCGAGCGCTTCGTCCGGTCGCGCCGCGCGCAGCGCCTCGATGACGCCGAAGCTCACTCCGCTGCCGCCGTGCACCGCAATGCCCGCGGGCTTGTCGAGCACCAGCAGCCGGTCATCCTGGTACACGACCGCCCGGCTGATCCGCTCGCTGATCGCCGCCGAGGGTCTGGCCGCCGCGGTCGGCGGCAACTGCCGCACCGGGGGGATGCGGATGCGGTCGCGCGCCTGCAGACGCAGCTCCGGCCCCGCGCGCCGCCCGTTCACGCGCACTTCGCCCTTGCGGATCACGCGGTAGACGCGGCTGCGCGGTAATCCGCCGAGGCGGCGCTGCACGTACTTGTCGAGGCGCTGGCCGGCTTCCTCCTCCGTCACTTCGAAATGCTGCACTTCGGTGCGAATCTCGCTTGACGCAGGGGCCGACACCGGGTTTTTCGCGTAAGGCATTGTTTTTACAATGGTCTATGAAGTATACTCCCCCGGTCGTCCGCAATTTCGGACGCACCAGTGGTTGGCGGCAGTGGCCGCCGCTTGGATTTACCGGACCTCTTAATCGAGGCCATCGCATTGGGTCGCCAAGACCGCGACGCCTGCGTCGAGACCCGTATGTCAGGGACTTCCGCAGTCGCCGCCGTCGGTTGTATCACCGAAGGTTGCCGTTTCGACCGCCTAAGCCAGCGCGGTCATCCACGTGAATAACGAGACAGACTCTCATTCGCTTTGGTTCGGGAATCTTCGCTGCCGCAGACGTGCCGTCGCGCGGCCTCCCGTCGTTCGCTTGCCGGCCCTTCACCGCACAGTAGGGGCACATGAAGAGAATGCTAGTGAATGCAACTCAGGAAGAGGAGTTGCGGGTCGCTCTGGTTGACGGACAGAAGCTCTTTGACCTGAGTATCGAGTTACCTTCCCGCGAACAGAAGAAAGCCAACGTCTACAAGGCCCGCATCTCGCGCATCGAGCCCTCGCTCGAGGCGTGTTTCGTCGACTACGGCGCGCAGCGTCACGGCTTCCTGCCGCTGAAGGAGGTTTCCCGGGAATACTTCCGCCAGCCGCCGCAGGGCGGCCGCATGAGTATCCGCGAGCTGTTGTCCGAGGGCCAGGAAATCATCGTCCAGGTCGAGAAAGAGGAGCGCGGCACCAAGGGGGCGGCGCTGACCACCTTCATCAGCCTCGCCGGCCGTTTCCTGGTCCTCATGCCGAACAATCCGCGCGCCGGGGGGGTGTCGCGGCGCATCGAGGGCGAGGAGCGCGACCAGATGCGCGAGGTGATGAGCCAGCTGCGCATCCCGGAAGGCATGGGCGCGATCGTGCGTACCGCCGGCGTCGGCCGTTCGGCCGAGGAACTGCAGTGGGACCTCGACAATCTCAAGGTCCAGTGGGAGCAGATCGATGCGGCGGCCCGGGAGCGCCCGGCTCCGTTCCTGGTCTTTCGCGAAAGCGATGCCGTGACCCGCGCCATGCGCGATTACCTCTCCGACGACATCGGCGAGGTGCTGGTCGACAGCCCGGCCGCGTTCGAAAAGGCCCAGGAATACATGCAGCGCTTCATGCCCGCGGAGGCACAGCGGCGGCTGAAGCTCTATACCGACGACATCCCGTTGTTCACGCGCTTCCAGATCGAGAGCCAGATCGAATCGGCCTACGCCCACAAGGTGCAGCTGCCCTCGGGCGGCAGCATCGTCATCGATTACACCGAGGCGCTGGTGTCGATCGATATCAACTCGGCACGCGCCACGCGCGGCAGCGACATCGAGACGACTGCGACCAATACCAACCTCGAGGCCGCGGACGAAATCGCGCGGCAGCTTCGTATCCGCGACATCGGCGGTCTGATCGTCATTGATTTCATCGACATGGAGTCGGCCAAGAACCAGCGCGATGTGGAGGACCGGCTGCGCGAGGCCGTCAGGATGGACCGCGCCCGCATCCAGATCGGCCGCCTGTCGCGCTTCGGTCTGCTGGAGATGTCGCGCCAGCGCCTGCGCCCCTCGCTCGGTGAGTCGAGCCACATCGTCTGCCCGCGTTGCGTCGGCATCGGCAGCATCCGCAGCGTCGAGTCCATGGCGCTCGCCGTGCTGCGGCTGATCGGCGAGGAGCTGCGCAAGGACCGCACGGCGCGCGTGATCGCACAGGTGCCGGTTGCGGTCGCCACCTACCTGATCAACGAGAAGCGCGAATGGCTGCGCACGCTCGAGGACAAGAGCGAGGCGGAGCTGCTCATCGTGCCGAACGAGAACATCCAGACTCCCGAGTACTCCATTCGTCGCGTGCGCGACGATGAGATGGAGCTGCCGGAGCAGAAACAGGCCACCTATCTCATGCCGACGGCGCCGGAAGTCGCCGAGCCCGGCACTGCCCAGGACAAGAGACCGCCGACGGAGACCCCGGCGGTGGTGCCGCTGCTGCCGACCACTGGGGCCCCCGTCGCCGCGCCGCCGCCCGCCGTGGCGGCGCCGGTCGCACCGCCGGCACAGGTCGGCTTCTGGTCGCGTGTCAAGAAGATACTGTCCGGCGAGCCGCTGCCCGCCGCGCCGCCCGAAGCGGCGTCGGAGGCGAGCACGGCGGCAACGGCACGCGCGCCCCGCCGCGACGACCGTCAGCGCCGTGACGGGCGACGCTATCACTCGCGGCAGGCCAGATACGCGGACGGAGCGCAGCGCGAGCGCGGTGAGGGACGTCGCGGCGAGGGTCGCGACCGGGACCGCCAGCGGGACAACCGCGATCGCAGTCGCGATCAGGGCCGCCGGCACGAGCGCTCTGCCGACCGCGCCGAGCGCGAGGGGGAGCGCGCCAACGAGCGCGGCGCTGCTCAGGAAGCGCGCCTTTCGGAAGCCTCGGGTCCTGCGCCGGCTCCGCTGCCGGAGGCGCGTGACGAGCGCGGCGAGGGCCGCGGGCGCGGCCGTCGCGGCCGCCGTCGCGGGCGGCGTGGTGGGGGCGGTGCACGCGAGAGCGCGCTCGGGCCGGGACCCGGTGAGCCAGGTCCGGCGATGGCGCCGGCCGCGCCCGTGCCTGGGGCAGGAGGCGGCAACGGCTCGAATGACAGTGTGGCGGGGCCGCCGGAGCGCGGGCCGCCCGTGCGCGAGTATCACGCCGAGCCGCGCGAGGCAGGCACGACGCACGAGGCAGCGCCGCTGGGGCACTTCGAGCCTGCTCCCAAGCCGGAGCCGGGGCAGAACAAGCCCTACGTCGTGTGGTCGTCGGTGCCGCAACGGGACACCGAAAGCCGCGGACCGGAAGAGTAACAGTCGCGCGCCGCGTGAGCGGGCGTCTGAGCAGTCAAGCAGCGCACTGGCGCAGGTGCGAGAGTAGCCCACGCGCTGCGCTCTCCACCAGGTCCAGCACTTCTTCGAAGCCGTTGGGCCCGCCGTAATAGGGATCGGGGACGTCCTCACCGCCCTCTTGCGGGGCGAATTCCAGGAACAACCGCAACCGCTCGTGAGCGAACGCCGGCGCGCGCCGGCGCAGCGCACTCAGGTTCTCGCGATCCATGGCGAGGATCAGGTCGAAGCGCTCGAAATCGCCGGGCTCGACGATGCGCGCCCGCAGCTTGCCGAGGTCGTAGCCGCGGCGCGCCGCAGCCCGGCGCGTGCGCGGGTCGGGGGGCTCACCGACGTGGTAACCGGCCGTGCCGGCCGAATCCACCTCGAGGGTGAGCTCCGGCGCCTCGCGCGCCGCGAGCACGCGCAGCACGACCTCCGCGGTCGGCGAGCGGCAGATGTTGCCTAAGCAGACGAACAGGACCCGCACCGATCCTATCTTACGCTATAGCCGCGCCCCTCGAGGCAGGCGCGCATGGCGCGCTGATAGTCGGCACGCTTGGCGGCCGCCTGATCCGGCGGCACGCCGCCTGAGGACTGAGTCGGATCAAAGCCGGTCTGCGACGCCGCCCACTTGTGACATTCGTACTTGTCGTTCGACTGCTGCTCCTCGGACTGACCGTTCTGCGGATAAATGAACAGGTCGTCGCTCGGCGGCGGCTCGGTGGTGGCGTTCTGGTCGTTCGGCGGCTCTACTACTTCGTAGCCCTGCTGGTCGGCACGCCAGACGTAGTAGGTGTCGTTCGCGTAATAGTACGGCAGGCCGCCGATCCACAGCGTCGTGTAGAAGGGCGGCAACACCGGCACGAACAGGCCGATGGGCGCAGCGACCACGACGAAGCCCGGTCCACGCGGCGCATACCACACGCCGCCTGAGTAGTAGTAGTGCCCGCCGTACCCTCCAACGTAGATCGGCCGGCCGGGGACGGCGCCATAGTAAGCGCCGTGGGGCGCGTAGTACTGATTGTGGCTGTAACGGGCGTCGTAGTGGGCCTGTGGAGGCGGACCGGCGTGTGGCCCCGGGCCGCCGTGCGACCCGCCGTGCGACGGCGACTGCGCACCCGCGGTCCCCGCCGAGGTCGCGAGGATCAAAGCGCCGCAGATCAACGCTTCGCGCACGCGCGCGCGCAAGCTGCTCTTCATAGTCTCACCGTACGGTGTAGCCGCGGCCGTCCAGACAGGCGCTGAGCGCACGCCGGTAGTTGGCGGCCTTCTGCTCCTGGACCGCCATCGCGTGGCGGTCCTGCACCACCACCGTCTGCGTCCTCTGCGCGTTGGCGGCATCGGCTGCTGTGCCGATGGCACCGCCGACCACGGCGCCCGCCAGGGCACCGGTTGCCGCCTGCCAGGGATTGGAGATTGCCGCCCCAATAATGGCACCGGTCACCGCACCGACGGCCGTGCCCGTTCCGGGAGGCGGACCGGCGGACACGATGCGTACCTGCTGGTGCGGCGGCACGCCTGGAGCACTCGGGTTAAACCCCGTCTGCTGCGTGGCCCACAGGCTGCACTCGTAGTGGTCGCGGTCCTGCTGCGCCGGCGGCTGGCCGTGCAGCGGATACGCGTACACCTCCGTAATCGGCGGTGGCGGCGGTGGCGGCGGTGGCGGCGGTGGCGGCCGCGGCGGCGGCGCTTCCACGCAGCCTGCCAGCAGACCGGCGAGGAGGGTCGCACAGCCAGGGGCGGCACGACGAATGATCCGGGTTCGATTCATCGCAGAGATTCCATGCTGCAAGCGCATCGCTCGTTCCAAAAACGCGGTTTGCCGGTCCCTGGTTGACAGTAAGTGACGGAACCAGCGTGATTTTCGACCCTCCTGGGAGGCGCGAGTTCACCGCGGCCCGTAAGTGTAGCCCCTCATGGCTCCTGCCGGGCCATCAGCGCAGCAACGCGTTCGAGATCTGCGAGCGTGTTCACGTCCGGGCCGGGTCGCTCGGCGGCGTCGGCGACGCAGACGCCCAAGCCATGCTCGAGCGCGCGCAGCTGCTCGAGCTTCTCGCACTCCTCGAGCGCACCCACGGGCAGCTGCGCGAGGCGCAGCAGCGCGGCGACGCGGTAGGCATAGATGCCACGGTGCCGCCGCGCGCCGTGGTAGCGCTGCTGACTCCCCAGTCCCGCCGGCGCGCCGTCGCGATGCCACGGGATCGGCGCGCGGCTGAAATAGAGCGCCCGCCCGCGCGCATCGGTCACCACCTTCACCACGTTGGGGTCGAGCAGCTCCTCGAGCGACTCGACCGGAGTGGCCAGCGTGCCGATGTCGGCCTGCGGTTGTGCCGGCAGCAGCTGCGCCACCTGGGAAATGACCCCAGCGGGAACCAGCGGCTCATCGCCCTGCACGTTCACCACGATCTCCTCGAGGCCCCAGCCGCGCAGCCGCGCCACTTCGGCGATGCGATCGGTCCCGCAGGTGTGCGTGTCGGCGGTCATCACGGCCTCGGCGCCGAAGGTTCGGGCGGCGCCGGCGATCCGCGCATCATCAGTTGCGATCAGCACCTCCTGCGCCCCCGAAGCGCGCGCACGCTGGTACACCCATTGCACCATCGGCTTGCCGCCGATCGGCAGCAGCACCTTGCCGGCGAGCCGTGTGGAGGCATAGCGCGCCGGAATCACCACGCGGAACACTGGCGTGCTGCTCAAAGTGCGCCCGTTCAGCGATCGAGCAAGGGATCATCGGCGGCGAGCTGGCGCGCCTCCTCCTCGAGCATCACCGGCACCGCGTCGCGGATGGGATAGGCGAGCCGGTCGAGGCGGCATACGAGCACCTGCGCCTCGCGCCGGAACTGCAACGTTCCCTTGCACACCGGGCAGGCGAGTATCTCGAGCAGGCGCGCATCCATCACAGCCGACCTCCAGCAGAGCCGCCGGCACCTGCCTTGGTCAGCACGCGCGCCAGCAGCTCATGCGCATCACCCGCGGCGAGCTGCGCCGCCACCGGCACGTACCACAGCCGCGGGTCGGTGAGCGCCGCGCATTTTACGGCATCTTTCTCGGTCATGAGCACCGGTAGCTCATCGCCGAACTCCAGCTCCGCAGCGACCAGGGGATGGTGA
This sequence comes from Steroidobacteraceae bacterium, assembly GCA_035625615.1. Classification (GTDB taxonomy): domain Bacteria; phylum Pseudomonadota; class Gammaproteobacteria; order Steroidobacterales; family Steroidobacteraceae; genus 13-2-20CM-66-19. Next base: position 23,521 of record DASPPI010000114.1, on the reverse strand, counting down.
TCCGGAAACGGGTGGGCGATCACCTCGATGCCGCGCGCCCGCAGTCCGGCAAAGAAGCGCGCGGGATTGCCGATGCCGGCCACGGCGTGCACCCGTTGTCCGCGAAACTCCGCGAGCGGGCGTGAGGCTGCGCGCCGATCGAGTGGCACTGCCTCCTGCGCCGCGAGAGTCATGCCGAACACGCGCGCTGGCAGCGACTGCGCCAGCGAGGCGTGCTCGGGGGGGCCGTTCACCACCACCGCGTCCGCCTGCGCGAGCCGCGCCAGCGGCTCGCGCAGCGGGCCGGCGGGGAGCAGGCGGCCGTTGCCGAAGCCGCGGGCGCCGTCGATCACCACGATCTGGCAGTCGCGAGCGAGCCGCAGATGCTGCAGCCCGTCGTCGGCGACGATGACATCCACGCGGCCGGCCAGAGCGCGCGCGGCGGCCACCCGATCGCCGGCGACCATGACCGGACAAGCGGTACGGTGGGCAAGAATCAGCGGCTCATCGCCGACGTCGCGCCACTGCGAGGTCGCCTCGACCAGCTGTGGGGGGCGGCCGTGGCGCCCGCCGTAGCCGCGCGATACCAGACCCACGCGCAGGCCCCGCGCGCTGAGTGCGCGCGCGAGCCAGACGGTGAGCGGCGTCTTGCCCGTGCCGCCGACCGTGAGATTGCCCACCACTACCACCGGCCGCTCGACGCTCTCGGTGCGCAGCCACCCCGCCGCATACCCATGGCGCCGCACGGCGAGCGCCGCCCCGTACACCCAGGCGAGCGGCTGCAGCAGCGCGCCCCAAGCGCGGTCGCGATACCAGAGCTCGGTAAGCCGTCGCTCCACGCCGGCGCGGTTCCCTCAGTCGGCGAACTGCAGCCGATACAGCTGGGCATACAGCCCGCCAGCGGCAAGCAGCTCCGCATGCGTGCCGCTCTCGGCGATGGTGCCCGCATCGAGGACGATGATGCGGTCGGCCTGCTCCACCGTGGACAGGCGGTGGGCGATCACGAACGTGGTGCGGTTGCGCAGCAGCTGCGCAAGCGCCGCCTGAATGTAGCGCTCCGCCTCGGTGTCGAGCGCCGAGGTGGCCTCGTCGAGAATCAGGATCGGGGCGTCCTTCAGCAGCGCGCGTGCAATGGCGATACGCTGGCGCTGCCCGCCCGAGAGCAGCATGCCGCGATCGCCCACCAGCGCATCGAGGCCGGCGGGCTGACTGCGCACGAACTCCAGGATATGCGCCGCTTCTGCGGCACGCTCGATGGCGGCGTCCGGCACGTCGCGGCCGAAGGCGATGTTGTTGCGGATGGTGTCGTCGAACAGGACGACGTCCTGGGAGACTACCGCAATCTGTTCGCGCAGGTTCTTCAGCTCGTAGTCGCGCACGTCGCGGCCGTCGATGCGTACGCTGCCGCCGGCCACGTCGTAGAAGCGCGGCAGCAGGTTAACCAGCGTCGACTTGCCGCTGCCCGAGCGCCCGACGATCGCCAGGGTCTCGCCCGCGGCGACGGCGATAGACACGTCGGACAGCGCCGCCACGGGTGCAGGCCGCGGCGCGCCCTCGGCGCCCGCCGCCGCGCCGGCGCTGTAGGAAAACGAGACGTGCTCGAACTGCACCGCCCCGCGCGCCCGTGCGGTGCGGAAAGTGCCGCCGGGAGGCTCGGCGGGCTCATCGAGCAGCTCGAACAGGCTGTGCGCAGCGGCGATCCCCTGCTGCAGCGGGCCGGCCACGCCGACCAGGTCGCGCAGCGGCTGGGCGATGCTCACCAGCGCCGTGAGGAACCCCAGCAGGTCCCCCATGCTCATGCGCTGGTGGATCGCATCGGCGATGGCGATCGACAGCACGAATGCGCAGCCCACCGCGGTCACCAGCTGCACCACCGGGTTGGAGATCCCCCGCGTCAGGATCAGCCGCATGTTGGAGCGGCGGTTGCGCTCGTTCACGGCGTCGAACTGGCGGCTGAGGTGCGGCTGCGCGTCGTACACCTTGATGAGGCGCGGGGCCTCGAAGGTCTCCTTGGCGACGCGGGTCACGTCCCCCATCGAGTCCTGGATGCGATGGCTGTAGCGGCGGAACCTGGCGTTGATGACCGACACCAGCCAGCCCACCAGCGGACCCATGATGAGTGCGATGAGCGTCAGGCGTGCATTCATCCACAGGAGAAATCCGATCGAAGCGGCGATGGTCAGCGCGGTGCGCACCACGATGATCACCGACTCGGTGGCCGCCCAGCCTATCTGCTCGCTGTTGTAGGTGAGCCGCGACAGCAGCACGCCGGAAGAGTGGCGGTCAAAGTAGCCTATCGGCAGCAGCAGCATGTGCCGGAACACCTCGCTGCGCAGCCGGCTCACGACCTGCCGGCCGATGTAGCCCATGCAGTAGGTCTGGGTGAAGTCGCCGATGCCGCGCAGGATGAACAGACCCACCAGCGCCAGCGGCACCCACAGTATGGTGCGCGGGTCGCGGTGGGCGAGCGTGCCGTCGCCGAACTTCTTGGCGAACAGCGCGAAGCTCGCCATGGTCGCCGCGAACAGCGCTCCGCCGAGCAGGCCGAGCATGAAGCGCCCGCGATACGCGGCGAGATAGCCGAGCAGGCGCCGGTATACTCTGAGCGCGCCGCCCTCGCGGCTCGGCGTTGGCCTCAGCGCTCGGCCGGCATCGTTCAAGGCTTGCCCGCCGGCTCTTCCTTGACCGTCGCGATATTCACCTCGGCGAAGCCGAGGCGTCCGAGCACGTCCATGGCGGTGATGACGGACTGATGCGTGGCGCGCGCGTCGGCACGCAGCGTGACGCGCATGGCGCGGTTGCCGCCGGCTTCCTTGAGCAGCGCCGCCCGCAGCGTCTCCGGGCTCGAATTGATCAGCTCGCGCTGGTTGACGAGGTAGCCGCCCTGCTGCGTCACACTCACGACCAGCGGCTCGCCGCCGACCTTCTCGAGGGGCACGGCGCTCGCCTGCGGCAGGTGCACGTGCAGTCGCCCTTCGTCGCTGAACCGGCTGGACAGGATGAAGAACACCACCAGCAGCAACACCACGTCGATGAGCGAGACCACGTTGATCTCGGGCTCTTCGTGACGGCGGGTCTTGAGATTCATCCGGCAGCCTCCGGCGTCCCCACGGCGCTCAGGCCACTGCCGCGGCGGCCGAGGGGCGCTCGCGCGGCTCGCGCAGGCGCGCGGCCTCGAGGGCATCGGCCATGCGGATGGCCTGCTTCTCCATCTCCACCACGATCCCCTCGACCCGGCCGCGCAGGTAGCGGTAGAAAATGAGCGCGGGAATCGCGACGCACAGGCCGGCGACGGTGCAGATCAACGCCTCGGCGATGCCGCCGGAGAGTGCGCGCGGATCACCCATGCCGCCCGCCTCGATGACGTTGAAGGAGCGGATGATGCCGGTCACGGTGCCGAGCAGCCCGAGCAGCGGCGAGATGCCGGCGATGGTGCCCAGCGTGTTGATGAAGCGCTCGAGCTCGTGCACTACGTGACGGCCGGTGTCTTCGAGTCGCTCCATGAGGATTTCGCGCGGACGGTGACGGTTGGCGAGCCCGGTCGCCAGCAGCCGGCCGAGGGGCGAGTTCTGCTCGAGCGCGGCGATCACCTTGTCGTTGACCTGGTTGGCCTCGATCAGCTGCCAGACTCGCTGCGCCAGCTCGCGCGGCAGCACGCGCTTGTCCTGCAGGGTCCAGAGCCGCTCCAGAATGATTGCCGCCGCCGTGATCGAGCACAGAATGATCGGCCACATCAGCGGACCGCCGGCCCGCACTATTTCCCACATCCGAAGACTTTCCTCGCAGCACCTGAAGACCGCAAAGGCCGATCATACCGGAGGGGAGCGCGCGCTCAAGGCAAGCGCTGTCGATTAGTGCCGTGTCGCACATCCGCCACGAGGCGGCTTGTGGCCGAGGACCTTCTGGTAGAGTCTGCGCACCCGTGCCGCGCCGTCTGCTGCAAAGGATCGTCCCCGCTCCCGACGCCCTGCGGGATCGCTGGCCCGTGCGGGTGTTCGGCGAGCGCATCGCCGACCCGCAGCTGTGGACGCTGCACCGGCGTGCGGTCACTTACGGGTTCGGCGCGGGAATCGCGATCTGCTTCGTGCCGCTGCCGGTGCACCTGCTGCTCACCGTGATCGCAGCTCTCGTCTGGCGGCTCAACATCCCGGTGGTCTACGGCACGACCTGGCTGTTCACCAACCCCTTTTGCGCGGTTCCGGTTTATTACCTGGCGTATCGCGTCGGCGCGGCGTTGCTGCACGCGCCCCAACAGCACTTCAGATTCGTCGCCGACTGGCGCTGGTTCACGCACGGACTGCTGCCGGTGTGGCAGCCGTTCGTCGTGGGGTGCCTCGCCTGCGCCATCGTTGGCGGCATCGGCGGCTGGCTGGCGCTCGAGATCGTATGGCGCCGGCATGTCCGCAGCCGTTATCGCGCGCGTCACGCGGCGCAGTCGGCCTGACCGCGACCATTCACGCCCGCCTGCGCTCGGTCAGTACGCCGCGCTCGAGCTCGTACACCCGCTCCATCTGCCCTGCGAGCCTCAGGTCGTGGGTGACCACCACCAGGCTCGTCCCGCGCTCGCGATTGAGCTCGAGCATCAGCGCGAACACGCTCGCGGCGTTGCTGCCGTCGAGATTGCCGGTGGGCTCGTCGGCGAGCACGATCCGCGGCTGCGTGACCAGCGCGCGCGCCACCGCCGCCCGCTGGCGTTCCCCGCCGGAGAGCTGGTGCGGGCGGTGCTCGAGCCGCTCGCCGAGCCCTACCCGCTCGAGCAAGGCACGCGCCGCGGTGCGCGCGGCGGTGATCGGCGTGCGCCGCACCAGCAGCGGCATGGCCACGTTCTCGAGCGCGGAGAACTCCGGCAAAAGGTGGTGGAACTGGTAGACGAAGCCGAGTGCGCGGTTGCGCAGCGCGCCGCGCTCGTTCTCGCTGAGCGCATGAATGTCGCGGCCGGCCACCTGCACCACCCCGGAGGTCGGACGGTCGAGTCCCCCCAGTATCTGCAACAGCGTAGTCTTGCCCGAGCCGGAGGCGCCGACGATCGCCACCCGCTCGCCGGCGGCGACGGTGAGCGCCACACCCTGCAGCACCGGCAGCAGCACCGGTCCCTGGCGGAAGCTCTTGTGAACGTCGCGCGCCTCGAGAACGCAGTCATTCATGCCTCAGGGCCTCCGCCGGAGCCGTGCGCGCCGCACGCCACGCCGGGTAGATGGTCGCCAGCACACAGAGCACGAACGCCACGCCGCAGACCTTCAGGACGTCGACCCCCTCGACGTACGCCGGCAGGTCGCTCATGTAGTAGACGCGCGCATCGAGGAACTGCGTGCCGAGCAGCCGCTCGAGCGCCGCCACCAGCATTTCGAGATTGTCGGCGAGCAGCGTGCCGAGGGCCGCCCCGGCGAGCGTGCCGGCCAACCCGATGAGCACGCCCTGCACCGCGAAGGTCAGCAGCACGTTGCGCGGTGCCGCGCCGAGCGTGCGCAGGATGGCAATGTCGGTCTGCTTCTCCTTCACGATCATGACCAGGGTAGCGACGATGTTGAAGGCGGCGACCGCGACCAGCATGAGCAGGATTACGAACAGCATCGACTTGGTGATCTCGATCGAGCGAAAGAAGTTGGCGTGATCCTGCGTCCAGTCCGAGACGTAGAACCCCGGACCCCCCAGGGCGAGCGCCAGGGCGCGCACCAGCGCCGGGGCGCGCAGCGGGTCGTCGAAGGCGAGCCGCAGGCCCGTCACCCCTTCACCGGAGCGGAACAGCCGCGCTGCATCCGTCAGGTGCACCAGCGCGAGTCCGCGGTCGAACTCGTACATGCCGGAGTTGAACAGGCCTGCGACGCGAAAGCGCCGCATGCGTGGCACGACGCCGGTGGGAGTCGCCGTGCCCTCGGGTGCAATCAGCACCACCGTGTCGCCGACGCCTACGTTCAGCTCGTGTGCCAGAGCGGTGCCGAGAACGGTCGCATAGCTGCCGGCCTGCAGCTCCGCGAGGTCGCCGGCGACCATGTGTTGCGCCAGCCCGGTGGCGGTGCGCTCCTGCTGCGGCAGCACGCCGCGCACGCCGGCGCCCACCATGCGGGCACCGTTGGCGAACATCGCCTGGCTCGCGATGTAGGGAACCGCCGCCTGCACGTGCGGCTGACGCCGCAGCTCCGACTGGAGGCTGCGCCAGTCGCTGAGCGAACCGTTGAGCCCGACGATGGTCGCGTGGGCGGTGACCGCGAGCATGCGGCTGCGCAGCTCACGCTCGAAGCCGTTCATCACCGAGAGCACCACGATCAGGGTCGCCACCCCGAGCGTGAGCCCGGACACCGACATCAGCGCGACGAACGACACGAAGCCGCGCCGATGCGTCGAGCGCAGATAGCGCGTGCCGATCAGCCATTCATAGGCACTCATCGCTACTCGTAGCGCAGTGCTTCCGCGGGCGCGGTGCGCGCAGCGCGGATCGAGGGGTACACCGTGGCGAGCGCGGTCAACAGCAGGGCCGCCAGTGCGATCGCCCCCACGTTGCTCCAATGCACCTCCGAGGGGATGGCGGTGATGTAGTAGACGTCCGCGTCCATGATCTGGAAGCCGAAGGTGTGCTCGAGGAACGGTACGATGGTGTCGACGTGCAGCGCGAGGGTGAGCCCCAGCACCACCCCGAGCGCCACGCCGAGCCAGCCGATGACCAGCCCCTGGGTGATGAAGATGCCCATCACGCGCCGCGGTGCGGCGCCGAAGGTACGCACGATGGCGATGTCGGTGCGCTTGTCGGTCACCACCATCACCAGCATCGCGACGATGTTGAAGGCGGCGACCGCGACGATCAGCAGCAGGATCAGCGACATCATCGTCTTCTCGATGCGGATGGCGCGAAAGTAGTTGGCGTTGTCCTGGGTCCAGTCGCGCACCTCGAACGCCGGCGGCAGCCGTGCCCGCAGTCGCGCGGCTACCGCCGGCGCCGCGAGCACATCGCGCACACGCACGCGCAGCCCCTCGCCGGCCGTGCCGCCGGAAGCGAGCGCCCGCACGTCGGCCAGGTTCGCGAACATGAGTGTTGCGTCGTGATCCTGCAGCCCGACCTCGAACACGCCGGCAACCGTGAGCTCGCGCAGCTTCGGCGCCGGCGCGCCGTCCGCGTCCACCGTTGGCACGAGGACGGTCAGCGCATCTCCGGGCGACAGCCCCAGCCGCTCGGCGATCACTGCGCCCACGATGACGCGGTCCGAGCCGGCCGCGAGGTCTGCGAGGTGACCCTGACTGATTGCCTGCGAAAGCTCGGCCGCGCTGGAGCGAGCGGCAGGATCGATGCCGCGCAACAGCACCGGAAGCATCTCGGGCCGGCGCACCGCGAGCACCTGCAGCTCGGCATACGGGGCTACGTCCGTGACACCAGCCGTACCCTGCGCCAGGCGTGCGGCACCCTGCCAGTCCGGGGCCACGACGGTTCCCGCCGCGGGTGCTGCGGGCGCTGCCGTGATGCGCACCTGTGCGCTCAGGGACAGCAGCCGCTCGCGCAGCTCGCCCTCGAAGCCATTCATCACCGACAGAATTACGATGAGCGCGGCGACACCCACGCACACCCCGACCAGGGATGCCCAGGTAATGAAGGAAACGAAGAATCTGGTCGAGCGGGCGCGCACGTAGCGCAGGCCCACATAGACCGACAGTGGGTAGAACATCGTCGCGATTTAACCACAGCCGAGGCGTTAATCAGACCTGCGTCACAAAACAGCGCCTTGGAGTGCTGGCCGGGTTTGACAGATTTCCGGCGGTGCTATAGTCACCGGCAGCCCAGGGAGAGCTGTCATGCAGACCCGCATCCTCGCCGCACTGCTGTGCGGCTGCACGCTGGTGAGCGCCGCGGCCGCCGAGACCATCGTGGTGAACGATCAGGTGCAGGTGCGCGAGTCACAGGTGCAGCTGCCCAAGCGCGGCAGCACCATGGGCGAGGTCGAGAAGCAGTTCGGCGCGCCGGTTACCCGCCATCCCACGGTCGGCGGCGCGCCGCACCAGCCGCCGATCACTCGCTGGGACTACAACGGCTTTTCGGTCGTGTTCGAGCGTGACCGCGTGATCGATTCAGTCGTGGTCAGCAGCGCCGCGCCCGCCGGCGCTATGCCCGAGGGCGGCGCGCCGCCGGCCGACGGCACCGCAGCCACCAGCGGAACCGCACCTGCAGGTGAAGCGATGCCTGCCGACGCTGCCCCGCCTGCCGGCGCCGCGCCGACTGGCGGCTGAGGCTCCGCGTCACCACACCCAGGGCCGTTCAATGCCCGCAGCGGTCAGCCTCGTCCTGCTCCTCGTCTGGCTGGCGCTGGCGTACCGCTCCTACCAGCGTGGCGACCTACTGCTCGCGGGAATCTTCCTGCTGGTGGGCGTCGTGATCACCGTCCATCGCCTGCGCAGCATGAGCGCGAAGGCCTCGGGCAGCCCCTCGCTTAAGTCCTGAGCGAGCCGACTGCGGCCGGCGTCTTCCGCTGCCGCCTCCGCCTCGACGGGCATCGACACTTCACACGGATGTGATAGTCTCGCGCCTAACCGAATAATTTCCTTGGGGATCTGGTGGCGGCGGACGAGCCTCTTCGGGCACAAATCGAGGCCCTGGTGCGTGCCGGAGCGGTGCGCAGAAAAACAGCGGCGGCCCGGCTCGAGGCGGAGATCCGGCGACGTGAGGAAGTGCTCCGGCAGACCTTTCGCCGCTACGTGTCGCCACGCGTGGCCGACAAGATCCTCGGGGACGCGCAGTTGCGCGACACGCTGCTCGCCACCGCCGACGCGCGCGCCCATGCGGTGGTGCTGTTCGCGGACCTGCGCGGCTTCACCAGTATCTCCGAGCAGCTCGATCCGCATCGGGTGGTGCCGCTGCTCAACGAGTACTTCTCACTCCTCACTGAGATTACCTTCCGCCACGAGGGCACGGTATTTCACATGGCGGGGGATTGTCTGATGCTCGCGTTCGGGGTGCCGCTGGAACAGCTCGACAGCCCGCAGCGCGCGGTGCGCGCCGCGGGCGAGATGCTCACCGGGTTCACCGAGCTGGCGCGCTCCTGGAAGGAGCGCTACCAGGTCGATGCCGGCCTCGGGATCGGCATCAACGAAGGCGATGTCGTGGCGGGCAACATCGGTTCCTCCTCTTACATGAGCTACACGATCATCGGCGACACGGTGAATATCGCCGCGCGGCTGTGCCAGCGGGCGCGCTCCGGGGAGATGCTGTTCTCGCGCACGCTGAAGCAGTCGCTCGATGCGCACGGGGTGGACGTCGGTGCAACAGCGCTGCCCGCGCTGCAGCTGCGGGGGCGCTCGCACCCGATCGATATCTTCTGTGTGCCGCTGGCGACGCGCCTGCAGGTGAGCGCCGGCCCGGTCGCCGCCTGAGCCGCTGAGCCCGCTGACCCCTTGCGGCGTCGGCGGCGGCGCTCGCCGGTTCCCCCGGCGGGCGCCGCTTTAGGTAAGCTCGCGGGCTTTCGCGCCGGCCGACCGCATGTCCACGCTGCTGCACCCCCCGACCCCGAGCGCGGCGAGCCCGCGCCTGCGCTGGCATCAGCTCTACGGCAGTGCCGCGGCACTGGCGCTGGCGGAAGCAGCCCAGGCAGACCGGCGGCTCTACGTGCTGATCGCGGCGGGCGCTCGCGAGCTCGAGCGCCTCAGCGCGGAGCTGCGCTTCTTCACCGCGAGCGCGCTGCCGCTGCTACGCCTGCCGGACTGGGAGGTGCTGCCCTACGACCTGTTCTCGCCGCACCCGGACATCGTCTCCGAACGCCTGAAGACGCTGTTCGAGCTGCCCGCTGTGCAGCACGGCTGCCTGATCGTGGCGGCCGACACGCTCATGCAGCGGCTCGCGCCGCGCAGCCACGTGCAGGGCCGCGCGTTCGAGCTGCACCGGGGCCAGGCGCTCGCGCTCGAGCCGTTCCGCCAGCGTCTCGTCGAAGCCGGCTACGCGAGCGTCAGCCAGGTGGTGAGTCCGGGCGAGTACGCGGTACGCGGCTCGCTGCTCGATGTGTTTCCGATGGGCGCGGCAGCGCCGCTGCGCATCGACCTGTTCGACGACGAGATCGAGGTGCTGCGCCGCTTCGATCCGGAAACGCAGCGCTCACTCGATGCCCTCGCGAGCGTGCGGCTGCTGCCGGCGCGGGAGGTGCCGCTGGATCCGGACGCGGTGAAGGACTTCCGGCGCCGTTACCGCACGCGCTTCGAGGGCGATCCCACCCGCACCACTGTCTACCGCGGCGTGAGCGAGGGACTGGCGCCGGCGGGCGTCGAGTTCTATCAGCCGCTGTTCTTTGATTCGACCGCGACCTTGTTCGACTACCTGCCGGCGGACGCCGTGATCGTGCACGACGCCGCGCTCGGACAGGCCCTCGACCGCGCCTGGGAGGACGTTGCCGCCCGCTACGAGGATCGCCGCCACGATATCGAGCGTCCGGTGCTGAGTCCCGCGGAGCTGTTTCTCGAACCGGCGGAGCTGGCCGGACGGCTCGGCCACTTTGCCTCGATTACGCTCGACGCCTTCAAGGCCGATACGGAGCTCGACGGTGAGTCGCCCGCGGTGCGCAACTTCCCCTCCACCGCTCCGCAGGAGCTGCGCATCGACGTGCGGGCCGAGCAGCCGTTCGCCCCGCTGGATGCGTTCCTGCGGGCGTTCGCCGGGCGGGTGCTGCTGGCCTGCGACTCCGCCGGCCGGCGCGAGGTGCTGCAGGAAATGCTGCGGGCGCACCGGCACGAGGTGCAGCTCGTCGAGAGCTGGGAAGCGTTTGCCGGCGGCGCAGCGCGGCTCGGGCTCACCGTCGCCCCGGACCTGGAGGGCCTCACGCTCACCTCACCGCCGATCGCGGTCATCTCCGAGACCCAGCTGTTCGGTGCACGCGCCCGCCAGGAGCGGCGGCGCAAGCGTGCCGCGGATCCGGAAGCGATCCTGCGCGACCTGCAGGATCTCGACCCCGGCGCACCGGTGGTGCACGAGGAGTACGGCGTCGGCCGCTACCTGGGCCTCACGCCGATGGAAGTCGGCGGCCAGCCCGGGGAGTTCCTGGTGCTCGAGTACCGGGACGGCGACCGCCTCTACGTGCCGGTGCATGCGCTGCACCTGGTGAGCCGCTACACCGGTGCCGCGCCCGAGAGCGCCCCGCTGCACAAGCTCGGCACGGATCAGTGGGCGCGCGCCCGCAGGCGTGCCGCGGAGCAGGTGCGCGACGTCGCCGCGGAGCTGCTCGACCTGCACGCGCGCCGAAAGGCCCAGCGCGGGCTGGCACTGCCGCGCAACGAGCTCGACTACCAGGCCTTTGTCAGCGCCTTCCCGTTCGAGGAGACCGCTGACCAGGCCGAGGCGATTCGCCAGGTGCTCCACGACCTGCAAAGCGATGTGCCCATGGACCGGATCGTGTGCGGCGACGTCGGCTTCGGCAAGACCGAGGTCGCCATGCGCGCCGCCTTCGTCGCCGCGCAGGGCGGCAAGCAGGTGGCGGTGCTCGCGCCGACGACGCTGCTGGTGCAGCAGCACCTCACCAACTTTCGCGATCGCTTCGCCGACTGGCCGGTACGCATCGAGGCGCTGTCGCGCTTCGGCACCTCGAAGGAGACCCAGGCCGTGCTCGCAGGGCTCGAACAGGGCAAGGTGGACGTGGTCATCGCCACCCACCGGCTGCTGCACGCGCACGCGCGCTTCCGCGACCTGGGACTGCTGGTCATCGACGAGGAGCACCGCTTCGGCGTGCGCGACAAGCAGCGCCTGCAGGCGCTGCGCGCCAACGTGCACGTGCTCACCCTCACCGCCACGCCCATTCCGCGCACACTCAATATGGCTCTCGGCGGGCTGCGCGACCTGTCGCTCATCACCACCGCACCGGCCGCGCGGCTGGCCATCAAGACCTTTCTGATCGAGTGGCACGCTCCGACGCTGCGCGAGGCGGCGTTGCGCGAGCTGCGCCGCGGCGGCCAGATCTATTTCGTGCACAACGAGGTGCGTACCATCGGCAAGATCGCCGCCGAGGTGCAGGCACTGGTCCCGGAGGCGAGCGTGCGCATCGGCCACGGGCAGATGCGCGAACGCGAGCTCGAGCAACTCATGGTCGATTTCTATCACCGCCGCTTCAGCATGCTGGTGTGCACCACCATCATCGAGAGCGGCATCGACGTGCCCACCGCCAACACCATCATCATCAACCGCGCCGACCGGATGGGACTCGCTCAGCTGCACCAGCTGCGTGGCCGCGTCGGCCGCTCGCACCACCGCGCCTACGCCTATCTGATCGCGCCGCCGCGCCCGGCGCTGGCCCGTGATGCCGCCAAGCGACTCGAGGCAATCGAGTCCATGGAGGAGCTCGGCGCCGGCTTCGTGCTCGCCACGCACGATCTGGAGATCCGCGGCGCCGGCGAGCTGCTCGGCGAGCAGCAGAGCGGCCAGATGACCGAGGTCGGGCTGGCGCTGTACCTGGACATGCTCGAGCGCGCCGTGAGCGCGCTCAAGGCCGGTCGCGAGCCGCAGCTCGATCAGCCGCTCGCCGCGGCCACCGAGGTGGAGCTGCGTGTGCCGGCGTTCCTGCCGGAGGCCTACGTGGGCGACGTGCACGTGCGCCTGTCGCTGTACAAGCGCATTGCCGCCGCCGACAGCGAGGCTGCCCTCGATGACCTCGCGGCCGAGCTGCACGATCGCTTCGGTCCGCTGCCGCCCGCCGCACAGAGCCTGCTGCGCATCGCCCGGCTCAAACTCGCCGCCCGCGCCCTCGGGGTGCGGCGGCTGGATCTCGGGCCGCACGGCGGCTCGGTGTCGTTCGAAGAGCATTCGGCAATCGACCCGGCAACCATCGTGCAGCTGATCCGCCAGGAGGCACACGAGTACCGTCTCGAGGGGCCGCTCAAGCTGCGCGTCTCGCGGCCGCTGCCGGCCGAGAGCGTGCGCTTCGAGTTTGCCGCGCAACTGCTCGAGCGGCTCGGCGCACCGCCGCGACTCCATTAGAATGCCGGCATGGACCTTCACCTTGCGCAGCGGCGCGCGCTGCTGCTCGCCGGCGCGGCCGTTGCACTGCTGTCCGGCACACTGCCGGGAAGCGCCCAGGAGGCGCCCGCGGCCGCCGTCTACAACGTCGAGATCATCGTGTTTCGGGCCACCGAGGCGCTCGGCACCCCGGAGGACTGGAGCACCGAGACCGGCGTGCGCAGCATCGCGGGGGACGAATCCGCCAGCGGCTCATCCCAGGTCGGACGCTTCGTCGCGGTGCTGCCCGCTTCCCTCTGGCAGCTCGGCGAGCTCGAGAACCGCCTGCGGGCGAGTGGTGGGTATGTACCGGTGGCGCATGCCGCCTGGTCGCAGACGGCGAGCGCCTGGGGCACGCGGGCGGGTTTCGCCGTACAGAAGCTCGGCCTCAACGTCCCGGGACTGAGCGGCAATGTGTTCCTAGAGCGCGGTCAGTTCCTGCACCTGGGGATGACGCTCGCGTACGCCACGGGCTCGCCGCCGGAGGGCCTGGGTGCCGCTCCGGACACGACATTCGTCATCAACGAGAGCCGCCGCGTACGCTTCTACGAGCGCAACTACTTCGATCATCCGGCGTTCGGCGTGATCGCGCTCGTGACTCCCGCGCAGAGCGCGCGTCCGCCGGGCCGCTGAGCGTCGCCTCAAGTCGGCCCGACCGCGTTGCGTGCACAAAAAGGCATTGTGACGGGCAGGTTTTCGCTGCGCGGTCGGCAGGGTGGTGCTCAGCGGCGCATGCTGCGCCGCACCCAACGGCCAGGCGGGCCGCTCAGGTTACAACGAGCGGGCTCGCCGCACTTAGTGGAACTCGGCTGCCTCGGCCGTGACGACGCCGTCCTTGCCGTTCTTCTTGGCGCGCTTGAGCGCCGCGCCGCAGGCCTTGAGCAGCCCCTCGACCGCCAGCGTGCGCGGCGGCACCAGGCTCGCAATTCCGGCACTCAGCGTGACGTAGCGGCCGGCACCGGCCGTGGGATGGTGCATCAGCAGGTCGCGCACCCGCTGCCTGACGACCTGCGCGTACTGCGAGGCTTTCTCCGCGGCCTCACCCTGGGTGAGCACCGCGAAACGGCCGCCCTCCCAGCGCCCGACCAGGTCCCCGCCGCGCCGATAGGAGGCGCCGATCACCCGCGCCACACGGCGGATGCAAGCATCGCCCGCCGAGCGGTCGAACTTCTCGTTGTAGGCCCCCAGATCATCGATATCGAACAGCGTGAGCCCGATCTCGTGCGAGTCGCGCTGCGCAATCTGCCAGTCGCGCCGCAGCAGCTCCTCGAAGTAGGCGCGCGAGTGCAGCCCGGTCAGCCGATCCTCCCGCAGCCACGAGGGTAGCCCCGCCGGCAAGCGCTCGGCGGTTTTCAGACGTTCGCTGGCGTCGCGGTGATAACCGATGAAATGGGTGAGTTTGCCGTCCGTGCGCACCGGCTGCACGATCATCTCGTTCCAGAACAGCGCGCCGTCGGGACGGTAGTTGCGCACCAGCACGCGCGCCGGCTCACCTTTGCTGACGGCTTCGGCGAGCCGGGTGCGGGCCTCCTGATCGCGATCGGTGCCCTGCAGGATCCGCAGGTTGGTTCCGAGCAGTGCCGCCGCCGGATAGCCGCACATCTGCTGAAAGGCAGTGTTGACGAACACCACCGGACAGTCGGTGGCCAGCGCATCGCAGATCACGATGCCTTCAGGCGAATTCTCGACCACCCGCCGCCACGCCTCCACCGACCAGCTGTTCATGGGTTGCGGCCCGCATCGAGCGTCAGGGCGGGGGCGGCCGTGGCACGCGCCAGCAGTTCCCGCGCGCGGGTCCACTCCGGCGAGGTCTCGAGTGCGGAGCGCACCGGGGCGCCGGGGCGGCCATGCAGGCGCACCAGGCGCAGGCTGGAGGCCGGCTGCGGCTCCATGTCGAGCCTCGCCAGCAGCTCGATGACGCTCGGACGATTGTTGCAGACCGGCAGCATGTCGCAGCCCGCCGACAGGGCTTCCCGCGCCCGGGTCACGACGTCCCCGTAGGCAGCGGCAGCCCCTCCCATGGAAAGATCATCGGTGAACACTACCCCCTGAAACCGCAGCTCTCCGCGTAGCACGTCGCGAATCCAGCGCCCGGACAGGCTGGCGGGCGCCTGATCCACGGCCGGAAACAGCACATGCGCCACCATGACGGCCGCCAGGCCGTTGGGGATGAGCCGCCGGTAGGGGGCGAGATCCGCAGCCAGGTCGGGAAGCGCCCGCCGGTCCACCGGCAGCGTCAGGTGCGAGTCTGCCACGACGGCGCCATGGCCCGGAAAGTGCTTGCCGGTCGCCGCCATGCCGGCCTCGCGCATGCCGTGCATCCAGGCCGCGGCAAGCTGCCCGACCGCCTCGGCGGAAGCGTGGAAGGCGCGCTCACCGATGATGCCGACCCCGTAGTCCAGGTCCACACAGGGCGCAAAGGAGATATCGACGCCGTGGGCGCGCAGCTCCGCGGCCATCAGCCACCCGAGGGAGCGTGCGAGCGCGACTCCGCGACGGGCATCCTGATCGAACTCGTGGCCGATGCGCCGCGCCGGCGGCAGGAGCGAAAATCCGGGACGGAAGCGTTGCACGCGACCGCCCTCCTGGTCGACCGCCACGATCAGCGGCGGGGAGCGCGCAGCATGAATGGCGCTCACCAGGGCGGTGAGCTGCGCGGGCTCGACGTAGTTGCGTGTGAACAGGATCACCCCGCCCACCAACGGGTGATGCAGCAGCTCGCGCTCCTCGGCGGTGACCTCGGTGCCCGCGAGGTCGATCATCAGAGGTCCCAGGCTCATGGGTCGGGCACGGCGCGTGCGCGGCGCTCGTCCGTCAGCAGCGCCAGCGATTCCACGTGCGCGGTGTGCGGAAACATGTCGACCACGCCGGCGGCGGCGAGCGTCAAGCCGTGCTCGTGCACCAACATCCCCACATCGCGCGCCAGGCTTCCCGGATGACAGGAAATATACAACACCCGCTGCGGCGCGAGCTCTGCGATCGCCGCCAGCACCTGGTGCGCGCCGGTGCGCGGCGGATCGAGCAGCACGTGGCTGTAGCGCTGGCGCATCCAGGGTACGCCGGTAGCGGGCGCTTGCGTCAGGTCGGCGACGTGGAATGCGGCGTTGACGACGCCGTTGCGCTCGGCGTTGCGGCGGGCGCGCCCGACCAGCGCCGGCTCGCCCTCGACGCCCACCGCGCCGGCGGCCGAGCGGGCCAGCGCCAGGGTGAAGTTCCCCAGGCCGCAAAAGAGATCGAGTACCACCGAGTCCGGCGTGAGCCCGAGCAGCTGCACCGCCTGCTCGACCAGCGCCTGGTTGACCGTGCCGTTCACCTGGATGAAGTCGGTGGGGGCGAACTCGAGCTCCAGACCGAAGTGCGGCAGCGCGTACCACAGCGGTCCGGCCGGCGGCCCGAGCTCCTGCACCGAGTCGAGTCCGCCGGGCTGCAGGTACAGCCGCACCCGCTGCGCAGCGGCGAACGCGGTCAGTTGCGCGAGGTCCTCGGGCGTAGGGCTCTTGAGCACGCGCAGCACCAGAGCCGTCGCGTTGTCGGCCACGGCCAGCTCGATCTGCGGTACGTGCTCGCGGATGCTGAGGCCGGTCAGCATGGCCGCCAACGGCGCGATCAGCGCCCCGGCAGGCGCGGCCAGCACGTCGCAGCAGCCGAGCTGCGCCACGTAGGGGGCGGCGCGCTCGCGAAAACCCACCACCACGCAGCCCTTCTTGCGCACGAACTTCGCGCCGAGTCGCGCCCGGCGCCGATAGCCCCACGCGGGGCCGGCGAGCGGCGCCAGCCATGCGGCCGGCGCCACGCGCGCCACGCGTGCAAGTGTGTCCCTGAGCTCCACGCCCTTCACGGCCAGCTGCGCCGCGGGCGAAAGGTGCTGCAGTGCGCAGCCGCCACACACGCCGAAGTGCGGGCAGCGCGGCAGCACCCGCGTGGGCGCGGGCTCGAGCACCTCGAGCAGCTCACCGTCATCGTGCTGGCGGT
Source organism: Steroidobacteraceae bacterium (assembly GCA_035625615.1). Taxonomy (GTDB): domain Bacteria; phylum Pseudomonadota; class Gammaproteobacteria; order Steroidobacterales; family Steroidobacteraceae; genus 13-2-20CM-66-19. The sequence continues at coordinate 6,624 of DASPPI010000114.1, read as the reverse complement.
GGCGGCGCGTGCGCCGGAAGCGGATGCGCTCCCCGGGCAGTGCCCCGGCGACGAATACCGTCTTGCCGGCGTGCAGCACACCCTCACCCGCGTGGGTCAGTCCGCACACCCTGCCCGTCTGGCCGGTTTCCTCCGCCGCGCTACCGCCGGGCGCGGCGCTCAAGCGCCCGCCTGCCAGGCGCGCAGGAACTCGGCGAAGTGCGGCTCCTTCGAGGCGCTCAGATAGCTCCTGACGCGCGCGAGCTCGTCCGTGTGCTGCTCGCGCGAGAGATGTCCGCGCAGCTGCTCGAAGCGCAGGTAGATGAGCCAGGTGTTGAGCACGTCGGTCTCGCAGTAGCGGCGGATGCCGGCGAGGTCACCGCGCTGCCACGCCTCCCACACCTGCGCGCCCTCGAAACCGAGCTTGCCCGGGAGTCCGAGCAGACAGGCCATGTTGGCGAGCGATACCCGGCCGCGGCTCTGGAAGCCCGACAGCACGTCCATCAGGTCGGTGTGCCGCCAGTGATAGCGACTGAGATAGTTGTTGTAGCGGAACGAGGGATCCTCCTCCCCGGTCTCCCAGAAGCGCGGCGCCTGCGCGCCCGCCCGCAGCGCCCGGTAGGTCAGCACCGGCAGATCGAACCCGGAGCCGTTCCAGGACACGAGGTCGGGGGAGAATTTCCCGATGCCTTCGAAGAACCGCTGGACCAGCTCGGCCTCGCCGTCGCCGGGTTCGCCGAGACTCCACACCGTGAGCCCTTCCCGGCTGCGCAGCGCGCAGGAGATGGCGACCACGCGGTGCTGCTCGAGCGGCAGGAAGTCCCCACCGCCCGGACCGACCGGCGCGCGCGCGGGTACGGCCGCGTTGCGGCGCAGGGCGAACATCGCCTTGGCAACCTGCCCGTCGGAGAGCCCGTCGAGCCCGTACAGCCGCCGTCCGAATTCAACGTCCGGCACGGTCTCGATGTCGAACACCAGCGTGTTCATGTCGCCTTCATGAGCACGGCCACGGCCACCACCAGACCGCGCTCGTCGGTGAGCGTCACGTGCCCCGCGCCGATGCCGAGCTCGCGGCGCACGCGATTGCCGCGCTCGGAGAACACCACCTCGGGTCTGCCCCAGGCGTTCTGCACCACGCCGACGTCGCGGATCCATACCCCGTGAGCGAACCCGGTACCCATGGCCTTGACGATCGCCTCCTTGGCGGCGAAGCGCATGGCGAGAAAACGCTCGCGGCGCGCCGTGTGCGCCAGCTGTGCGCGTTCCTCGGGCATGAGCAGGTGCTCGATGAAGCGCGCGCCGAAGCGCTCGAGCGTGTGCGCGATGCGGGCGCTCTCGAGCACATCGACGCCGATGCCGAAGATCACCGGCGCGCCTCGCTCATGAGCGCCTTCATCTCGCGCACCGCGGCCGGCAGGCCGACGAACACGGCGTGGGCGATGAGCGCGTGTCCGATGTTGAGCTCGACGATCTCGCGCACCGCGGCGACCGGCTGCACGTTGCGGTAGTTGAGGCCGTGGCCGGCATGCACCTCGAGGCCGAGGCTGGCGGCGAGCCGCGCACCCGAACGCAGCCGCTCGAGCTCGGTGGCGGCGGCGGCACCTGCGGCGCACGCGTACGCGCCGGTGTGCAGCTCGATCGCCGGCGCGCCGGCGTGCGCGGCCGCCTCGATCTGCCGGCGTTCCGGATCGATGAACAGCGCCACCCGCACCCCCGCCTGCCGCAGCCGTGCGGTCGCCTCGGCGATGCGCGTGAGCTGCGCGAGCACGTCGAGTCCGCCTTCGGTGGTGAGCTCGGCGCGCCGCTCGGGCACCAGGCAGCAGTCCGCCGGCCGCACCTCTGCGGCGACCGCCAGCATCTCCTCCGTCACGGCCATCTCGAGGTTCATGCGTGTCTGCAGCAGCCCGCGCAGCACGCGTACATCCCGATCCTGAATGTGACGGCGATCCTCGCGCAGGTGCAGCGTGATGCTGTCGGCGCCGGCGATCTCGGCGGCCAGTGCCGCGTGCACCGGATCCGGATCGTGGCCGCGCCGCGCCTGGCGCAGCGTCGCCACGTGATCGATGTTGACGCCGAGGGAAATTCCACCTGTCATTGCGCCGCCCTTCGCTTCATCGACTTCGCCACCGCGCGGGTTGCCAGCGGGCGCCCCTCGAGGCACGCGCCCAGCGCCGCCTGCAACAGCCGCCGCGCATCCGCGAGCTCGCGTGCGCCGCTCAGGCTCTCGCGGGCGAGCTCGAGCAGCGAGCGACCGGACAGGGCGCGGGCCGCGCGCGCGGGCGCCGGCAGGAGCCCGACGCCGGGGCGGAAATCATAGTACCCGTCCGGCTCGAGCGGCCTGCCCGAGTGCGCCTCGGCGGCCAGATCGAGCCCGTACCCGAGGACCTCGAGCAGTCGCTTCTCGAAGATGCGCAGGCACGGCTCGAGCGGCGCACCGGCACGCAGGCTCGCCAGCGTGCCGTGATAGTGATCGAACAGCTCCGGCTGCGCATCGTGGCGCGCCGTGAGAAGCAGCAGCAGCTCATTCAGGTAGTACGCCGGGAGCAGGCACGAGCCTGGCAACGGCGGTTCCGGTCCGGCGCGCTCCGCGCCGGTGAGCTGCGGCGCCTCGCCCCGTCCGCTCCAGGACAGCAGCAGCAGCTGGAACGGCTGCAGCACCGGCCCGAGCCGCGCCCGGGGTGCGCGCACGCCGCGGGCGAACAGGGTGAGCCGGCCGTGCTCGCGCGTGAGCACTTCGAGTATCCGGCTGGTGTCGCGCCACGGCTGGTGGTGCAGGATATAGCCGGGCGCGAGCGCGACGCGGCGCAGACTGCGGCTCATTCCACCCCGAGCTCCCTGAGCGCGCGCGCACTGTCGGCCCAGTTCTCGCGCACCTTGACCCACAGATTCAGGTGCAGGCGCCGACCGAGCAGCTCGTTGAGCGCCAGGCGTGCCGCGCGGCCGACGCGCTTCAGCCGCTCACCCCGGGCGCCGATGACGATGGGTTTCTGGCCCGCACGGTCCACCCAGATCGCCGCGTCCACCACGAGGCGCTGATCCTCTTCCGTCACTCGCTCGACCTCCACCGCGACGCCGTACGGCACCTCCTGGTTGAGCTCGAGCGTGAGTTTCTCGCGGATCAGCTCCGCGATCCGGAAGCTCACGTCCCGGTCGGTCAGCTCGCCACCGGGATACAGCGCCGGCGCGAGCGGCAGATGCGCGGCGATCGTCTCTCTCAGATCGTCGACGTTCTCGGACTTCAGCGCCGAGACCGGCACCAGCGCCACGAAGCGATGCCGCGCAGCGAGCTGCTCGAGATACGGCAGCAGCCGCTCGCGCGGGCGCAGGCGGTCGATCTTGTTCACGGCGGCGATCACCGGACGGTCGCAGCGCACGATGCGCTTGAGCGCCAGCTCATCCTCCGCCGTCCAGTGGCCGGCTTCCACCACCAGGACGACCAGATCCGCCTCCGCGAGCGCTGCGGTCGCGGCGCGGTTCATCGCCTTGTTCAGTGCGCGACCGGCCCGCACGTGCAGCCCGGGCGTGTCGATGAAGGCGATCTGCGCCTGTGGCAGGTTCAGCACGCCGAGTATGCGGTGACGCGTGGTCTGGGGGCGCGGCGTGACGATGCTCAACTTCTGCCCGACGAGTGCGTTGAGCAGCGTCGACTTGCCGACGTTGGGCCGGCCCACGAGAGCGGCGAACCCGCTGCGAAAGTTGGGGGGTGTTGCGGTGGTCACGTGTGGCTGTCGGCTGGAGGTTCTCCGATCTCGGCGAGCATGCGCCCGGCGGCGTCCTGCTCGGCGCGCCGCCGGCTCGAGCCGCCGCCCTCGACGCGCAGCTTGAGGTCGCTCACCTCGCAGCTCACCCGGAAAGTCTGGGCGTGGTCCTCGCCGGCGACGTCGAGGACGGTATAGCGCGGCAAGGTAAGACTGCGCGACTGCAGGTACTCCTGCAAGCGCGTCTTGGCGTCCTTGAGCCTTGCGGGCGGCGGCAGTGCCGCAATACGCGGCGCAAACAGCCGCACGACAACCGGCTCCACGGCTCCAGGACCGCCGTCGAGAAAGACCGCCCCGCAGAGGGCCTCGAGCGCATCGGCGAGGATCGACTGGCGGCGAAAGCCTCCGCTCTTGAGCTCGCCGGACCCGAGTTGCAGCATGGCGCCGAGTCCGAGACTCAGCGCCACGTCGGCGAGGGGCTCGCGGCTCACGAGGCGCGCGCGCAGGCGGCTCAGGTCTCCTTCCGTTGCCTGGGGGAAGGCGCGGTACAGCTGGTGCGCGATGGTGAGGTTGAGCACCGCATCGCCGAGGAACTCGAGGCGCTCGTTGTTGGGGCCGGCGGCGCTGCGGTGGGTCAGGGCGGCACGGAACAGTGCCGGATCGCGCGGCTCGTAGCCGAGCCGTTCCCGCACCCAGGCGGCCGGCCAGTCGGCACTCTGCATGTCCGGCGCGTCGCCCTGCCCGCGCGTGCCCGGCGGGCCGCTAGTCGCCGCCTCCACCACCGATGCGCACCGTCTTGTCGAAGGTGACGTGCAGCGAGATGTTGCCGAACAGCGGCGCGTCGTCGTCGTACTGCGTCTCGATCACCCAGCCGGCGCCTTCGCGCGTGATCTTCATGTCCTTGGTCGTGGGGTACTCGACCATGTCGATCTCGAAATGCCGGTCGATCACGGCGCGGATCGACCTCGGATCGGCCCCACCGCCCTTGAGCTCTCCGCCCGCCTGCTCCATCGCCTTGACGACCTTCATGTAGTTGAGATAGATCGGCGCGAGGCGGATACCGGCATAGATCACGATCGCGAACGGCGTCAGCAGAACCAGCCAGCCGATGAAGGTGACGCCTTTTTGTCTGTTACGCATCGCAGCAAACCCCCCGCACCTTTACCGGATCGCCGAGCCCAGGCGGCTCCACATCGGTCCGCCGGAGCGCCCCCAGTCCCAATTGAACCAGATCCGGGTCGCCTTGCCGACCAGGTTCTCCTCGGGCACATATCCCCACATGCGCCCGTCGTCGCTGTTGTCGCGGTTATCACCCATCATCAGATAATGCCCTGGCGGCACGTCGCCGACAAACCGCTGCGCGCGCATGCCTCCCGGGGCATCCTCATCGCCGCACACGTAACCGCGCACCCCGCTGCGCTTGCAGGCCGGCAGCAGCGGCTGGCGGTCAATCGCCACGGGGCAGAAGATCGCCTCGTGCTCGTGGCTGCCGAGCTGCTCGTGAGCGAGCGACATGTTCACGTAGCAGCCGTCGTTGTAGCGCGCGGTACCGACGTAGAAGGGCACCGCCTGGCCGTTGATGACGATCAGGTTGTCGTGCACCTCAACGTGGTCGCCCGGCAGCCCCACCAGGCGCTTGATGAAGTTGGTCGAGGGGTCGCGCGGATAGCGGAACACCACCACGTCGCCGCGTTGCGGCTCACCGACGTTCACGATCTTGCGGTTGATCACCGGCAGGCGCAGCCCGTAGGCGTACTTGTTGACGATGATGAAGTCCCCGTCGAGCAGGGTCGGCATCATCGAATCGGAGGGGATGCGGAATGGCTCGAACACGAACGAGCGCAGCAGCAGCACCACCAGCGCGACCGGGAAGAAGCTGCGCGCGTAGTCGACCGTGCCGGGCTCGGCGGTCAGTGCCGGATCCTTGCCCGCCGCCCGCGCGGCGGCGACGCGCTGCGGCGCGAGCCACAGGGAATCCACACCCCACACCACGCCGGTCAGTACCGTGATGGCGAGCAGCACCGCGCTGAAGTCCAGCCGCTCGGCGACCAGCAGGCGCAGCACCGCGCAGCCGATCAGCACCGGCAGGGCGCTGTAGAGGAACGTCATCAGCGGCGGATCGCGCGGTGCAGTGGCGGCGGCGATCAGGCGGCGCGGGCGCAGGAACCAGTCGTCGACGATGCACACCAGCGCGGCGGGCAGCGCCAGCCAGGAGAGCACTGCGACGATTGGCATCAGGGACTGTAGCATTGGCGAACCTTAGTGTTTGCGGCCGACCTGCAGCACCGCCAGGAACGCTTCCTGCGGGATCTCGACGTGTCCGAGCTGTTTCATGCGTTTCTTGCCTTCCTTCTGTTTCTCGAGGAGCTTGCGCTTGCGGGTGACGTCGCCGCCGTAGCACTTCGCCAGCACGTTCTTGCGCAGCGCCTTGACCGTGGCACGGGCGATCACGGCGCTGCCGATCGCCGCCTGCACCGCCACCTCGAACATCTGCCGCGGAATGAGCTCCTGCATCTTGTCGACCAGCTCGCGGCCGCGCTGATAGGCGCTCTCCTTGTGCACGATGATCGAGAGCGCGTCCACCTTGTCGCCGTTGATGAGGATGTCGAGCTTGACCAGCGGTGCCGCCTGGAAGTGGCTGAACTCGTAGTCGAAGGAGGCGTAGCCGCGGCTCGCCGACTTCAGGCGGTCGAAGAAATCGAGCACGACTTCCGCGAGCGGCAGCTGGTACTGGAGCGACACCTGGGTACCGAGGTACAGCATCTTGTTCTGCGTGCCGCGCTTGTCGTTGCAGAGCTTGAGCACCGCACCGACGTGGTCCGGCGGCACCAGGATGTTGGCGATGATGATCGGCTCGCGCAGCTCCTCGATCTCGTCCGACGGCGGCAGCTTCGCCGGGTTGTCGACATACTCGACGCTGCCGTCGGTGTGCGCCACCTCGTAGACC
>DASPPI010000113.1:0-46785 GCA_035625615.1 Steroidobacteraceae bacterium | reverse complement strand
GGGCTGTACTCGGCCTTGTGCTTGCCCTTGAGGCGGTGGGCGATCTGCGAGGCGAGCCGCCCGAGGGTCTTGTTGCTCGCGTCGACGATGAACCAGTCACCGCGGACGGTGCCGGGCTTGGCGAATACGGTCTTCATAGGGGTCGGGGCCAAAAAAGGCGGGGAAGTGTACTCAAGCGCGTGCGGCAATGCAAAGGCGCCCGCCGCTTGGCGCGGGTCCCCGGCTGCCTGCCGGGATTGCCCGTATAATAGCGGCGCAAGATATGGGGTCAGGCCGCACTCTCGACTCTCTCGTTGCCGCCGTCGATCGCGCCCTGCGGTCGGTATTTGCGCCGGCTCAGGCCAGCCGCCCGGCCCCCTTCCCGGTGAGCGACCGGCAAGCATCCCTGTCGGAGACCGAGCGGCGCGCCAGCGCTGCGCTGATGCGCGTCAACCACTCCGGCGAGCTGGCCGCTCAGGCTCTGTACCACGGACAGGCGCTGGTGGCCCGCTCCGCGGCCACGCGCCAGCTGCTGCTGGCGGCGGCGCGCTCCGAATCCGATCATCTCGCCTGGTGCGAGACACGGCTGCAGGAGCTCGGGGCGCGCCCGAGCGTGCTCAATCCGCTCTGGTACGTCGGCTCCTTCGCCATCGGTGCGGCTACGGCCCTCATGGGCGACCGTGCCAGCCTCGGCTTCGTCGCCGAGACCGAACGTCAGGTCGAGGGGCATCTCGATGAGCACCTCGGCAGGCTCCCGGCCGCCGATATGCGCAGCCGTGCGATACTGCAAGTGATGCGAGCCGAGGAAATCTCCCACGGTGCCACCGCCACGGCGGCCGGCGGTGTCCGTCTGCCCGCCCCGGTACGTGCGCTCATGCGGCGCACGGCGCGTGTCATGACGGGGACGGCCTACTGGTTCTGACGATCGCGGAAGGTTGTATATTAGAGAGCCGTTTGTCGGGGAGCCGGTATGGAAGAGAACATCAAGCCGTTGAGCGAAATTCCCGCGATCAACCGGTTCCTCAGTTATTGCCGCATTCGCGCGGTGCCCTCCAAGACCGTGGTGATCCACGCCGGCGACCTGCCGGACGTCCTCTACTACATCATCAGCGGCTCGGTGGAAGTCATGATCGAGGACGAGGAAGGCAACGAGATGGTGCTGGCCTACCTCAATCGCGGACAGTTTTTCGGCGAGATGGGACTGTTCTACGAGCAGCCCACCCGCAGTGCCTGGGTACGCACCCGCAATCAGTGCGAGCTCGCCGAAATGACCTATCCACGCTTCCGGCAGATCGCGGCCGAGAGCCCCGGACTGGTGTTCGAGCTCGCGACGCAGCTGGCGACCCGCCTCGACCGCACTAATCGCAAGCTGGGCGATTTGGCCTTTGTCGACGTCACCGGACGGGTGGCGCACGCCATCATGGATCTGTGCGGTGAGCCCGACGCCATGACTCATCCGGAAGGCATGCAGATCAAGGTGAGCCGTCAGGAGCTCTCGCGCCTGGTGGGCTGCTCGCGCGAGATGGCCGGGCGCGTGCTGAAGGTGCTCGAGGAACAGGGCCTGCTGCGCGCCACCGGCAAGACGATCGTGGTCTTCAACGCCCGGCCGAAGATGAAGACGCGCCCGGTCATCGTGCCGGCGAAGCCGGCAGCGGGTGCGGCCGCCCGCACGGCGGGGCCGGTCGATCTCGAGGATGACGAGGACGACGAAGACGAACAAGAGTAGCAGCGCGCCGGGGCGCGCCGCTGCACCGGCCGCCGCGTTCTAGCCCGAGCGGTCGCGTGTGCGGTCGGCAGCCGGCGACTGCAGGGCGATCTGCTGGCGCATCTCGCGGATGGTCTCGGCGTAGTCGCGGCTGCCGAAGATGGCTGAGCCGGCGACGAAGGTATCGGCCCCGGCCTGCGCTGCCGCGCGGATATTGTCGATCCGGATGCCGCCGTCGACCTCCAGGCGCACCTCACGACCGCCGGCCGCAATGCGCGCGCGCGCGTCGCCGAGCTTGCGCAGGGCGGTCGGAATGAACTGCTGTCCGCCGAACCCCGGATTCACCGACATCACCAGCACCAGGTCGATCAGCTCGAGCGTGTAGTCGAGGTAGTCGAGCGGCGTCGCCGGGTTAAAGACCAGGCCCGGCCGGCAGCCCTGTGAACGAATCAGCGCGATGGTGCGATCGATGTGCTCGGAGGCCTCCGGGTGGAAGCTGATGAAGGTTGCGCCGGCTGCGGCGAAGTCCGGCACGATGCGATCGACCGGCCGCACCATCAGGTGCACGTCGATCGGTGCCTTGACCCCGTGGCGCCGCAGCGCCTCGCACACCACCGGGCCAACGGTGAGGTTGGGCACATAGTGGTTGTCCATCACGTCGAAGTGAACGAGATCGGCGCCGGCTGCGAGCACCGCATCCACCTCGGCGCCGAGCCGGGCGAAGTCGGCCGACAGGATCGAGGGAGCTATCCAGGCCGCGGACATGCTCACAGTCTACCCTACCGCGATCAAGCTTTGTCGCAGCCGCCACGAGCGCCGGTCGAGGCGCAGCGTGACGTAGCCGAATACCATCCATCCGAGGTGAAACAGCACGCCCGCGGCGACCACGACCTCGCCCGGGATCGGACCGATGGCGGCACGCGTCCACAGCTCGGATAGCGCGCGCAACGGCATCGGGTGGATGGCGAGCTTGCCATAGTAGGCGACCGCCTGGATGAGGAAGATCCACCCATACGTGCGCCGCAGGCGCCGGCCCGCGGCGCGCGCCAGACTCACGTGGTAGCGCGGCTGGCACAGATCCTTGGCGAGCAGCTGACTCCAGGCAGCGTTCAGCGCCACCGGGTCACCGCGCAGCATCGGCGTGAAGAAGTCGGTCTCGAGCAGCCGTGCGCGGGCGCGCCAGATGTTGAAGTAGCGATAGCGGCGTGCCTCGAGCAGCAGGAATATGGTGACGATGAGCCCGAGCAGGACCATCGGCAGCGGGGAGGCGTCGGTACCGCTGAAGGTCGCGGACAGAGCGATGCCGGTCGTGACCACCGCCCAGTTGGTGGTGGAGTCGAGCCGCGTGCGCCACACGGTGCTGCGGTAGATCTCGCCGCGGTACAGGTGTGCAATGGCGCCGATCTCGGCCGCAGAACAGGCGCGAGACGCTGGCGCCGCTGTGGCCGCGGCTGGCGTGTCGTGGGAGCTCATGTGCGCGTCCCTTCGGTCAGCCGCGCCAGCGCCTCGCGGTACTTTTCGCTGGTGCGTGCAATGACCTCCGGCGGCAGCCTTGGCGCGGGCGCCTTCTTGTCCCAGTCGAGCGTCTCCAGGTAGTCGCGCACGAACTGCTTGTCGAAGCTCGGCGGGCTCGTGCCCACGCGGTAGGTGTCCGCCGGCCAGAAGCGCGAGGAGTCCGGCGTCAGCACCTCGTCGATCAGCGTGAGCGTGCCGCTGGCATCGACGCCGAACTCGAACTTGGTGTCGGCGATGATGATGCCGCGACCGAGCGCGTACTCCGCCGCGAAGCGGTACAGCGCCAGCGCGGTGTCGCGCACCGCGGCCGCCAGCTGCGGACCGATGAGCGCGGCCACTGCTGCGAACGGGACATTCTCATCGTGCTCGCCGGGCCGCGCCTTGGTCGACGGCGTGAACAGCGGCTGCGGCAGCCGCGCGGCCAGCTCGAGCCCGGCGGGCAGCGCGATGCCGCACAGCTCCCCGCGCGCCTGGTAGTCCTTCCAGCCCGAGCCGATCAGATAGCCGCGCACCACCGCCTCGACGGGCAGTGCCCGCAGCCGCCGCACCAGCACCGCGCGCCCGGCGAGCAGCGCACGCTCGTCCGGGTCCGAGACGATGCTGGCGGGATCGCGCCCGGTGAGGTGATTGGGCACCAGCTGCCGGGTGCGCGCGAACCAGAAGTTGGAGATGCTGTTGAGCACCCGCCCCTTGTCGGGAATGGGATCGGGAAGCACGACGTCGAAGGCCGACAGTCTGTCGGTGGTCACGATGAGCAACGTGTCCGCGTCGACCGCATAGATATCGCGTACCTTGCCCTCGTGGAGGCGGGTCAACCCGCGCAGCGCGGTGCGGTAGACGGTGGGTGCCGACATGCGCTTGCTACTATAGCGGTCCCCTGGAGCCGGCGACATCCGCGCATCGATACAGACGACATGAAATGGATCGGCAAGGTCGCAGGAGGCCTACTGGGCGGGCTCGTGCTCGGGCCCGTCGGGGTGCCGCTCGGCGTGCTGCTCGGTCACCAGTTCGATGAGCAGGGCACGGAGCCCGAGCTGCTGAGCGCGCCCGAGGAACTGGCGGCCATCGGCGAGCGCTTCTTCCGTGCGACCTTTCACATCATGGGTTACCTCGCCAAGGCCGACGGCCGCGTTTCCGAGCAGGAGATCGCGGCCGCACGGGAGACTATGGGCGAGCTGCGCCTCGATCCCGCGCAGGTGCGGGAAGCGATCGCCTGCTTCACTGCCGGCAAGCTTCCTGGCTTCGGCCTCGGCGCGGAGGTTGCGGCACTGCGGCGCGTGTGCCGCGGCCGGCCCGATCTGGCACGCGTGTTCCTCGAGATCGAGGTGCGCACAGCGCTCGCCGGCAACAACCTCGAAGGTCCGGTGCGCCCGCTCATTCAGCGCATCGGCGCGCAGCTCGGCATCTCCGCGCTGGAGTTCGTGCACGTCGAGACCGTACTACGCATCCAGCGGGGCGCATTTCGCGGCATGCCTGCGGGCTCCGGCCGCGACGTCAAGCTCGAGGCGGCGTACCGCGTGCTGGAAACGAGCGCCGGCGCGAGCGACGAGGACGTCGCCAAGGCCTATCGCCGCCAGCTGCAGCGCCATCATCCCGACAAGCTCAAGGCGAACGGCCTGCCGGAGTCGATGATGGCGCACGCCAAGCAGCGCACCCAGCAGATCATCGAGGCGTGGGAGCTGGTGCGCGAGCGACGCGGCATGCGCCCGGGTGCGCCGTCGTCCACTCGCCGATGACGCTGTCGATCGCGCGCACGCCGTCGGCCAGGGCCGCACTGCGCCGCCCGGCACGGTATCCTTAAGCGATGTGGACGCGCATCTGGGCCTTGCTCGACTGGTGCTTCTTCGGTCCCGCCTCGGGGCGCGCCGGGGCCCTCGGCAGGTGCCTGCGGCTGCTGAGCTATCCCTACGCGGTGGTGCGCGACCTGACGCGCGGGGAGATCAACCTGCGCGCCATGGGTCTGGTCTACACGACGCTGCTGTCGCTCATCCCGCTGCTCGCGTTCAGCTTTGCCGTCCTGAAGCTCTTCGGCGGCCATCGCGACCTCGAGCCGATCGTCTACGAGCTGTTCGCGCCGGTCGGCGGGGCGGCCGCCACCGAGCTCAGCACTCAGGTAGTGCAGTTCGCCACCCGCGTCAGCAGCGGCGTGGTGGGCTCGGTGGGACTCGCGCTGCTCGCCTGGACGCTGCTGGGCACCATCAAGAAGGTCGAGGACAGCTTCAACTTCCTCTGGCACGTGGAGCAGCCGCGCAGCTTCGCGCGCCGCCTCGCCGAGTACACCACGCTGCTGATCGCCGGCCCGGTGCTGCTGGTCGGCTTCATCGGGTTGTCGCACGCGGCGCTCGCCAGCGCTCCGGTACAGGAGGTCGTACGGCTGCCGCTGCTGCAGCGGCTGCGGGGCACCGGCATCGCGCTCGCGCCCTATGTCATGGTGACGGCGTTCTTCACCGCGCTCTACATGATGATTCCCAACACCCGCGTGCAGTGGCGGGCGGCGCTCACCGGGGCGGTGGTGGGCGGGGTGCTGTGGGCGGCGATCGGCAAGATGTTCACCGCCTTCGTGGTTTACTCCACGCGCCTCACCATTGTGTACGCCGGCTTCGCGTTCGCGGTGGCGGCGCTGCTATGGACCTATTTCGGCTGGCTGATCCTGCTCGCCGGCGCGCAGCTGTCGTTCTACGTGCAGAACCCGACCTACCTGCGCCTGGGGCTGCAGCAGCTGCGGCTGTCGGCCGAGGAGCTCGAGCAGCTGGCGCTCAAGCTCATGTACTTCGTCGGGCGCAGCCACGTCGCCGGCGGGCGGCGCTGGACGGTGAACCGCCTGGCCAACGAGCTCGGGCTTCCCGGGATCGCCGTGGCGCAGGTCGCCACCGCGCTCGAGCGCGCGGGACTGGTGATCGTGACCGACTACGCCGAGCTGGTTCCGGCGCGCGACATCGGCCGCATCGGCGTGAACGAGATCCTCGATATCGCACGCAGCCAGCGCAGCGGTCACGCGGCGCCGCGCAACTTCGCCATCCCCCCGGTCGACCGGATCCTGACGAGCCTGGAGGAAGCGCGCCGCAGCCATTGCGCCGACCTCACGCTGCGGGACCTGGTGGAGGAGGCGCCGCGACCGGCCCTGCATCTCACTCCCCGGCAATCGTCATCTCGCTGATCAGCACGGAGCCGGTGCGGATGCCGCCGCGTCTGTCGACGTCGGCACCGAGCGCGACGATGTCGCGGTACATCGACCTCAGGTTCCCGGCGATGGTGATCTCGTGCACCGGATATGCGATGGCACCATTCTGCACCCAGAAGCCGCTGGCGCCGCGCGAGTAGTCGCCGGTCACCGCGTTCACGCCCTGCCCCATGAGCTCGGTCACCAGCAGCCCGGTGTACAGGCGCCCGAGGAACGCCGGCGCATCCAGTCCCCCGGCTGCGCTGCTCACCAGCAGGTTGTGAACGCCGCCGGCGTTGCCGGTGGTCTTGAGTCCCAGCCGCCGCGCGGAATAGCTGCCGAGTACGTAGCCGCCGAGGACCCCGGCGCGCACCAGCTCGCGATCACGCGTCGCCGCCCCCTCCTGATCGAAGGGGCTGCTGGCGAGGGCCCGGGGGATGTGCGGGCGCTCGTGCATATCGAGGAAGGCGGGGAACACCAGCTCGCCGGCCGCGTTCAGCAGGAAGGAGGACTTGCGGTACTGACTGGTGCCGCTGATGGCGCCGATGAAGTGGCGGAACAGCCCGCGCGCCATCTCGGGCGTGAACGCCACCGGCGCGCGCCGCGTGCTGAGGCGGCGGGCGCCGAGGCGTGCCAGCGCCCGCTCGCCGGCGGTGCGGCCCACCTGCGCCACCGCTTCGAGCTCCGCGGGATCGCGCGCGATGGTGTACCAGTAGTCGCGCTCCATGTTCTCCCCGCTGTGCGCGACGAGCGAGCAGCTCACCGAGTGGCTGGTGGTGGTATAGCCGGCCAGGAATCCGAGCGAGTTGCCGTAGACTCCGGTGTGGCGCTGGCTGTTCACCGCCGCGCCTTCGGAGTTGCTCACCCGCGCATCCACCGCCATACCGGCCGCCTCGCATTCGCGCGCCAACGCGATGGCGCGCTCCGGAGCGAGATCCCAGGGGTGATCGAGATCCAGGTCCGGGATGTCGCGCGCCAGGGCCTCGGGCTCGATCAAGCCGGCGTAGGGATCCTCGGCGGTGTAGCGCGCGATGGCGCAGGCCTTGGCAACGGTCTCGCGAACCGCAGCCAGGCTCAGGTCGGCAGTGCTGGCCGCGCCCTTGCGCTTGCCGAAATAAACCGTCACCCCGAGCCCACGATCGCGCTGGTACTCGATGGTATCGACCTCGCGCAGGCGTACGCTCACCGACAGGCCCTGGCTGAGGGAGGCATCCGCCTCGCACTGCGTGGCGCCCTGCCGCCGCGCCTCCTCGAGCGCAAGGCTCGCCACGTCGGTCAGTCGGCTCGCCTGGGTCAGTTCGGCTGGTTGCATCGGTGTTAAATTGTAGCAGCGGGGACAGAAGCGAATGAGCGCCGGTTCGCCCGACGACACAGAGCATGATGGGGGCGCGGAGCGCCCGAGCAAGAGCGCGCGCAAGCGCGCTGCGCATGCCGCCCAGCAGCTCGGCGAGACGCTGCTGCGGCTCGGCGATGCGGAGCTGGCGGCCTTGCAGCTTCCGGAGGCGCTCCTGGATGCGATCCGCGGCGCGCGTCGCATCAGCAGCCGCGCCGCGGCACTGCGCCAACGGCAGTACATCGGCAAGCTGATGCGCGCCGTGGATCCGCAGCCGCTGCGCGCCGCGCTGGATGCGCTGCGCGAGCGCGCAGCGCGCGAGACCGAGCGCTTCAGGCGCACCGAGCACTGGCGCGAGCGGCTTATCGCGGAAGGCGAGCCGGCCCTCGCCGAGCTCGCGCGCTGGCGTGCGGACATCGACCTGGATGAATGGCGCCGGCGCGTCAGCGCCGCGCGCGCCGAGCGCGCCCGCGCAGGTGCCGGCGGTGCCGCCGGCCGCGAGCTGTTTCGCGCTTTGCGCACATTGTTCGCTACAATAAGCTGATGCGACCGCTCGTCGGCATCATCATGGGCTCGTCCTCCGACTGGGAGACGATGCAGGCGGCCGCCGAGCTGTTGGACCAACTCGCGATCCCCTACGAGGTGCGCGTCGTCTCGGCGCACCGTACGCCCGACCTGCTGTTCGAATACGCCGCGGGCAGCCGGGCGCGCGGACTGCAAGTGCTGATCGCCGGCGCCGGCGGTGCGGCGGCCCTGCCCGGCGCGGCGGCGGCCAAGACGAGCCTGCCGGTGCTCGGCGTGCCCATGCACTCGAAGAGCCTTGGCGGGCTCGACTCGCTGCTGTCCATGGTGCAGATGCCCGCCGGGGTCCCGGTGGCGACCTTCGCGATCGGCACAGCAGGCGCGACCAACGCAGCGCTGTTCGCCGCGGCCATCCTCGCCAACGCCCATCCTGATATCGCCGCGGCGCTCGAAGCCTACCGCGAGCGGCAGACCGCCAACGTGCTCAAGGCACCGGACCCGCGCACGCGCTCCAAATGAACGTCGACGTCGCGGGCGCTGCACGGCGCGATGCCCGCGCGCAGCGCCCGCTCAAGGATTTGGCCGTCGGCGTTCGCATCCCGTAACATCGGGTACGAGCAGTAGCGATGTACCTGGAACTCTTCAAACTGAAGGAGTTGCCGTTCCGGCTGAGCCCGGACCCGCAGTTCCTGTACCTGTCCAAACAGCACGCCCGCGCTAAAGCGTACATGGAGTCGACCATCTGGTTGACCGACGGCTTCGTGGTGATCACCGGAGAGATCGGCTCGGGCAAGACCACGCTCATCGAGTCCTTCCTCCGGGAGGTGCCGGCGGACGTGGTGGTCGCGCAGATCAACCAGACCCAGGTGTCGACCATCGATTTCCTCCAGGCAGTGCTGGTGCAGTTCGGCTTCTCGCCGTTCAAGATGCGCAAGGCCGAGCTCATCAGCACGCTCAACAATTTCCTCATCGAGCAGTACGCCGCCGGGCGCAAGGCGCTGCTCATCGTCGATGAGGCGCAGAACCTCTCCATGCGCGTGCTGGAGGAGATCCGCATGCTCTCAGGGGTCGAGACCACCAAGGAGAAGGTGCTGCGCATCATTCTCGCCGGCCAGCCCGAGCTCGACAACAAGCTCGACGCACCCGAGCTCGAGCAGTTCACCCAGCGCGTGCGGCTGCGCTTTCACCTGCAGACGCTGCCGGAAGCGGAGACCCGCAGCTACATCCGGCATCGCCTCGATGTCGCCGGTGCGGAGAATCGCGAGCTGTTCGCCGCCGACACCTTCGCGCCGATCTACCGCTACACCGGCGGCGTGCCGCGCCTGATCAACACGCTGTGCGACACCGCCATGATGTCCGCCTTCACCGCCGACCGTGACGTGGTCACGGTCGAGGATATCGCCAGTGCGGTCGAGGAGCTGCAGTGGGTCGAGTACGCCGCGCGTCCCCACCAGCAGCGCCCGCCGGAGCCGGCCCCGGTGAAGGCGGAGCCGGAGGCCGCCGGCCAGGTCGTCAGCGCGCCCGCGCTGGGGCACCTGCTGGTGGCCACCGACGGCCGCACCGTGCAGGACGTGCCGCTGCGGCCGGGCCGGCTGATCATCGGCCGCACGCGCGAGAACAACGTGGTGATCGAAAGCCGCTTCGTCAGCCGCCATCACTGCCAGGTGATCACGACCGAGCACTCGTGCGTGATCGAGGACCTCAACAGCACCAACGGCATTTACGTGAAGTCCAATCGCGTGCGCCGCCATTACCTCAACGACGGCGACGTGGTGCTGGTCGGCAAGCATGAGCTGATCTACCTGGACGAGCGCGCGGCGCGCGCCCGGGCGGCACTGAGCGATACGGCGTCGAAGCTGCCGGTGGTGGCGCAGAACCAAGCCGCGCCGCCGGCCGCGCACCCGACGGAGGCCGAGGAGGAGAAAGCCGACGAGGACGCTGCGGCGCCCTCGGCCTAGAAGCCGCCTACAAGCCGCCGGGTTTGTCGTCAGCGCGCGGGGAATCCGGATCGGCGTACTGGGAGCGCAGCGCCCGGTAGTCGCGGCGCCGCAGCAGCACCACGACCCCGCCCACCACCGCCAGCAGCCCGGGCAGTCCCACGATGAGACTCAGCAGTCCGTGCGCCGCGAGCAGGTAGCTCGCGCCGACCGCCGCCAAGCCACAGATTATGTAGAACCAGGGCAGACTCTCGTAGACCGGCCGGGAGAAATGCGGGGTGCGCCGCTGCATGACGCGCATCCTAACGCGTCAGGCCTGTTGGTTGGAATCTTGCGCTGCACCGTGTGCAGCCCGGGCAGCGGGTAACGCCGCGGCGGCCTTGCCGGCTTCAGCCGAGACCCAACAGCTGCGCGAGGCGCTCCAACAGGGACGGCTTCAGGCCTTCGATGCGAAAGTCGGTCTGGCGAGCATTCCTGCGGCGACTGACTTCGGCCAGCAGGTCGGCAGGCAGGTTGAGCTTCGGCACCTCGACGGTGGCATCTTTAGAGAGCATCGCTGTTCCTTCCACATGAACTCTAGGCTCGCCCGCTGAACGTTAAGGGGTCGCGCGGCTGCCGAGCGTGTGGAGAATCACAGCTTCGCCACGGCCCGTCATTATGTAGCGGTGCACGGACACTGCGTAGCGAACCAGCGACGTAGCGAAGCAGCGACACATCCGCGCCGCCATCATCCATAACGTGGCTTCAGGCCGTGCCGCCGACGGTGAGCGCGTCGATCCTGAGGGTCGGCTGGCCGACGCCGACCGGCACGCTTTGGCCTTCCTTCCCGCAGGTTCCAACACCGTCGTCGAGCTTCAGATCGTTGCCCACCATGGAGACTCGTGTCAGTACGTCGGGACCGTTGCCGATGAGCGTCGCGCCCTTGAGCGGCGCGCCCAGGCGGCCGTTCTCGATGGCGTACGCCTCGCTGGCGGAGAACACGAACTTGCCCGAGGTGATGTCCACCTGGCCGCCGCCGAAATTCACCGCGTAGATGCCGCGCTCGACCGAGCGGATGATCTCCTCGGGCGCGTGCGGGCCCGGGCGCATGTAGGTATTGGTCATGCGCGGCAGCGTCACATGCGCGAACGACTCGCGCCGCCCGTTGCCGGTCGGAGCGGCGCCCATGAGGCGTGCATTCAGCCGATCGTGCAGGTAGCCGCGCAGCACGCCGTTCTCGATCAGCGTGGTGCACTGGGTCGGGGTGCCCTCGTCGTCGATGTTGAGCGACCCGCGGCGGCGCGACAGCGTGCCGTCATCGACCACCGTACACTCGGGAGCGGCAACCTGCTCACCGATGCGATTGGCGAAGGCCGACGTGCCCTTGCGGTTGAAGTCGCCCTCGAGCCCGTGACCGATCGCCTCGTGCAGCAGGATTCCCGGCCAGCCAGGCCCCAGCACCACCGTCATGCTGCCGGCGGGCGCCGGCAGCGCTTCGAGATTGATCAGCGCCTGCCGTGCCGCCTCGCGCGCCAGTGTGAGCGGCCGTTCGCCCGCGACCAGCTCGGCGAGCGAGAAACGCCCGCCGGCGCCGGCGTAGCCCTGCTCACGCCGCCCGCCCTGCTCGACCAGTACCGAGACATTGAAGCGCACCAGCGGTCGCACGTCCGCGGCCAGCTCGCCGTCGCTGGTGGCGATGAGCACCACCTCGTGCACCGCGACCAGGCTGGCGGTGACGTGCACCACGCGTGGATCGATGCGCCGCGCCTCGCGGTCGACCCGCTCGAGCCAGGCCACCTTGTCGGGCGTCGCGAGGGCTGCCGCCGGATCGGCCGGCAGGTACAGCCGGTGCCCGCTGCGGGCGTGCCAGGCGGCGACGCGCCGCTCGCCGCCGTGCACCGCGATGGCGCGCGCTGCGCGCGAGGCCTCGGTGAGCGCCGGCAGCACGATCTCGTCCGAGTAAGCGAAGCCGGTCTTCTCCCCGGCCAGCGCCCGCACGCCCACGCCCTGCTCGATGCTGGCGCTGCCGTCCTTGACGATGCCGTCCTCGAGCGACCAGGATTCCTGGTGCGTGAGCTGGAAGTAGAGGTCGGCGAAGTCGACCGAATGCGCCAGCACCTCGCCGAACACCCGGTCGAGACGGCGATCGTCGAGCCCGCTCGGCCGCAGGATGAGGTCGCGCGCCAGGTTGAGCGGGTCGGCCGCTGCAGCTTCCCCGACGTCGGCTGCCGTCATGTGCGCTCTCCCGGCGCAAAGGCACGGTGTACCAGGGCGGGAAACGACTCGCGCACACCCGCCTGCTGGGCCAGATCCACCTCCGCAACCGCGCAGCCGCGCCCGCGCGGTACCCGCTGCAGCACCCGGCCCCAGAAGTCGACGATCATGGTGTCGCCGTAGGTCTCGCGTCCGCTCGGATGAAAGCCCGATTGCGCCGGCGCCACGACATAACAGAGATTCTCGATCGCGCGCGCCCGCAGCAACGTCTCCCAGTGCGCCCGCCCGGTGGGGCTGGTGAATGCCGACGGTACGGTGAAGATCTGCGCCCCGAGGGCACTCAGGTGCCGGTACAGCTCCGGGAAGCGCACGTCATAACACACCGACAGCCCGAGCCGGCCGGCCGGCGTGTCAAGCACCGTGGCGCTCGCGCCGGGGGCGACGTGCGCGGACTCGCGGTAGCTTTCGCTGCGCCCGGGGATGTCGACGTCGAACAGGTGGATCTTGTCATAGCGCGCCACGCGGCGGCCGTCACTGTCGTAGACCAGCGAGGCGGCCGCGACCCGGCCGTCGGTTCCGGCCACGAGCGGCACCGTACCGCCCACAATCCACAGCCGCAGCCGCCGTGCGTTCGCGGCGAGAAAGTCCTGCGCGGGACCGCTGCCATTGGCCTCGGCGACGGCGCGCTTGTCGGCGTCCTTCAGTCCCATGAAGGAGAAATTCTCCGGCAGCGCCGCCAGCCGCGCGCCGCGGGCGGCCGCAGCCTCGAGGAGCGCGCGCGCCTGCTCGAGGTTGGCCGATAGCTCCGGCCCGGAAGTCATCTGCAGCGCGGCAACCTTCATGCTCTCCTCATTCAGCGGGACTCACTATGGGGTCGTTCCACGTGCCGCGCAAATGCAGCGCGCCGCGCGCGCGGTCCGCAGCCGTTCCCGTCAGCAGCTCGCGCAGCGACAGCCACGCGGCGGCCACTCTGGGCGTGGGCCCCAGGCGGCGCACGGCAGCCGGCAGGCGGTCCTCGCCGCGCAGGATCCACGCCTGCTGGTCGTAGTCTTCTGCCGCCAGGCCAACGCGGCCGCGCACCAGGATCTCGGCGTCCCCGTCGAAATGCAGGTCCGGGGTGCTGGCTTCGCCGTCCTGCAGCTCATAATCGGCACTCAGCCGCGCAAAGCGCAGCCCGAACGTATCGGACCCCTCCGCCCCGGTCCCGGCGAGCAGGGCGGGTACCGAGAGCAGCGCGAACGGCTCACCCGCCGCGCCGGTGCGCACCATGCCGTCCTCGATCTGCATATGGAGATGCCCGCTGAGTGTTGCAAGGGGCGCCGCGGCCTGCGCCGGCCAGCGCACCTCGCCCTCGAGGCGACCCGCGCGGCCGCTGATGTCCGGGCGCAGGCCGAACGCCGCGAGCGTGGCGGCGGCATCGCGGCTGTCGAGGCTGAACTGCAGCCGACACGCGCCGCCCTGGCAGCGTGCGCTGGCGCGCGTGTCGCCGCCCGCGCCGGACAGACGCAGCTCGCTCACATCGAGCCCGTCTGCGCGCGCGAGCAGCTCGACACCGAAGCTGCCGAGCGCCCGGCCGCGCCACTCGAGCTCGTCGACGGCGAGCTGCACGGCGGGCGCCAGCGCCCTCGCGAGCGCGCCCGCCTGGGCCAGATCCGCCGGCTGCGCCAGGTTGAGGCTCGCCAGGTGCACGACCGCGGGCTGCTGCAGACCGATCACCGCCGGCCAGCGGGCGGTGCCCGCCAGTCCTTCCGACTGCAGCCGCAGTGACCCGCCGCCACCGCCCTCGGCGAGCACACTCACCTCGGCGTAGCTGCGCGCCCCGACACTGAGCTGCCCGATGCCGAGGCGCGCACGCAGCGCCGGCAACGCCGCGTCGCGCCCGGCCTGCCGCCAGAGCGCCAGCGCGGCGGGTAGATCGAGGCGGCTCACGCGCCCATCGAGCAGCAGCACCGGCTCCGCCGGCAACGCCGGCGCACTTGCAGCCAGGCGCACCGCCCCGCGCTCGATCCGCCAGCGGTCGCCGCGGCGCTCGAGCGCCGCCACGGCGCGCAGCCGCTCGCCGAGACCGACGCGCAGCTGGCCGCCGTCGCCGCCGGCCTGCAGATCCACGTGCAGCGGCAGTGCGGCGCCGGCCGGCTTGGCGAACGGCTCGGGCAGCTGACTCGCTACGCCGATGAGGCTGGAATCGGCGCGCAGCTGCCAGCGGGGTCGCTGCGGATCGGCGCCGGGTTGAAACGCGAGCAGTGCGCTCCACTCGGCGCTGCCCGAGAGCTGCGCGTCGTCGGCATCGCCCCCGGCCGCCTGTACGGCCTGCCGCGCATCCATGAGGCCACGGCCGGAAATCGCGAGCGCCGTGACACCGCGCTCGCGGTGCTCCCCGACGGTGAGGCTCACGGGCCCACCGAGCCATTGCCCGGTGAGCGTCGAGTGCTGCAGGTGAGAGCCGGAGAAGGCGAGTGTGCCGCGCAGCGCATCGATCGGCGGTAGTCCCGCCACCGGGCGCAGCTCTGCACCATCGAGCAGCGCGGCGACGCGCACCCGCGGCGGCGCCGGCGGCGCAGTGCGCGCGGCGACGGGCTGCACGACGTCGAGGTCGAGCAACGTCTCGCCGCGCAGGTCGATAGCGGCAACCCCCGGGGCCCAGGCAGCGAGCCGCGGGTGGCCGCGCAGCCAGTCGAGCGCCTGCTGCGCGCTGCCGCGCAGCCGCCCGCTGAAGCGCAGCGGACGTGCGCCGCGTGCATCCCAGTCGGCACTGGCATCACTGAGCTCGAAGCTGCCGCTGCGGGCATGCGCGATCGCCGCATGAAAGCGCGTCCCGCGCCAGGCGATGCGCGCCGCGATAGCGTCGGCCTCGGGCCAGTCCTCCTGCCCGGTAAGTCGCGCTTCGCGCAGCGCGACGGCACCCATGAACTGCGCTCCAGGACTGCTCCAGGGAAGCTCGCCGTCGAGCCGCCCGCGCCAGCTGAACTCCGCGGTCGGGATGCTGCCGGCGGCGAGGCGCGCGGCGGCGCCGAGCGCATCGCGTGCCCGCGGCGCAATGAGGCCGGTCAGCAGCGCGAGGTCGGCATCGCGCAGCGCCACGCGTGCGTCGATCCTGGGCGCGGCCCCGGCAGCCGCGACGCCCACGGCGCCACTTGCCGTGAGGCTCGTGTCCGCGCGCCGCAGCTGCAGCCCGGGCGTGCTCAGCCGCCAGCCTGCGGGCGTGATATCGATGCTCAGCCGTGCGCCGACCTCGAGCTGATCGAGCGTGACCGGCTGCGGGTAGGCGAGCGCCAGACGGGCACCGTGACCCTGCAGATCGACGACCGCGCTGCCGTCGGCCGCGGCGACATGCGCGCTGAGCCCGCTGAGCGTGACCTCGCCCGAGGCGGTCGCCAGTGTCAGCTCGTCGAGATCCGCGGACGTGAGCAGGTGCGCACCCGCCCGGGCGTGGGCGCTCCAGTCGAAGGTCAGCTCGCGCGCCTGCCCGCCGAGCGTGAGCTCATCGAGCGGCAGCCCGGGTGCGCACCAGCGCGCGACGGCGAGCAGCGCCACGAGCGGCAGGCGCTGCCCGCGTCCGTGCGCGGTCGAGGCGTCGGCGGCCGCATCGAGACTGATGGCGGCGGGCACGGCCGCCGCGCCACCGAGATCGAGCCCGTCCACGGTGAGATGCCACTGGCCGCTGCGGCGGGCCAGCCGGAAGGTGCCGCTCAGGCGCTCGAAGGCGAGCGGGTTGGCCGCCGCGCCGGACGTACTCCACTGCAGCCCCTGCGCGTGGATGCGGCCGTCGACAGCGGACAGCTGTCCCTGCACGAACTCGACACGCAGCTCCAGGTTGCCACTGCCTCCCTGCGGCAGGTAACGTCTGGCCGGCGGATCCTGGACGAGCGCGCGCCAGCCGGCGAATGCGAGCCGCTGTCCCGCGACGCGCACGCTGCCGCCCGCGAGCTGCGGCCGTGCCGGGTCACCGTGCATCTGCAGGGTCAGGTGCACATCGGCTCCCAGGCTCTCGGGCAGCAGCACCAGGGCGTCCGCGCTCCACTCGGCCGCGAGGCGGCGCAGCTGGACATGCCGGATGCTCACGGTGAGCGGCGCGCCGCCGGGCGGCATGACACGCAGCGTGCCGCCGGCGATATCGATCTGACCGCCACGCCAGCGCGAGAGAATACGCTTGCCCGTGTCGAGTGCGCCGGAGCGCGCCGCCTGCGGCGCTGCCTCCGCTGCCGCCCCGCGTCCGCCGCCGCCCGCGGCGGCGAGATCGATGTCGGGGCTCACGAGCGTGATGCGTCCGGCCTCGAGACGTCCGCTGCGCGCCATGCGCCAGATGTCGAGCCCCACGACCAGACGCGGCGCGCGCAGCAGGGTGCCGCGCCCGCCGGGTTCGCCGAGCTCCACGCCGTGGAAGACCGCCTCCGGTCCATACCATCCCCAGCGCACCGACAGCTCGCGGAAACGCACGTCGAGCCCGGTCTCGTGCTGGATCAGATCCTCGAGAGCGGCGCGGTGCTGCGGCACGCGAACGCTGGCCAGCTCGTACGCAAGCAGCAGCGCCGCGAGCAGGATCACGGCGCCGCCGAGCGCGAGCAGCGCCAGGCGCAGCTGC
Organism: Steroidobacteraceae bacterium; assembly: GCA_035625615.1. Classification (GTDB taxonomy): domain Bacteria; phylum Pseudomonadota; class Gammaproteobacteria; order Steroidobacterales; family Steroidobacteraceae; genus 13-2-20CM-66-19. Next base: position 29,859 of record DASPPI010000113.1, on the reverse strand, counting down.
GCGGCCGGCGGGCGCGGCGGTCGCGCGGCGGCACCGGCGGCAAAGGCAGCCGGCCCGGCAGCAGGCTCTGCTGGCGTCTCACCCACGGTCATTCCCTGCTAGACGAGTACGACGTCGTACTGATCAACGCCGTAGAGGGCCTCGACCTGCAGGCGGATCGGCCGGCCGATCTGGGCTTCCAGCTCCCCCAGAGTGGCTGATTCCTCGTCCAGGAGGCGATCCACGACGTCCTGATGAACCAGTATCAGCAGCTCACGACTGGCAAACTGTCGGCTCTGTCGCACAATTTCCCGAAAGATGTCGTTGCACACGGTTTCCGGAGTGCGGATGAAGCCGCGCCCCTCGCAGCTTGGACAGGGCTGGCACAGGAGGTGTTCCAGGCTCTCGCGCGTACGCTTGCGGGTCATTTCCACCAGGCCGAGCGGCGAGAGGCTCACGATATGCGTCTGGGCGCGGTCGCCGGCGAGCGCGCGCTCGAGTGCGGTGAGCACCGCGCGCCGGTGCGGCTCGTCGCGCATGTCGATGAAGTCGATGATGATGATGCCGCCGAGATTGCGCAGCCGCAGCTGGCGCGCGATGCTCACCGCCGCCTCGAGATTGGTGCGGAAGATGGTTTCCTCGAGGTTGCGGTGGCCGACATAGGCGCCGGTGTTCACGTCGATGGTGGTCATCGCTTCGGTCTGGTCGATCACCAGGTGCCCGCCGGACTTCAGCGGCACCTTGCGGTCGAGCGCCTTGGCGATCTCCTCCTCGACGCCGTTGAGATCGAAGATCGGACGCGGCCCCGGATACAGCTCCACCAGCGGCACGCCTTCGGGCATGAAGGCGGCGGCGAATTCGCGCATGCGCTGATATTCGCGCGGCGAATCGACCAGCACGCGGCTCACGCCGCGCGAGAGCTCATCCCGCAGCACCCGCAGGCTGAGCGGCAGATCCTCGTGGACCACCGTGCCCGCGGCCATCCCGGCGGCCCGTGACTGTACGTGCTCCCACAGCTTGGCGAGATAACTCATGTCCTCGCGCAGGCTGTCGGGCGATGCCCCCTGCGCCGCGGTGCGCACGATGTAGCCCCCGCCCGCGCCCGCGCCCGCGCCCAGCAGCTCCGCAAGTACCGACTTCAGCCGCGTGCGCTCGGCCTCGTCCTCGATGCGCGCCGACACGCCGATGGCCTCGCCGAGCGGCATGTACACCAGGTAACGCGACGGCAGCGCGATGAAGGTCGTGAGACGCGCGCCTTTGGTGCCGATGGGATCCTTGATCACCTGCACCAGGATGTCGTCACCGGGGTTCACCAGCCGGCGGATGTCCTCGACCGGCGGCAGGCCCCCCGCCGCGGCGCTCACCAGCGTGTCCTCGGAGGAACGGCGCGCGATGTCGGCGGCGTGCAGGAAGGCGGTGCGCTCGAGCCCAATCTCCACGAACGCCGCCTGCATGCCGGGCAGCACCCGCGACACGCGCCCCTTGTAGAGATTGCTGACCAGGCCACGGCGGCTGGTGCGCTCGATGTGCAGCTCCTGCACGACGCCATTCTCGAGCAGGGCGGCGCGCGTCTCGCGCGGCGCGACATTGAGCAGGATCTCGAGGCTCACGGCGCGGCTCCGTCCGGCGCCGTATCCTGCCAGTAGGCGATTCCTGCGCCCGCGAGCAGCTGCGCGGTCTCGAACAGCGGCAGGCCCATCACGCCCGAGTAGCTGCCGCTCAGGTGCTCGATGAACACCGCGCCGCGTCCCTGCACGGCGTAGCCGCCGGCCTTGTCGCGCGGCTCGCCGGTACGCCAGTAGGCGGCGCATTCGGCGTGCGTAAGAGCGCGCAAGCGCACCTCGCTCGCGCTCAAGCGGAAAGTGAGGCCCGCATCGGCTGCGAGCGCCACCGCGGTGAGCACCTGGTGGCTGCGCCCGGAGAGCCGCTGCAGCATCGCCACGGCGGCGGATTCATCGGCCGGCTTGCCGCAGATCAGCTCGTCGAGCACCACAGTGGTGTCAGCGGCGAGCACCGGCAGGGCGGTGCTGCGCGCGCGCACCGCGAGCGCCTTGGCACGCGCCATGCGCAACACGTAGTCGGCGGCCGGCTCGCCGCACTGCACGGCTTCATCGATGTGCGCCGCGCGCACCACGTGCGGCACGCCGATCTGCGCGAGCAGCTGCCGGCGCCGCGGCGACCTGGAGGCGAGACACACGAGCGGCACGGCGGCGGACGGCGGCGGCATCAGGCGCGATGATACGGGTGGTTGGCCAGGATGCTGTGCGCGCGGTACAGCTGCTCGCTCAGCAGCACCCGCACCAGCGCGTGCGGCAGGGTGAGACGCGACAGCGACAGGGTAAAATCGCTGCGCGCCAGCACCTCGCGCGCCAGGCCATCGGGCCCGCCGATCAGAAAAGCGAGATCCTCCCCGTGGCGCATACGCTGCGCGAGCCAGCCGGCGAGCTCGGGTGTGCTGAGCTCGCGCCCGCGCTCGTCGAGCGCGACCACGTGGTCGCTGGCAGCGACCGCGCCGAGCAGCCGCCGCCCTTCCGCAAGGATCGCCCGCCGCCCGTTGCCCGCGCGGCGCGCGCTGGCCTCGATCTCGGTGAGCGCCACCGCCAGGCGGGGCCGCAGTCGTGTGAGGTAGTCGGTGCAGGCAGTGCGCGCCCAGGAAGGCATGCGCGTGCCCACCGCGATCACGCGCACGCGCATGGAGCCTTGCCTTACCGGGACGTGCGCCGCCGCCGTGCGGCCGCATGGGACATTTCCGGGGCTGCGACCGCCGGCGCCGCCTCGCCGCTGTCCCACAGGCGCTCGAGACCATAGAACTCGCGCACGCGCGCCAGCATGACGTGCACCAGGATGTCCTGCAGGTCGACCAGCACCCACTCCCCCTCGCGTGCGCCCTCGGTGCCGAGTGGCCGGAAACCGGCCGCCTTGGCCATCTCCACCACGCGCTCGGCGATCGAGCGCACGTGACGGTCGGAGTTACCGGAGGCGATGACCATGGTGTCGGCGATGTCGGTCAGGCCCCGCACATCCAGCACCCTGATATTCACGGCCTTCATGTCATCGAGCGCGGTCGTCACGGCGTGTTGCAACGGCGGGGCGCGCTCCTCGGCGGGGCGCAGGCGTGTGCGGGTGGTCATGTGCTTAAGCGGGTTCTCCTGCAGGCGCTGTTACGGGGCGCGCGCATCCTGCCGCGCAGCATAGCACCTCGTCTCGAGAATGATCTGTCTTACCGCGTCGGGAACCAGATAGCGCGGGTCGCGCCCGGCGGTGATGAGCGCACGCAGCTCGGTGGATGAGATCTCGAGCTGGGTCACCGGGCGCACGTACACGCGGCCGGCGCTCTCCTCGTGCAGCAGGCGAATCGAGCCGGTGCCGTGATCGACCATGACCTCGCCCAGTGGGCCCGTGGTCGGCGCGCGCCAGCCGGGCCGGTAGGCCACCACGATGTGCGCCAGCGTGAGCAGCTCGCGCCAGCGATGCCAGTTGGGCAGTCCCAGAAATGCGTCCATGCCGAGCAGCAGGCACAGCGGCACCTGCGGGTATTCGCGCCGCAGCTCGGTCAGTGTGTCCACCGAGTACGACACGCCGCTGCGGCGCACTTCGCGGTCATCGACCACGAAGCCCGGCTGTCCGGCCACCGCCGCACGTACCATCGCGAGGCGCAGCTCGGCGCTCGCATACAGCTGCTCGCGGTGCGGCGGGTGCCCCGTCGGCAGGAAGCGCACTTCCGCCAGCTGCAACTCCTGCCACAGCTCGAACGCGGTACGCAGGTGCCCGCAGTGAATCGGGTCGAAGGTTCCGCCGAACACGCCGATGGGTTTCATGCGGGAGTGACACGCAGCGGCACGGGCGCGGGCTGCGCCATGACCGGCAGCGCGCACATATCGGTCGCGAGCAGTGCCAGCTCGTCCCAGGCATCCCCGGTGAGGCGCCCCTTCATCATGCGGTCGGCGCGCCCGGCGCGCAGCGCGAGCGCCGCAAACGACAGGCGCGGTGCGCGCGCCAGCGCCGGCGCGAGCGCGGCGCTGCGACGCTGCCAGGGCGCGCCCTGACCGCCCTGTGTGTACGCGCTCCACACCTCCCGCAGCGCGCGGATCAGCGCCCACAGCACCAGCGTGGCCTCCGTGCCCTCGGCGCGCAGTCCCGCCAGCATGCGCAGCGCCCGCGCCGCGTCGCCGGCCAGCACCGCCTCGCCGAGCCGGAAGACGTCGAAGCGCGCGCTGTCGGCCACGCTCGAGCGCACGATGTCGGGCGTCACGGCGCCGGTGGGTGCGAGCAGCGTGAGCTTCGAGAGCTCCTGGTGGGCGGCGAGCAGGTTGCCCTCGGTGTGGGATGCGAGCAGCTCGAGCGCCTCGTCGTCTGCCGTGAGACCGAGCCGGCGGCCGCGGCCGCGCAGCCAGGCCACGAGCCTTGCGGCTTCCACCGGCCAGACCTGCACCCAGGCGCCGCGCGCCTCGGCCGCCGCCACCCAGTCGGCGCCCTGTGCCTCGCGGTCGAGGCGCGGTGCGAGTATGAGCAGCAGCGTGTCGGGGTCGGGCGCACCGAGCAGCGCCACCAGCGCGGCATTGCCCGCGGCCCCGGGCTTGCCGCTGGCGAGACGGATCTCCACCAGGCGGCGCGCACCGAACAGCGACCGGCTCGCGACCGAGGCGCGCAGCTCGTCCCAGTCGGCGGCCCGCTCGATGAAATGCACTTCGCGCTCAGTGAAGCCCGCGCCGCGGGCGCGCTCGCGCACGGCATCGGCGGCCTCGCCGGCGAGCAGCGGCTCATCGCCGGAAATCAGGTACGCCGGCAGCAGCTTTGCCGCAAGGTGGGTGGTGAGCGAGTCGGTGGTGAGCTTCAAGAACTTCTCGTCGGTGCGGGCTTGGCGCCGTCGGTGCGCTATTAACCACATTATCAACCATAACGCGCCCTATCGCAGGCACCAAGGGCGCGCAGGCCGCGACGCGACGCATGGAGCGAACGCGCCGCCATCCGACCAGTCAAGTCACCAGCTCTTGCCAATGCCGACGTAGACTCCGTGCGGCATGAAGCGCAGGATGAATGGTGAGCTCGGACTGCGCTGCACCAGCCACGCGGTGCCGGTCCCGAGCGCGAAGCCGGCCAGCACGTCCGTCTGCCAGTGCGCCTGCACCTTCATGCGGGCGATGCCGTCGTAGACCGGCAGCAACTCGAGCGCGTAGATGCCCGGGTGATCGCGGCCGTATTCGAGCACGAACGGCGTGACGATCGCACTCACCTCGGTGACCTCGCCGCTGGGGAAGCTCTGGTTGCCGTGGCCCTTGAACCACAGGTTGGGGTCATTGTTGCTGTCGATCGGCCGCACGCGCGAGAACGCGTACTTCATGGCGAGGGCCATCACACCGGAGGCGGCGGTCGCATCGAGCGACTTCCACATCGTTCGCCCGAGACGCGTTTCGCCGCCTTCCCACATCGCCGCGGCCACGTCGGCACCGAGCAGACCGTATTCGAGCACCTGCTGGTAGCTGCGCTTCCAGATACCGCTGTCGTCGTAGCTCCATTCATGATCGATGCCCAGCGGACCGCCGCCGGCGAAACACGCAGGCACGCGTGTCAGCAGCAGCACTATCATGATGGCGAGGGCCCTCGCCGCGGCCCGGCGTGCGGGCCGAGAGGAAAAGGCTGCGACTGCGCAGGCTGGCATGGCGGCGACAGAATAGAAGGCGTCAGCTTAAGGCTGGCTTAAGCGCGGCGGTGCTGCAATCGGCGCTGCGGCAAGGGGCATGTAACGTGCGCATCCTGTTGGTGGAGGATGACGACCTGCTCGGCGAGGCCGTGCGCGACGGCCTGCGCCAGGAGGGCTATGTCGTCGATTGGGTGCAGGACGGCGCGGCCGCGCTCGCAGCGCTGTCGACGTCGACCTTCAACGCGCTGGTGCTGGACCTCGGGCTGCCGGAAACCGATGGACTCAGCGTGCTGCGCTGGCTGCGGCGTCACGGGCACACGACTCCAGTCGTCATCGTGACGGCGCGCGATCGGGTCGCCGACCGCATTGCCGGACTCGATGCCGGCGCGGACGATTACCTGATCAAGCCCTTCGATATCGATGAGCTCGGTGCGCGCCTGCGTGCCGTTACGCGCCGGGCGGAGGGTTGTGCCGATACGCTGCTCACCGCCGGCGAGGTGGTGATCGACCTGCGCCAGCGCCTGGTCACCCATCAGGGCGAGCCGGCAGAACTCACCGCCCGCGAGTACGCCGTAGTGGAGCTGCTGATGCGCAAGGCCGGCTGCCTGGTGACACGCGCCGAGATCGAGGAGGAACTGTATGGATTCGAGGACAACATCGCCAGCAATGCGATCGAGGTCCACATTCACAACCTGCGACGCAAGCTCGGGCAGCAGTTCATCACCAATCTCAAGGGACGAGGTTACCGGGTCGACAACGTCCGCTAGGAACGCTCGGCCGTGGTCGCTGCGCCGGCGGATGGCGACGGCGGTGGCGGGCGCGGTGTGCGTGGTATTCCTGCTGCTGGGGTTGCTGGTGTATCGCGCGGTAGCCAGCAGTACGGCGGTGCAGTTCGATGAGCTGTTGCAGCAGCAGGCGGCGCTAGCACTGCGTTACGCCGATCACGAATACGGCGAGGGTGAGACAGTGGTGCCGAGGACGTTCGCCGACGGCGGCCGAATCGAGCGGCTCGATGTCGTGTATCAGATCGCCACCCGCTCGAGCGAGCTGCTGTACCGATCGCCGGGTGCGCCGCAGCTGCCGCTCGCAATCGGCGGCGGTCCAGGCTATTCCAACGCGGTTCTCGACGGACGCGCCTGGCGCGTGTACACGCTGAGCTCGAGTGCCACACCGCTGCTCGTCCACATGGCCGAGCCGCTCGAGCACCGCGACACTCTTCTCTCGCGGACGCTGCGCGCGGTGGCGGTGCCGCTGCTGTTCGCCCTGGTCCTCCTGACCGCGCTGATCGCCGTTGTGACGGAACGCGCGTTCCGCCCGGTGCGCCGCATGGCGGCGGACCTCGCCGGCCGCGGAGCGGACGATCTGTCCGCCTTAGACACCGCCGCGATGCCGGTCGAGACGCATGCGCTGGGCGTTGCCCTCAACGGCCTGCTGGCCCGGCACGCACAGGTGTTGACGCGCGAGCGACGCTTCACCGCCGACGCGGCACATGAGCTGCGTACGCCGCTCGCCGCGCTGCGGGCGCAGGCACAGGTCGCCGCCCGCGCCACCACCCCCGGTGAAACACGTCGCGCGCTCGACAAACTGCAGGCGAACATCGACCGCACCACGCACCTGATGAGCCAGCTCCTGTCACTCGCGCGGCTCGAGCCCGGAGCGTCGGTGAGCGCCGGACAGGAAACACAGGCCAAGGTCGTCGTCGATCTGGTCCTCGACGATCTGGCGCAGTCGGCGCGCGATAAGCGCGTCGACGTGAGTGTGTCGGGCTGCCAGCAGCCCCTGCCGGGTTCGCCCGAGCTGCTGTACCTGCTGATCCGCAATCTCCTGGAGAACTCCATCCGCCACGTCAGCGAGCGGGGCCGCGTGGCCCTCGAGGTGACCACACGCGGTGAGCGAGCGGTGCTCGCCATCAGGGATGACGGGCCCGGTATCCCGGATGGCGAGCGCGCGCGTGCATTCGAGCGCTTCTATCGCATCCCGGGCAGCGCCTCGGGAGGCAGCGGGCTCGGGCTGTCGATCGTCGGACGGGTCGTCGAGCTGCTGGCCGGGAAGATCGAGCTTTCCGCACCCCCGTCAGGAAGCGGGCTCGTGGTCACGGTGACCCTGCCGTTCCTCAGCGCGCCCGCGATCGTCAGGCGTGATCTCTAGCGACCGCGGCGCGCGGGTTGCGCGCTGACCTGAACACGACCACGGTCGGTGTGCAGGTCGAGCCGCACGGCCTGCCGGTCGACCACGCCGGCGCGCGTGGTATCGGTGACCTGGATGTTGCCGCGGTGGACCCGCACGAATATCCGCTCGAAGGCGCTGGCGGGGACCCGCAGCGTGGCGAGCCCATCGACGTCCGTGAGCCAGCCGCGCGCCTCGATCCGATACCGCAGTCGCGGCGGCGGCTGCGACGCCACCTCGACGCGCGCCCCGAGACGGCTCATCGGCAGACCGAAGCCGTGCAGCTCGCCGTCGATCGTGAGCTGCGCGGTCGGCTGGTCGACCAGCACGACGCTGACATTGGCGGTGTCGGCCTCGACCTCGAGAATCCGTGGCGGGCCGGGGAGCGATGCGAGCGACACGCTCGCCGTGAGCGCCGTTCCATGCGGCGTGGCGAACAGCGCGAGCAGTACGACTACACCGGCGGCGAGCGCGGCGAGCGTCGCCGCGCGCTGGCCGTAACTGCGCCGCATGCCGGGAGCGCCCTCCCCGACCCGATGGTCCGCGGCGCCGATGCGCAGCACGTGATGGTAAAGAACATGCATGACGCCGAATGCGAGCAGCGCCGACCAGATGACATCGGAGAGAAAGTGCGCGCCGGCGGCCATGCGCCCCGCACCGAGCAGCGCACCCAGGGTGAGCCCGAGCGCCAGCGAGACGTAAGCCCAGCGGCGGCGCCGGCGCTTCCACATCCACCAGCCCGCGCCGTACAGGAAGCCGACAGTGCAGTGGCCGCACGGGAAGGAGGCGCCGCCTTCAGAACCGATCAGCGGTGACGGCACGTAGTGCAGCACCCCGCCGAACTCGATGAGGTCGCGCGGGCGCGGATGCTGCCAGTGGTCCTTGAACACGCCGTTCGCCAGCAGCCCAGGTCCGATCGCCACGGCGAGCAGCAGCAGCACCGCGCAGCGGCGCCAGTGGCGGCGCGCGGCCGTGAAGCTCGCCGCGAGCGCGACCAGTCCCAGCACCACCAGCGCCGCGGTGATCCAGCTCGCCGCGCGGTACAGCAGTGCCCAGGGAAGCTGCCGGCCAAGGGGCCAGTGATCGGCGCTGTCGGGAGAGTAGAACGCGCGCGCCGCGGCGATGTCGGCGGTGCCGGAAGCAAAGACGAGCGTGGTTGCGAGCGCGATCGCGGCGAGCCAAAGGGCCTCCGCCGCCCACGCCGGCGGCGGGCGCGAGCTGTTGGTCGATCCGGTGCCGTGCTTACCGCGCCCCACCCGCCGAGCGTGGCATTTTCAGAACTCCCACGCCAGACCGCCGTAGAACCCGCGCCGCGGACCGTACTGCGGCGCAAATACGCCGACGCCGCTGCCGCTGCGGATCTGGTACACCTTGTCGGCCACGTTGATGACCGCGACCTGCAGAGTCAGCGGCCCGGAGCCGGCGAGACGGAACTCGTGACTCGCGCCGACATTGACCTGCGTATAGCTCGGCGTGTGGTCGCCATTGGGGATGCTCTCGCCGCTTGGCAGGACGAGACTCTGGCGCAGTCCGGTGCCGAAGATGAAGTCGCTGCTGAAGCGCGTCCCGAGCCACAGGTACGACACGCCGCCCGAGGCCGCTACCCGCCCCTCGTGATCGAGGTGAATGTAGTGGTCGGCGACGAAGGCGTAGTCGCTGGGGGTGAAGTTGAACTGCGAGGACTCCCAGTACTTGCCATGGGCCGCCTGGAACGACACGCTGCCGTAGGCTGAGAATTTGTTGACCGCATAATTCCCGGTGAATTCGACGCCACCGATGCTGCCCCAGCGATAATTGAAGGGCGTGAGCACGATCGGCGCGCCGAACTGCCCCTCGTCGATCAGATGCTGGGCCTGCTGGTAGAAGCCGTCCACGCCGAGCGTCAGGCCGTTGTCGAGCAGCTTCTGCAGCACGCCCAGATCGTAATAGTTGGCTCTTGCGGCGATGGGCGCGGTGTCCTGCACGCACTGCTGGCCGGCAAGGCAGCCCGGTGGCAGCGCCGAGGTGTTGAGGAATCTCGTCACGGTCGCGCCGCCGATCAGCTCGAACGGCGGCGGGGTGTAGTAGCGCGAGTAGCCGCCGTGCACGGTGGTGTCGGTCAGCGGCTGCCAGACGAAGTTCACGCGCGGACTCCCCTGGCTGCCGCTGGAGTAGGCGCTGTAGTGATCGAAACGCATCCCATAGTTGATCGTCAGCGGCGGCAGCGCCTGCCATTCGTCCTGCAGGTAGGCGCTCTCGATCTCCTGTGACTGAGTGCCGTTGTCGAAGATGACCAGCGGCACATTGCTGGTCTGCACGTAGAGCTGCGTGAAGGCGGGATCGACGGGCATCGTCCAGGAGGTGGTGTAGGTCTCGGCGTGGTCGCCCTGCAGGTAAAAGCCGGCGCGCAGCGTGTGCGTCGGAGCGAGCTTGTAGCTGCTATCGGTCTGCCAGGCGAAGGCCGTGTCGCTCTTGAACGCATCCTGCGCGATGCCGTTGTAGAGCACGTCGCCGACCCAGTCGGGCGCGAAGTGCAGGCTGGTGTAGCGGACCGACAGCGAACTCACCCAGTTGAGCGCGCCGGTCGAGTGCTGCCAGCTCAGTGCGGCGAACTCGCCCAGCTCGCGCTGGCTCTCGTTGAGGTAGTCGCTGAGATACTGGGTAGTACCCTCGACGTCCAGGCCGAGCGTCGGCTCGAGCCCCCTCCGGTTCGGGATCTGGTATGAGCCGTCGGACAAGCCGAGCAGCAGCGAAAGGCGGTTGCTCGGGTCGAGAATCTTCTCGAAATAGCTGAACAGGTGAACCTGGGAAGTGTGATCGTGCAACGGATCGGTGCTGCCGTCCGGTGAATCGATGCCGACGGCGGTTTCCTTGTAATCGCCCGTGACGTAGTAGCTGAAGCCGCCCGAGTTGCCGGCGTATTCGAAACTCGGCTGGAAGGTGCCGAAGCTGCCGCCGTAGACCGACACATAGCCGCCCGGCTGCAGCGTACCGCTGTTGGTGGTGAGGTCGATGATCCCGGCCGTGCGCAGGCCGTATTCGGCCGGCAGCGCACCCGTGATCAGGCTGAGCGACGCGATGAACCGCGGGCTCAGCGTCTGGCTGAAGACGTTGATGCCCTCGGGCAGGATGACGCCGTTGATGCGGTACTGCAGGTCGTTGTGGTCCCCGCGCACGTGCAGCTGGCCGAATGAATCTTGCACCACGTCCGGCAACTGCAGCAGCACCTGATTCAGCGGCTGGTTCGCGCCGCCTGGAGCCGCGGAAATCGCCGCGCTCTCTATCGAGTAGGTGGAGGCGCCGATCTGCGTCTCGATCGAGGCGCGCTCCTCGTTGAAGCGCCGCGCCGTGACCACGACGGTCGCGAGCCCGCCGCCGGTCTCGGCCGCCGCGCCCGCAGCGCTCCCGGTCGCAGCGCTGGCGTCGGGCCCGGCAGCGGATGTGCCGGAGTCGGCGTCGCCGTCGGCGGCCCGGACCGCTGAGGCGGTCAGCAGGGCCACGGTCAGCCACGCAAGTCGGCCCGCCACGCCCTGCGTGGCTCCGGCCCGGAATGCCGATTCGAACATGAACTACTCCGCAAGAACTGAAGCGACGGGCACCGCCCGATGCTGCGGGCAGGTGCATTTTCCAAGCGAGGGCTCAGTTCAGACTTGCGGGGGCCCGCGACTGCGGGGAGTGGGAGCGTCGGTGCCCGCGACGCCATAGCGTGGCTCGGGAGTTGGCAGCAGGCCGGGCAGCGATGCGGCGAGGCTGTCAGCGGCGGCGACCGCCGGGTTGGCAACCTGCGCAAAGGCCTCGCAGGCTGCGCATGGGCCAGCGTCGGTCAGCGCTTCGATCGTGGCGCCCGCGCTGCGGTCGCCGTGACTCAGATGGCCGATGCCGTGCAGCAACGCCCCGTGCTGCGCCAACACCAGCAGCAGCGACAGGATCCACGCGAGCGACGATCGACGCATCTTCACAACAGGCAACCGCACGACCGGCGCGGAGTGTAGCGTGGCGGACCCCCGGTTTTCTAGCGCTGCCGCACAGTTCCGGCTGCAGCACTCCTGCGGGCCGCGGCACTGTCTACAGGCTCGACAGGCGCCGCACCACCATGTCGGCGAGATCACGCGCCATGTCCTGGCGCAGGATGTCCTCCTCGTGGCCCTTGGCGAGCAGCAGCTGCTCCTGGAAGCTGTAGGTGCGCGTCGCCGACAGCTCCTGCGCCGCGAGCAGCTCCTTGCCGTCCGCCGACACCTCGAAGGCGACCGTGTAGGTCACTTCGTACTCGTTCGGCTGGTTGGTGGCCGACACCGTCAGCGTACGCCGCGCCACGTTGTCGCGCAGGATGCTGACCACGGCAGAGGCCTTGCTCCTGTCGCGCGACAGCTGCGCGCCGTTCGAGAGCAGCGCGTGCCGCAGGCTCTGGATGAAGTCGCTCTGGCGGTCGGGCGCCTCCACATAGGGGTTCTGCATCACCGCCGGCAGCGGCATATGCCCCTGCAGGTGAAAGCCGCAGGCACTGAGCAGCGCCGCGATCGCGGCTGCCGCGACCGCACGCGCCGCGACCGTCCCGGAACGCAGGGCGCGGCGCCTTCGCATCACACCACCACGTTGACGAGCTTGCCGGGTACGACGATCACCCGCCGCACCGGCTTACCGGCGATGAATCTCCTGACGCGCTCGTCCGCCAGCGCCGTCTCGCGCACCGCGGCCTCGTCCGCCTGCACCGGCACGCTGATGTGCCCGCGCAGCCGGCCGTTCACCTGCACGACGATCTCGTGCGTCTCCTGGGCGAGCGCCGCGCCGTCCGGCACCGGCCAGGCCTCATCGATCGGGGCGGTACGATGCCCGAGCGCGAGCCACAGGGCGTGGCAGACGTGCGGGGTGATCGGCGCGAGCACCAGCACCGCGATGCCGAGCGCCTCGTGCCGCACGGCCTGCCCCTGCGGGCTCGCATCGCTGCAGCGGCTTATGGAGTTCAACAGTTCCATGATGGCCGCGATCGCGGTGTTGAAATTGCGGCGCCGGCCGATGTCGTCGGTCGCCTTGGCGAGCGCCTGGTGTGCGGCGCGGCGCAGCTCGCGCTGCGCGGCGGTCAGCCCGGCGGGGTCGAGCGCCGGCGCGGGACCTGCGGCAACCTGCTCGTATACCGCATTCCACAGCCGGCGGATGAAGCGCGCGGCGCCCTGCACGCCCTCGTCGGACCACTCCAGCGTCTGCTCGGGAGGCGAGGCGAACATGATGAACAGGCGCGCCGTGTCGGCGCCGAAACGCTCCACCAGCCCTTCCGGATCGACGCCGTTGCCGCTCGACTTCGACATCTTCCCGAGTCCCTCGTGGATCACCGGCACGGTACCGAGCTCGGGCGTCGCGGCCTCGTACACCTCGACGCCGTCCGGGCCGCGACGCGTATCGACGTCGGCCGGGTTGACGTAGCGCTTGCGGCCGTCGTCGGGCAGGTAGGAATAGATGTCGTTCAGCACCATGCCCTGGGTGAGGAGGCGTGTGAACGGCTCGGCGAACTTCACCAGGCCGAAATCGCGCATCACCCTGCTCCAGAAGCGCGAATACAGCAGATGCAGGATGGCGTGCTCGATGCCACCGATGTACTGGTCGACCGGGAGCCAGTAGTCCACCCTCCGGTCCACCATGGCGCCGGCGTCCGCGCACGCATAGCGCATGAAGTACCACGACGAGTCGACGAAGGTGTCCATGGTGTCGGTCTCGCGCCGCGCGGAGCCGCCACACTTTGGACAGCGGCATTGGTAGAAAGCCGGCGACTTGGCGAGCGGATTGCCGCTGCCGTCGGGCACCAGGTCCTCCGGCAGCACCACCGGCAGCTGCTCGTCCGGTACCGCCACCTCGCCGCAGACGCCGCAGTGGATGATCGGGATCGGGCAGCCCCAGTAGCGCTGGCGCGAGATGCCCCAGTCGCGCAGCCGGTAGTGCACGCGCTTGCGGCCGAGACCCTTGTTCTCCAGCGCCACGGCGATCGCATCGACCGCCGCCTGGAACGTGAGTCCGGAAAACTCCGCCGAGTTCACCGTGACACCGTAGTCTGCGTAGGCCGGTGCCCAGGGCGCGCGTACTGCCTCGTAGGCGCCGCTGGCCGAGCGCACCACGGTAACCACTGGCAGGCCGTGCCTGAGCGCAAACTCGAAGTCGCGCTCGTCGTGCGCCGGCACGCCCATGACCGCGCCCTCGCCGTAGGCCATGACGACGTAGTTGGCGACCCAGATCTCGAGGGGTTTCCCGGTGAAGGGATGCAGCACGTGCAGCCCCGTCGGCATGCCCTTCTTATCCTGGGTCGCCACGTCCGCCTCGATCACGCTGCCACGGCGACATTCCTCCACGAAGGCGGCGAGCGCCGGATCGTGACGCGCAGCGGCGAGCGCCACCGGGTGTTCGGCCGCGATCGCCATGAAGGTCGCGCCGAACAGCGTGTCGGCGCGCGTGGTGAACACCCGCAGCGCCCCGTCGCTCCCTGCGGCGCTGACCGTGTCGGCAGCGTACGGAAAGGCGATTTCGCAGCCTTCGCTGCGGCCGATCCAGTTCGCCTGCATCACGCGCACGCGCTCGGGCCAGCCGTCGAGCGTCGCGAGCGCTTCGAGCAGCTCCTCCGCGTAGCGGGTGATGGCCAGGTAGTACATCGGGATCTCGCGCTTCTCCACCGGCGCCCCGGTGCGCCAGCCGCGCCCGTCGATCACCTGCTCGTTGGCGAGCACCGTCTGATCGACCGGATCCCAGTTCACCACCCCGCTCTTGCGGTACGCGAGACCCTTCTCCCGCATGCGCAGGAACAGCCACTGGTTCCAGCGGTAATAGCTCGGGTCGCAGCTGGCGATCTCCCGGCGCCAGTCGATGGCGAAGCCGAGTGCCTTGAGCTGTGCGCGCATGTGCGCGATGTTCTCGCGGGTCCACTTCGCTGGCGGCACGCGGTTGCTGATGGCAGCGTTCTCGGCCGGCAGGCCGAACGCATCCCAACCCATCGGCTGCAGCACGTTGTAGCCCTGCATTCGAAGGTACCGGGCCAGCACGTCACCGATGGTGTAGTTGCGCACGTGGCCCATGTGCAGCCGCCCCGACGGGTACGGCAGCATCGACAGGCAGTAGAACTTCGGCCGCGCAGGATCCTCGCTCACCCCAAAGGCGCGCCGCTCGTCCCAATACTGCTGCGCGGCGCGCTCGACGGCCGCGGGATCGTAGCTTTCTTGCATTATGTTACGGCAGGCGCAGGGGCACGAAGATCTGTGCGTCCTCGCGTTGAATCAGCAGCGCCACGTTCTTGCCGGCGGCGCGCGCCGCCTCCTGCAGCTCCCTGACCGTGTGCACGCGCTTGCCGTTGATCCCCAGGACGATGTCGCCCGGCTCGATCTCCGCCGCCTGCGCAGGGCCCGTGACCTCCTCGACCAGCAGGCTTCCCTGCGTGCCGGCCTGCTCCTTCTCGCGCGGCTCGAGCGGACGCACCGTGAGCCCCAGCGCGCTCGCCTGATCGCCGCCATGCTCGCGCGGCTTGCCGCCGCGGTAGGCCACCGACTCCGGCTGTTCCTTGAGCTCGGCGACGCGCACGCTGATATTCTGCTCCCTGCCATTGCGCCACAGCTCGAGGGTGGCATCCGCACCGGGCTTCATGGCGGCGATCGCGCTGGAGAGCTCGCCGTAGCGTTCGATCGGACGTCCGCCGACGCCGAGAATGACGTCGCCGGCGGCGACGCCGGCGTGGGCGGCAGGACCTCCGGGCTCGACCGAAGACACCAGCGCGCCGCGCGGACGGTCGAGACCGAAGGACTCGGCCAGCTGGGCGTCCACGTCCTGAATGGTCACGCCGATGCGCCCGCGCACCACGTGGCCGGTCCTGATGAGCTGCTCCTCGACGTTGCGCGCCACGTCGATCGGGATGGCGAACGACACGCCCATGAAGCCGCCGGTGCGGCTGAAGATCTGCGAGTTGATGCCGATGACCTCGCCGGCCATGTTGAACAGCGGCCCGCCGGAGTTGCCGGGATTCACGGCGACGTCGGTCTGGATGAACGGCACGTAGTTCTCGCCCGGCACCGAGCGCGAGGTGGCGCTGATGATGCCGGCGGTGGCGCTGTTCTCGAAGCCGAAGGGCGAGCCGATGGCGAGCACCCACTGTCCCGGCTTGATGCGCGACGGATCGCCGAGCCTGGCGATCGGCAGGTTGGTGGCGTTGATCTTGATGACGGCCACGTCGGTGCGCTCATCGGCCCCGATCACCTTGGCTGCGAACTCGCGCCGGTCGGTCAGCCGCACGGTCACCTCATCGGCATTGGCCACCACGTGCGTGTTGGTGAGAATGTAGCCGTCGGAGTTGATGATGAATCCCGAGCCCGCGCCGCGCGCCGGCGGCTGGCGCTCGCGCTGCCCCTCCCCGGGCGTGGGGATGCCGAAGTGGCGGAAGAAATCATAGAAGGGGTCGTTCGGCGACAGGCCGTGCACCCCGCCCGGCGGCGTCCGCTCGACCACCTCGACATTCACCACCGCCGGGCCGCAGCGGTCCACCAGCTGCGAGAAATCCGGCAGCGCGTAGCGCGACGGGGGGCCGGCGGCCGCCGGCGCGCCGTCTTCCTGAGCCGCTGGTGCAGCGGGCGGCGCAGCCGCATCGGCGAGCGCGGGCACAGCCGGGGCCGGTGGTGGGCTGGCAGCGGCGTGGGACTGCGCCGACAGCCCCCGGGAACACGCGGTCAGCGCCACCAGGACGGCGCACACCCCCAGTAGCCGCGAAAGCGGCAGGGGGCGGGTGGGAGGGGGCTTGGCGTTCATGGGGGTACTTCCAGCATCAGTCGCGGCGGCGCCGGCTCCTATCATTCCGCACCCACACTGCATACGCCAGTGCGAGCGTCGCCAGGCTCACCACGAGCCAGTTCCCTACACGCGCGTAGGGCGTCAGGCCGCCGTAGGGGATCACGCTTGCGACCAGCGTCACGGGCGTGAACTCCCGGGCGCGGGCGATGACCTCCCCGCGCGGCCCGATCACCGCGGAAATGCCGTCGTTGGCGGCGCGGACCAGGTAGCGGCCCGCCTCGAGCGAGCGCATGCGGGCGATCTGGAAGTGCTGATGCCGCGCGCTCGAATGGCCGAACCAGGCGTCGTTGGTCACGTTCACCAGCACGTCGGCACGCGGCAGGACGCTCAGCATGGAGCTGCCATAAGCGTCCTCGTAGCACACCGTGGTGCCGAGCTCGAGGTGCGCGGCAGCGAGCGGCGGCTGCACCAGCGGGCCGGGGGTGAAGTCCGAGTACGGCAGGCTCATCAGGCGCAGCCAGGAGCGCACGAAGCGCGGCACCGGGAAGAACTCGCCGAACGGCACCAGGTGATGCTTGTCGTACCAGCCGGTGCTGTCGGCATCGAGCGCCAGCACCGAGTTGAAATAGCGCGTCTCGCCGGGCTGGCGCGGGTCGCGCTCCGCGCGCAGCACGCCCATCACCAGCGCCGAGCCGCGCGCGCGCGCTTGCCGATACAGGTGGGAGATGTAGGGCACCAGGTCCTGCGCGACGTCGGCCGGGGCGGACTCGGGCCACACGATCAGCTGCGTGCCGAGCACCTGCTCGGTCAGCGACTGGTAGAGCCGCAGAGTGGTGTCGCGGTTGTTGTCGAGCCACTTCTCGTCCTGCGGGATCGCGCCCTGTACCACCGCGACCGTCACCGCAGGCCCGGACGGGCTGGTCCACAGGTGCCGGTAGAGCGCCGCACCCGCGATCCACGGCAGCACCAGCACCACCGCAGCGAGCACACGCACGCGCCGGTCGCCGCACACCAGCGCAGTCAGCGCGCCGGCGCCCACCAGCAGCGCCGCGCTGATGCCGTAGACGCCGGCGATGGGCGCGAGGCCCGCCAGCCAGGTGTCGGTCTGCGAGTAGCCGAGCGACAGCCAGGAAAATCCCGACAGGAACCAGCCGCGCCACCATTCGACCAGCAGCCATGCCGCCGGCAGCGCCACCAGCCAGCGCAGCGCGCCGTCCGCCGGCAGCCAGCGCGCGACGGCGTAGCCGAGCGCGGCCTGATACAGGCCCATGATGCCGACCAGACCGAGCATCAGGGCGAATGCGATCCACAGCGGCGCGCCGCCGAAACCGTGGATGCTGATGTACAGCCAGTACGTGCCGGCGGCGAAGGTGGCGAAGCTGAACCAGAAGCCGAGGCGCGCCGCCTCGCGCGGCGCAGCGCCCTGCCACAGCCACATGAGCACCGCGGGAGCGAGCCCCGCAAACGGCCACAGGTTGAGCGGCGCGAACGCGGTCGCGAGCAGCCCGCCTGCCGCGAAGGCGATCAGCGCGCGCAGCAGCGCGGACGCCGGACGCGCCCGGGCGCGGGACGCCGCCGCACTCGCGACGGCGGTGGCAGCGGGAGCCCCCATGGATTCAGGAGGGGCCGCCGGCAGGGCGCTCGTCGGGTGGCAGCACGTCGCGCGGCGCCACCACCCGCAGCGCGTCGATGCGGCGGCGATCGGCGCGCAGCACCCGGAACTCGAAGCCGTCGATACTGGCGGTCTCGCCGCGCCGCGGCAGCCGCCCGAGCTGCTTCATCAGCAGTCCGGCGATGGTGTCGACACCCGAGCCTTCCGGCAGCCGCGAGCCGAAATACTCGTTGAACTCCTCGATGCGCGTCACGCCGCGCACGGTGAACTGCGCCTCGGCGTCGCGGCGGATGTTCTGATCATCCTCGACGTCGAACTCGTCGTCGATCTCGCCGACGATCTGCTCGATCACGTCCTCGATGGTGCAGAGTCCCGAAACGCCGCCGTACTCATCGACCACGATGGCCATGTGATTACGGCTGCGGCGGAACTCCTTGAGCAGCACGTTGAGTCGCTTGGACTCGGGCACGAACACCGCCGGGCGCATGTACTCGCGGATATCGAAGCGCTCGCGCTTCTCGGCGCTCGTCAGGCGCAGCAGGTCCTTGGCGAGCAGGATGCCGACGATCGAGTCGCGATCCTCATCCATGACCGGAAAGCGCGAGTGGCCGGATTCCACCACCACCGGCAGGATGCGCGCGGCCGGCTGATCGCGGCGCACCACCACCATCTGCGCGCGCGGCACCATGATGTCGCGCACCTGCAAATCGCCCACCTCGAGCACTCCCTCGAGCATGATGAGCGCATCGCTGTCGATGAGCCCGCGCTCGGCCGCCTCGCGCAGCAGCGTCAGCAGCTCCTTGCGGTCCTGCGGCTCGCTGGTGAGGCCCTGGGTCAGGCGCCTCAGCCAGCGTCCGGTGGTGTTCAGATCCTTCGCCATCGGCAGTCAGCTCCGGTAGGGATTGGCGAAACCGAGACGGCGCAGCACCGCGATCTCGCGCCGCTCCATGCGGCGCGCGTCCGCGGCGCGCTCGTGGTGGTAGCCGGCGAGATGCAGCGCACCGTGCACCACCAGGTGCGCCCAGTGCGCGCGTAGCGTCTTGTCCTGCGCGCGCGCTTCGGTGCGCAGCACGCGCGGGCAGATCACCAGCTCCCCGAGCGGCTGCCACGCGTGCCCCTCCCGCCGCAGCGGCGGCGGCGCCGCGGCGAACGACAGCACGTTGGTGGGTCGATCGCGGCCCCGATAGCGGGCGTTGAGGCGGGCGCTCTCCGCCGGCCCCACGGTGCACACGCCGAGCTCGCGTCCTGCACCCGCGCGGCCGAGTGCCGCGCTCGCCCAGCGCGCCAGCTCGGCTTGCGGCGGCGACCAGCCGCGCACGCGCCGCTGCAGCTCGAGACGCACGCCCGAGCCCGCGGCGGAGCGGCCGCCTGCGGCGGCCGCTCGGGCAACGCCCGCGCGGCGCGTGCGCCTCACGATGAGCCTCCGCGCGACTCGTAGGCCTGTACGATGCGCTGCACCAGCGGGTGGCGCACGACGTCGTGCGCGTCGAAGAACGTAAAGGCCACCCCGTCCACCGCCCGCACCACGTCGACCACGTGCGCGAGGCCCGACTGCTTGCCGGCCGGCAGGTCGGTCTGGGTGACATCGCCGGTGACCACCGCCTTGGAGCCGAAGCCGATGCGCGTCAGGAACATCTTCATCTGCTCGATGGTGGTGTTCTGCGCCTCGTCGAGAATGATGAAGGAGTCGTTGAGCGAGCGGCCGCGCATGAAGGCGAGCGGCGCGACCTCGATGACGTTGCGCTCGATGAAGCGCGCCACGCGGTCGAAGCCCATCATCTCGTACAGCGCGTCGTACATGGGCCGCAGATACGGGTCGACCTTCTGCGTCAGATCCCCGGGCAGGAACCCCAGGCGCTCGCCCGCCTCCACGGCCGGACGCACCAGGATCAGGCGCCGCACGCGATCCGCCTGCAGCGCCTCCACCGCACAGGCGACCGCGAGATAGGTCTTGCCGGTGCCGGCGGGACCGATGCCGAAGGTCAGGTCGCGCGTGCGGATGTGCTCGAGGTAATCGCGCTGGTGGGCGCCGCGCGCGCGGATGCCGCCGCGCGGCACGCGTACGCCGTGCTCGCGCAGGTCCGTCTCCGCGGGCGGCCCCGACTCGCGCTCGCGCAACGCCAGATGTACCCGCTCGGGTGTGATCTCCTCGCTCTGCGTGAGCGTGAACAGCTCGCGCAGCAGGTCCTCGGCGTCGACCGCCTGGGCGCCGCTTACGCGGAAAGTGTCGCCGCGGCGGTGGATACGCACGTCGAGCCGCGCTTCGAGCAGCCGCAGGTTCTCATCCAGCGGTCCGCACAGATTGGCAAGGCGCGCGTTGTCGGAGGGACCGAGTTCGAATTCCCGTCGCGGCTCGGGCGCTGGTGCGGCCACGGTCAATCAGCCAAGCGCGCGCGCAGGCTGTGGGGGTGCGCCGCGGTGACGATCACGTCGGCGAAGCGGTCGATGAGTGCGGCGGGACCGGCGAAGTTCACCCAGCGGTTGTTGGCCGTGCGGCCGGCCAGCTCGCGCGCGTTGCGCTTCGCCGGCCGCTCGATGAGCACGCGCTGGCGCGTGCCCACCATGTGCGCGCTGATGGCGCGCGCGCAGGCATCGAGCTGGGCCTGCAGCCGCGCGAGGCGCTCCTGCTTCACCGCCGGCGCCACCTCATCGGGGAGCGAGGCCGCCGGAGTTCCGGGACGGCGGCTGTAGATGAAGCTGAACGACTGATCGAAGCCGACCTCGCGCACCAGTGCGAGCGTGGCGGCAAAGTCGCGCTCGCTCTCGCCGGGAAAGCCGACGATGAAGTCCGAGGAGATGGAGATGTCGGGCCGCACCGCGCGCAGGCGGCGCACCTTGTCCTTGAACTCGAGCGCCGTGTAGCCGCGCTTCATGAGCGCGAGCACACGGTCCGAGCCGCTCTGCACCGGCAGGTGCAGGTGGTTGGCGAGCTTCGGAATGCTCGCGAACGCCTCGATGAGGCTGTCGTTGAATTCGAGCGGGTGCGAGGTGGTGAAGCGTATGCGCTCGATGCCCGGCACGCGCGCCACGTGATGGATGAGCGTCGCGAGATCCACCCGCGCGCCATCCCGCATCGGCCCGAGATAGGCGTTGACGTTCTGGCCGAGCAGCGTCACCTCGGCGACGCTCTGGGCGGCGAGCGCACGGACCTCCGCGAGCACCGACTCGAAGGAACGGCTGACCTCCTCGCCGCGGGTGTAGGGCACGATGCAGAAGCTGCAGTAGCGGCTGCAGCCTTCCATGATCGACACGTAAGCACGCGCACCTTCGGCCCGCGGCGCCGGCAGATGGTCGAATTTCTCGATCTCCGGGAAGCTCACGTCGACCACGGCGCGGCCGGTGCGGCGACGCTGCGCGATCAGCTCGGGCAGGCGATGCAGCGTCTGCGGCCCGAACACCAGGTCGACGAACGGCGCGCGCTCGGTGAGCGCCTCCCCTTCCTGGCTCGCCACGCAGCCGCCGACGCCGATGATGACTTCCGGCCGGCGCGCCTTGAGCGCCCGCCATTCCCCCAGCATGGAGAACACTTTCTCCTGCGCCTTCTCACGCACCGAGCAGGTGTTCATGAGCAGCACGTCCGCCTCGCACGGCTCATCGGTGGCCGTGAGCTCGGCGCCCACGCGCAGTACGTCCGCCATGCGGGCGGAGTCGTACTCGTTCATCTGGCAGCCGAAGGTCTTGATGAAGTAGCGACGGGGCATAGAGGCCTGAACCCTGGATTTTACGGGCTAACGGAGGGGCTCGCACGGCCGCCTCCCGCACGACCGCTCACGCGCAGAAAAATCCAGCCGGCTTAGGAACTTGCGTCAGAACGGGATGTCGTCGTCGAACTCTTCGCTGCGGCTCGCGCCGCCACTGCCGCCGGGCTCCTCGGCAAAGGCCGGTGCCCCGCCGCTGCTACGGCCGCCGTGCTCCGCAGCGCCCGCGCCGGCTCCCGCACCCGTACCGCCGCCGCCGCCGCGTCCGCCGAGCATCTGCAGGTCGTTGCCGACGATCTCGGTCGAGTAGCGCTCGTTGCCCTGCTTGTCCTGCCACTTGCGGGTCCGCAGACTCCCCTCGATGTAGACCTGCGAGCCCTTGCGCAGGTACTCGCCGGCGACCTCGGCCAGGCGGCCGAAGAACGCGACCCGGTGCCACTCGGTGCGCTCCTGCTGCTCGCCGGTCTGCTTGTCGCGCCAGCTCTCGCTCGTCGCCACCCGCAGGTTCGCCACGGTCCCGCCGGCGGGCATGGCGCGGGTCTCAGGGTCCGCTCCCAGATTGCCGATCAGAATGACTTTGTTGACGCCGCGCGCCATGGTGTGAGTCCTCGTGTGGTTCGCCGTGATTCAGGGCTGTGCGGGAGCGCGGCAGAAGCGAGCGTCCCGCAGCAGCGAGTCGCGAAGCATAGAGCATAGGTGAAGGCGCGCAACGGCGGCTAGGTCGAATTCGCCTCGCCCTGACCGAGTTATGCGCGCCACGCGCGGGTGTTCGCTCGTCCGCTCAGCTCTTGCCGCGAACTTGCGTAGCCGCGTTCTTCAGGATTGCGGCGATGCGGCTGCGTTCCTCGGGCGAGGCGTGGCGCTTCTCGCGCAGCGCTTGGCGGAGCTCGTGTCGTGCCGCGCGGATGTCGGGCGAGTCACCGAGCTCATGGTCCTCGTCGAGGCCCCCGAAGATCTCGCGCACGCGGCCCATCTTGCGGCCGATGTGCTCGAGCTGTCCCAGCATGGCATCGGCGGACTCCCGATTGGCCGTGAGGTACTCCCGCCCCGCCTCGGTGAGGCTGTAGAGCTTCTTGGCGCCCTCCGCTGCGACGCTGGCATAGCCCACTTCTTCGAGCCAGGTGAGCGCCGGGTAGATCATGCCGGGACTCGGGCTGTAAAAGCCGCCCGAGCGCTCCTCGAGCGCCTTGATCAGCTCGTAACCGTGGCTCGGGCGCTCGGCCAGCAGCGCCAGCAGCACGAGCTGCAGATCTCCCGAGGCAAGCCGCCGGCCCGCACGGAACGCCCGGCCGCCCATTCCCATGCCCCCGGTGAAACCGCCGGCAAAGACGCCAAAACGGCGGCCATACCGGCCGTGGCCGGTGTAGTAGCTGCGGCCGCAAGCATCCGCGAAGGGGCCCTGGCCGCGGTAGAAGTAATGACGGTGCATGGCACCTCCTTATATTGACAGATATATCGTACGATATATTCGTTGATAGTCGCAAGCAGGCCGAAACCGGTATCGACATGGCGCGAAGCACCGCCTGATCCTTCGCTCCGCCGGCGGCCTGGGCTTCGCCGCCACCCTGACTGACCCTGCCTGGCCCTTTGGGTATGACTTGACGGGCCAGGTACCATTAGCGGTTCAATGCAGCACATTCGCGTGCGCGGTGCGCGCACTCACAACCTGAAGAATCTCAATCTCGACCTGCCGCGCGAGCGGCTGATCGTCGTGACGGGCCTCTCGGGCTCGGGAAAGTCCTCTCTCACCTTGGACACGCTGTATGCGGAAGGTCAGCGACGCTACGTCGAGTCGCTCTCGGCCTACGCGCGGCAGTTCCTCTCGACCATGGACAAGCCCGATGTCGACAGCATCGATGGCTTGTCTCCCGCGATCGCCATCGAGCAGAAAGCGAGCTCGCACAACCCGCGCTCCACCGTGGGCACCGTCACCGAGATCTACGACTACCTGCGGTTGCTGTATGCGCGCGCCGGCACACCACGCTGTCCCGATCACGGCATCGATCTCACCGCGCAGACGGTGAGTCAGATGGTCGATCAGGTGCTGCGGCTGCCCGAAGGGCTGGCAGCGGCGCTGCTCGCGCCGCTGGTGAGCGAGCGCAAGGGCGAGCACCTCGAGCTGCTCGAGGATCTGCAGGGCCAGGGTTTCGTGCGCGTGCGCCTCGACGGCCGCATCCACGAGATGGAGGCGCTGCCGCAGCTCGACCCGAAGAAAAGGCACACCATCGAGGCGGTGGTGGACCGCATGCGTGTGCGGCCCGCTGCTGCGCAGCGCCTGGCGGAGTCCTTCGAGACGGCGCTGCGCCTGTCGGGTGGCCTCGCGCGGCTCACGTTCCTCGATGAGCCCGAGCGCGCCGAGATCACCTTCTCGAGCCGGCACGCCTGCCCGGTGTGCGGCTACAGCGTACCGCCGCTGTCGCCGGCGCTGTTTTCATTCAACAACCCCTCTGGTGCCTGCCCCGGTTGCGACGGCCTCGGCCTGCAGGAGTTCTTCGACCCACAGCGCGTGGTGATGCATCCGCATCTGTCGCTCGCCGGAGGCGCGGTACGCGGCTGGGACCGTCGCAACGATCATTATTTTCATCTCATCCAGTCGCTCAGCAAGCACTACGGCTTCGACATCGAGACGCCCTGGACCGAGCTCCCCGAGCACGTGCGACACGTGCTGCTGCACGGCAGTGGCGCGGAGACCATCGCCTTCAGCTACCGCGAGGCGCCCGGCGGCCGCTCGCGCCAGCGCCATCCGTTCGAGGGGATCCTGCCGAACCTGACACGGCGCTACCGCGAAACCGAGTCGTCGATGGTGCGCGAGGAGCTCGCGCGCTATCTGGGCGTGCGCCCTTGCCCGGACTGCCAGGGAACGCGCCTCAACCGTGCCGCGCGCTTCGTGTTCATCGCCGACCGCAGCCTTCCGGAGGTGGCGCATCTGACGGTCGGGCGGGCGCTGGAGTTCTTTGCACAGCTGAGCCTGGCCGGCTGGCGCGGCGAAGTTGCCGCGACCATCGTCAAGGGCGTGGTGGAGCGGCTGCGCTTCCTCACCGACGTCGGCCTCGACTATCTCACTCTGGATCGCAGCGCCGAGACGCTGTCCGGCGGGGAATCCCAGCGTATCCGCCTCGCCGGCCAGGTGGGCTCGGGTCTCACCGGCGTGATGTACATCCTCGATGAGCCCTCGATCGGGCTGCACCAGCGCGACAATCGCCGGCTGCTGGCTACGCTCAAGCAGCTGCGCGATCTCGGCAACACGGTGATTGTTGTCGAGCATGACGCGGAGGCGATCCACGAGGCCGACCACGTCGTGGACCTGGGTCCCGGGGCCGGCGCGCACGGCGGCCATCTGGTCGCCCAGGGCACGCCCAGCGACATTGAAGCGAACCCCGCCTCGCTCACCGGCCAGTATCTCTCGGGCCGGCGTCGCATCGACGTGCCGCACCTGCGCATCCGGCCCGACCCGGCGCGGCAGATCACGATCGCGGGCGCGCGCGGCAACAACCTGCGCAACGTCACCGCGCAGATCCCGCTGGGACTCTTGACCTGCGTCACCGGCGTCTCGGGTTCGGGCAAGTCCACCCTCATCGTCGATACGCTCTTCGGTCACGCCGCCGCACGGCTGAATGGCACGCGCGTGGACGCGGCCCCCTGCGAGCGCATCGACGGGCTCGAGCACATTGATCG
The DNA here is from genome assembly GCA_035625615.1 of Steroidobacteraceae bacterium. Classification (GTDB taxonomy): domain Bacteria; phylum Pseudomonadota; class Gammaproteobacteria; order Steroidobacterales; family Steroidobacteraceae; genus 13-2-20CM-66-19. The sequence continues at coordinate 4,361 of DASPPI010000113.1, read as the reverse complement.
CGTCATCGACATCGACCAGAGTCCGATCGGACGCACGCCGCGCTCCAACCCCGCCACCTACACGGGACTGTTCGCGCCGCTGCGCGAGCTGTTCGCGGCCGTGCCGGAGGCGCGCGCCCGCGGCTACGATGCCGGGCGTTTCAGCTTCAACGTCAAGGGAGGGCGCTGCGAGGCTTGTCAGGGTGACGGCGTCATTCGCGTCGAGATGCACTTCCTTCCGGACGTATACGTGCCGTGCGATGTCTGCAAGGGTCAGCGCTACAACCGCGAGACGCTTGAGATCCGTTACCGCGGCAGGAACATACAAGAGGTGCTGGACATGACCGTCGAGGACGCGGCGCGCTTCTTTCAGAACGTGCCGGCCGCTGCGGGCAAGCTGCTGACGCTCACCGATGTGGGACTCTCCTATGTCAAGCTCGGGCAGAACGCCACGACGCTCTCCGGCGGCGAGGCGCAGCGCGTGAAGCTCTCGCGCGAGCTCGCCAAGCGCGCCACCGGGCGCACCCTCTACATCCTCGATGAGCCCACCACTGGGCTGCATTTCCACGACGTCGAGCAGTTGCTGCACGTCCTGCACCGTCTGCGCGACGAGGGCAACACCGTCGTCGTCATCGAGCACAACCTCGACGTCATCAAGACCGCCGATTGGGTGATCGACCTCGGGCCCGAGGGGGGCGAAGGCGGCGGCGAGATCCTGGCCAGCGGTACGCCGGAGGACATTGCCGCGACCACGGCCTCGTGGACGGGCAGGTACCTGGCGCCGCTGCTGCTGCCTGGGGAGAGCTCGCGCCGCCTCGACCTCGGCGTCGGGCGGCCTGCGCCGAAGGCTGTCGGTCAATGATTAAGTAAAGACGAATGAGCGCTAGTCGTGCACCCTAGAGGTGCGTACTTCTCCGTATTGCAAATGCGAACCGTTCTCATCCATACTAATTAAGTGGATACTGCTGCCATAGGGGCGGGTCACGGGCCGCGCTGTGTAAGCCTCGCGACCCTGACGCCGGGCGCACGCGGCTGCGTGGTCAGCGTCGGCTCGGGCGCCGCAACGCTGTCATCGCTCGAGCGGCGGCTGCTCGAGCTCGGCTTCGTTGAGGGCGAGCACGTCGAGATCCTGGCCGAGGCGCGCCCGGGACGTGATCCGTTCGTGGTGCGCATCGGCCACACCACGCTCGCGTTACGGCGGCGCGAGGCGCAGCACGTGTTTGTGGAACTGCAGCCCTCCGAGAAACCCGCCGGCGCCGGCCAGACCAGCGAGACCGTGGAGCTGCAGCCCGCCACCGCGCGGCCATGAGCACGCCGGCGGCCGCGGCACTGGCCGCACCGCAGATCAGCCTTTCTCTCGTCGGCGTCCCCAACTGCGGCAAGACTGCGCTTTTCAATCGTCTCACGGGCAGCCGCCAGAAGGTTGCCAACTATCCGGGCGTAACGGTCGAGCGCAAGGAAGGACGCCTGGTTGGTCCGCGCACCGGACGCACGTTCCGCGTGGTCGATCTGCCCGGCGCTTACAGCCTCGAGCCGGCCACGATCGATGAGGCGATCGCGCGCGACGTGGTGCTCGGCCGCCATGCCAGCGAGCCGGCACCGGACCTGCTGGTGTGCGTCGTCGATGCCACCAATCTGCGCCTCAACCTGCGCCTGGTGCTCGAGCTCAAGCGCCTCGGCAGGCCGATGATCGTCGCACTCAACATGAGTGACGTCGCCGTCCAACGCGGCTACCTGCTCGATCGCGCCGCGCTCGAGCGCGCACTCGGCGTCCCGGTGGTGCCGACGGTGGCGGTGCGCGCGGGCGGCGAGCGCCAGCTCGTCGAAGCCATAGACGCTTACGGCTTTACGGACCGCGCGCTGGCGCCGGCGGCCAGGCGGCTCGAGGCGCCTGCCCCGGCGAGCTCCGCCGAGATCGAGGCGACGCAGCGCGAGGTGCGCCGAGTGCTGCAGGAGAGTGGCTACCGCGTCCCGGCCCGTCTCGCCGCGCTCGCGCGCCTCGACGCGGTGGTGTTGCATCCGGTCGCAGGACCGGTGCTGCTGGCGAGCGTGTTGTTCCTCATGTTCCAGGCGGTGTTCAGTTGGGCCAAGGCGCCGCAGAACCTCATCAACACGGGCATCCAGGCGGCGAGCGGCTGGCTCGGCGGCGTGCTGCCGCCGGGTCCCCTGCGCGGCCTGCTGCTCGAGGGCGTTATCGCCGGCGCCGGCAGCGTGCTGGTGTTCCTGCCGCAGATCCTGATCCTGTTCCTGTTCATTCTGGCGCTCGAGGATTCCGGGTACCTGCCGCGCGCGGCGTACATGCTCGATCGTCTGATGGGGCGCGTGGGGCTCTCGGGGCGCGCCTTCATTCCGCTGCTGTCGAGCTTCGCCTGCGCCATCCCGGGGATCATGGCGGCGCGTACCATTCCTTCCTCGCGCGACCGGCTCGCGACCATCATGATCGCGCCGCTCATGACCTGCTCGGCGCGCCTGCCGGTGTATGCGCTGCTGATCGGTGCCTTCATCCCGCAGCGTGCGGTCGGCGTGTTCAACCTGCGCGGCCTGGTGCTGTTCGCGCTGTACCTGGCCGGCGTCGCCAGTGCCCTGGCCGTCGCCTTTGCGCTCAAACGCACGGTCATGCGCGGGGAATACCGGCCGCTGCTGCTCGAGCTGCCCGAGTACCGCCTGCCGCACCTGTCGAACCTGGCGCTCGGGCTGTGGGAGCGCGCACGCATCTTCCTCACCCGCGTCGGCACCATCATCCTGTCGCTCATGGTGGTGCTGTGGTTTCTCGCCAGCTTCCCGGCACCGCCGCCGGGTGCCGCAGGGCCGGCCATCCAGTACAGCATCGCGGGGCTCCTGGGCCACGCACTCGAGTTCCTGTTTGCGCCCATCGGCTTCAACTGGCAGATATCGATCGCCCTCGTGCCGGGCCTGGCGGCGCGCGAAGTGGCGGTGAGTGCGCTCGGCACCGTGTACGCCATGTCGGGCTCGACCGACGTCGCCGGCGCACTCCAGCCGGTGATCGCGCACGGCTGGAGCCTGGCGACCGGGCTGTCGCTGCTCGCCTGGTACGTGTTCGCACCGCAGTGCCTGTCGACGCTTGCGGTGGTGAAGCGCGAAACCAACTCCTGGCGCTACCCGCTGTATATGGCGCTGTACCTGTTTGCGCTCGCCTACCTGGGCGCGCTGCTCACCTACCGCGCGGCGCTCGCGTTCGGTGGGGGTACGGCGTGAGCGTGCTGCTGCAGCAGCTGCTGGTCGGCATGCTGGTGGCCGGCTGTGTGCTCTTCAGCGCGTGGCGGCTGATGACCGTCCGGCTGCGGCTGCGCACGCTCGCGCTGCTCGGCGCCCTGCCCGGACTCGAGCGCGCAGCGTGGCTGGCGCAGCTGCGCGAGCGCACGCTGGCGCGGCAGCTCGGCGCCTGCGGGGGCTGCGCTCAGGCCGCCGGCAACCCGGTGAAATCGCCCGCCGTGAGCGGCGCTACGCCGGGCGCGGCTTCGCCGAATCAAACACTTGGTGAACCTCGCCGTTGACGATGCGCTCCTGGTACGTGCCGCGGGTGTAGCTCGCGACCACGCGGCGCCAGAAGTTCACCGCCGCGCCGTTGCGCAAATACTCGCTGATCTCCCAGCGGCCGGCGAAGCGGCTGAGGATGAGCTGCACCGCGGTTTGGCCGATACCGAGGCGCCGCCGGGTGCGGGTGACGAAGAACTCCGCCATGCGGTAGTCGATGCGCGGCTGGCGGGCCGAAGCCACGGGGCGCAGCACGCGCGCGAATCCCACCGGCTCGCTGCCCTTCACGATGATCAGCGGGAAGGTGTTCGGATCCCCGAACCAGTGCGCGATCTGATCGGGCTCGCGGTGCCCGACCTCGCCGAGTGTCGGGAACAGGCCGGTTCCGGGATTCAGGTCATCGAGGTAATCGCGATAGACGCTCTGGATCCACAGGCGGTCAGCCGGCGTCCCCCGGGCATCGCGCACACTGACACTCACTCCCGCCATCGCTCAAGGCCTCACATTCCCTCGTGTCCTCCTCGAAGAGAAAACGGCCCGGACAGCTCGCCGTCAGCGAGCTGTCCAGGCCGCGTTCTCAAGCCGTAAGCGCGAAACTTACTGCTTCGGCGGCGGCGTGCCTTCAGCCGGCGGCGGCGTTGCCGGTGCAGCAGCACCCGCGGCGCCCTGGGCAGCTTCGCCGGCAGCCGGGGCAGCCGGAGCGGCGGCTTCACCTGCAGCCGGAGCCGCCGGAGCGGCGGCCTGGGTTTCAGCCGCCGGAGCCGCGGGAGCAGGAGGAGCTGCAGCCTGTTCAGTGCCTGCGGATTCCTGCTTCGCGCAGGCCGACAGCATCAGCGCGGCAACGATTGCGCTAAGAGCAAGTTTGGTTTTCATCGATCGATACCCCG
>DASPPI010000112.1:0-2603 GCA_035625615.1 Steroidobacteraceae bacterium | reverse complement strand
CCATGCCCGACACCGCCTTGAGCATCTCCTGCAGCTCGTACAGGCAGGCGAGCAGGCCCTGGCCGTGGGACTCCGGCGCGAGCGGGTGGCGTGCCAGGAACTCCGGCAGCATCGCGTACTGGTTGCAGGCCCGGGGGTTGTACTTCATCGTGCACGACCCGAGCGGATAAAAGTGCGTATCGATCGAGAAGTTCAGCTGCGAAAGGCGGGTGAAATGGCGCACCGCCTCGAGCTCGCTGACTTCCGGCAGCTCAGGCGGCCGCACGCGGCGCAGGGACGGCGGCACATCGCTCAGCGCTGCAGCACCCGGATCGTGCGGCCACTGATCACTCGCACCGCGCCCCGGCTGCGAGTATTCGAAGATCACTTTCTCACTGACGGGCATGCGCGAATCCTCATCAGGCGGCGCGCGCCGTCTGCTGCAGCGCATCGGCGAGCGCGGCGCGATAACGATCGATGTCGGCGGAGGTCTTGGTCTCGGTGGCGCACACCAGCAGCGCGCTGCCGAGCTCGGGATAATAACCAGTGAGCGCCAGGCCGCCGAGGATGCCGCGGCTGCCGAGCGTGGCCAGCACCGGCGCTGCCGGCCGGTCGAGCTGCAGCACCGCCTCGTGGAAGAACGGACCGGCGAACGCCGTCCGCACGCCCGGTAGGCGCGTGAGCGCCGCAGTGAGCTCGCGCGCGCGCCCATGGGCGGCGGCTGCGGTGCGCTCGAGCCCCAGCGGGCCCATCAGCGACAGATAGATGGTAGCCGCGGTGACCGCCAGACCCTGGTTGGTGCAGATGTTGGACGTGGCCCTGGCGCGACGGATGTGCTGTTCGCGCGCCTGCAGCGTGAGCGTGAACCCGCCGCGACCGGCGGCATCGAGCGTGCGCCCTACGATACGCCCGGGCATCTGCCGCACGTACTCCATGCGCGTGGTCATGAAGCCGAAGTACGGCCCGCCCCCCGACAACGGCACGCCGAGCGGCTGGCCCTCGCCTACCGCGATATCGGCGCCGCGCGCCCCCCACTGCCCCGGCGGCTTGAGCAAGGCGAGCGAGGTGGGATTGACGACGGCGATCACCAGTATCCCATGCGCGTGCGCCCAGTCAGTGAGCGCATCCACATCCTCCAGGCGTCCGAAGAAATTCGGCTGCTGCACTACCAGCGCGGTGACGTCGTGGCCCTCGAAGCGGGCGAGTGATGCCGCCGGTGTGATGCCCTCCTCCGCGCAGTAGGGCAACTGCTCGAACCTGAGCCCCTGATTGCAGGTGGTGGTGGCGGCCACCCTGCGGTAGTGCGGATGGACGGTGGTCGGCATCAGAATGCGCGCGGACGTCGACTTGCGGTTGGCGCGCACGGCCATCAGGGCCGCTTCCGCGGTGGCAGAGGCCCCGTCATACATCGAGGCGTTGGCGACGTCCATGGCGGTGAGGCGCGCGATCATCGTCTGGAACTCGTAGATCAGCTGCAGCGTGCCCTGGCTCGCCTCCGCCTGATAGGGCGTGTAGGCGCTGTAGAACTCCCCGCGCGTCACGATCGCCCACACTGCCGCCGGAATGTGGTGCTCGTAGGCGCCGGCACCGAGGAAGCTGAGCGCCAGGCCGTCGCGGCGGGCGCGCTCGCTCATCAAGCGGCCGATCTCCATCTCGTTGAGCGCCTCGGGCACGCCGGCGAGCGCCCCGATGCGCAGCTCCGCCGGGATCTCGTCGAACAGATCCTCGATACGTTGTGCGCCGATCGCAGCGAGCATCGCCGCAACATCGGCTTCGGTATGGGGAATGAAGGCCATCAGCCGGCCTCCGCATCCAGCAGCTTCTGGTAGTCCGCCGCCGACAGGAGCTCCGCTGCCGCCAGCGCTCCGGGCGCCGGCCTGAGGCGCATCAGCCAGCCCTCGCCGTAGGGCTGGGCGTTGACCGTCTCCGGCGCATCGGCCAGCTTGCCGTTCCCGGCCGTGATCTCCCCGGCGAGCGGCGCATACACATCCGATGCCGCCTTCACCGACTCAACCACCGCGCACGGCTGACCGGCTTTCACGGCGCGTCCAGCCTCGGGCACTTCGACGAACACCATGTCGCCGAGGGCGTGCTGGGCGTGATCGGTGATGCCGACCTCGACCGTGCCGTCACTCAACGTGCGCAGCCACTCGTGGGACCTGGTGTATCGCAGATCGGCGGGAACATTGCTCATGGAGTGATCCTTCGCTCAAGCGACCAGGGGCTTGCCGGCGCGCACGAACGGGGGCTTCACGACCCGTGCGCTCAGCAGCTTGCCGCGGATATCCACCTGCACTCTGTCGGCGGTGGCCGCCGGCACGCGCGCCAAGGCGATCGAGCGCTCGAGCGTGGGGGAGAACGTGCCGCTGGTGATCTCGCCTTCGCCGGCGCCCGGCACCAGGACCTTCTGGTGACTGCGCAGCACGCCGCGGTCCTCGAGCAGCAGGCCCACCAGCTTGCGCTGCGAGCCGCGGCTCGCGACCGCCTCGAGCGCCTCGCGGCCGATGAAGGCGCGCCCGCGCGGCTCCATGGCCACCGTCCACCCGAGGCCCGACTCGAACGGCTGCGTGCTCTCGTCCATGTCGTTGCCGTACAGGTTCATGCCCGCCTCCAGGCGCAGCGTG
>DASPPI010000111.1:0-4719 GCA_035625615.1 Steroidobacteraceae bacterium | reverse complement strand
CTCGAGGAGGCGCTGCGGAAGTTCCCGCAGGGCGTGAAGGTGGCGCTCGAGCAGGCGATCGACGAGGCGCGCGAGCTGCGCCGCGAAGCCGCCTCGCGGATCGTGGTGCCCGAGGTCGGCGGCAGCGTCGGTCCGGCGCCGGCGGCGGGGGGCGGCAAGATCAAGTTCCCCTGAAGGCGAGGCGATGAGGACCGCGCGCTTTTTCGGCCCGGCCGTGGCCGTGACGCTCGCCGCGGCCGTCGCTCTGCTGCTCGCCGCCTGCAACAGTCCCCTGCTGAGCGGCGGTCCGCAGCCGTTTCCGGGCAGCGGGCCGGGCGGCAAGCCGATACCCACCGCGACCGAGACCGCGGTGGGCCTGCCGCCGGCCGCCAACGCGCCGATCTACCCGATCACGGCGCGCTCGCCCGTACCAGACAACTATTTCGGCACCAAGGTCGAGGATCCTTACCGCTGGCTCGAGAATCTCGACTCGCCCGCCGTGCGCGACTGGGTGCAGGCTCAGAATGCGCTGTCGGTGCCCAAGCTGGCGGCGCTGCCGGCGCGCGCCTGGCTCAAGACACGCCTCACCGAGCTGTGGAACTACGAGCGCTTCGACGTCCCGGTAAAGCGCGGCGACCGCTACTTCTATCTTCACAACGACGGCAGCCAGAACCAGAGCGTGCTGATGGTGGCCGACACGCTCGCGGGGCCGGCCCGCGTGCTTTTCGACCCCAACGGCGCGCGCGCGGATGCCACCATCGCACTGTCGGAGTTCACCCCCGACGTACACGGCGGCGTGGTCGCGTACGCGCTCTCGGACGGCGGCAGCGACTGGCAGGTGTGGCGCTTCCGGCGGGTCGCCGACGGCGCCGACCTGCCGGACACGCTGCGTTTCACCAAGTTCTGGGGCGTCTCCTGGGCGCGCGATGACTCGGGCGTGTACTACAGCCGTTACCCGGCGCTGCCCGACGGACGCGGCGACGACTCCGGCCGCCCGTCGGTGTACTTCCACCGGCTCGGCACGGCGCAGGATCACGACCGGCTCGTCTACGAGGTGACCAACCACCCGACCCACGTGCCGATGGCGCGGGTGACCGAGGACGGGCATTACCTGGTCATCACGCTGGTCGAGGGCTACGAGAAAAACGGCGTCGATCTGCTCGATCTGCGCCAGAGCGGGCAGAAGGCACGGCCGCTGTTCGCCGGCTGGGACGGGCTCTACACCTTCATCGGCGCGCGCGGCCACGACCTGTACTTTCGCACCACGCGCGACGCGCCCCTGGGAAGGGTCATCGCCGTCGACGTGCGTGATCCGTCAGCGGGGCGCATCGTCGTGCCGGAAGGGGCGACCGCGCTCGAGGAGGCCAGCTACGTCGGCGGCCGGATCATCGCCAAGTACGTGGAGAACGCTCACGGCGTCGCGCGGGTGTACGAGCGCGACGGCCGCCCCGTGGGCGAGGTGCCGCTGCCGGGCCTGGGGCGGATCGAGGGCTTCACGGGCGAAGGCGCCCAGAGCGAGACCTTCTTCTCCTATACGGACTACCTGACGCCGTCCAGGATCTACCGCTTCGACGTGCCGGCCAACCAGGCGACGCTGTGGCGCGAGGCGCGCGCACCGCAGGCGGCGTCGCAATTCGTCACCGAACAGGTGTTCTACCCCAGCAAGGACGGCACGCGCGTGCCGATGTACATCACGCACCGGCGCGACCTGGTGAAGGACGGCAACCAGCCGATGCTGCTGTATGGCTACGGCGGCTTCGACGTCTCGCTCACGCCGGTCTACCGGCCGGCGGTCGAGGCGTGGCTCGAGCTGGGCGGCGCGTATGCCGAGGCCAACCTGCGCGGCGGGGGCGAGTACGGCGAGGCCTGGCACAAAGCCGGTACGCTCGCCAACAAGCAGCACGTATTCGATGATTTCATCGCCGCGGCGCAGTATCTCATCAATCAGTACTACACCCGGCCCGCACGCTTAGGCATACACGGCCGCAGCAACGGCGGACTCCTGGTCGGGGCGGTGCTGACGCAGCGGCCGGACCTGTTCGGCGCGGCGCTGCCCGCCGTCGGCGTGCTGGACATGCTGCGCTATCACACCGCCAGCGCCAACGCCCGGCAATGGTCGTCCGACTACGGTCTGTCGGAGGACCCGGAGCAGTTCAAGGCGCTGTACGCCTACTCGCCCGTACAGAACGTGAAGAAGGGCGTGTGCTACCCGCCGACCCTCTTGACGACGGCCGATCACGACGATCGCGTGGTTCCCTGGCACAGCTACAAGTTCGCCGCGGCGCTGCAGGCCGCGCAGATCTGCCCGAATCCCATCCTGATCCGCATCGAGACCCGCGCCGGTCACGGCGCCGGGAAGCCGGTGTGGATGCAGATCGACGACTTCGCGGATCAGTGGGCGTTCCTGGCGAAGTGGCTGGGGGTCACGGCGCCGGCGGCGCCGGTGGGGTCGGCAGCGCCGGCGCAGTGAGTTAGCTCGGCACCAGCAGCGCCCGGATGCGCAGCGTCGTGGGATCGAACACCGCGAGCAGACGCCGCGAGCCTCCCCACATGACGAGCGCATTGCGCTCATCGGGCGGGAGGCCCGCCGCAGACAGGCGCGCGCGCAGCGACTGCTTCTCGGCCTTGCTCAAGTACTTGATGTCGTCTATGCGCGCGAGCTGATCGCGCAGTCGCGGCAGCCCCTGCTCCCACGGCTTGAAGTAGCGCGGCATGTCGATGACGTCCTTACCCCCGGCGAGGACGTTGGAGTTGACGATCTCCATGGCTTCGCGGGGGTCTTCCGGCAGCGGCGCCCACACCCAGCGCGGCCGGCTGGACCAGTGCGGAGCGAGCGACGGATTGCGCTGGCGCGCCAGCGCAATCTCCGCGTCGTCGAGGTCGGAAGCCTGCACGAACTCCAGGCGATCCGCCGAGAACGTGTAGTAGAGCGGCCGGCCGCTCCACAGGGTCACGCCGCCGTAGATGAGCGCGGCCAGCTGCACCGTCACGATCATCGCGATGTCGCGCGTCAGCGCGCGCCGCGCTTTGCCGGGATTCGCGACGATCAGAGTCAGTGTCGGACCGATGACCACGTCCACCAGCACCACGATCCCGACCACGTGCAGCACGCTGGAGAGATACCAGCCCGGCCAGCGATACCAGCCGAAGTAAAGAGCGCCGAGAACCACTGTCAGGGCGCAGGCGCTGCCGAGCAGGTGCAGCCCAAACGCAGTTAACCGAAACCGCATTGATTAATTTTCCCGGTTCCGGAAATCAGCATCTGTGACGGGGTTCTCTTCCGCCGGGGCGCTCTCACCCGCGATCGCCCGCTGCTCCGACAGCCAGGCGCCCAGATCGATCAGCCGGCAGCGCTCGCTGCAGAATGGCCGGAACGGTGCCGTCTCCCAGTCCAAATCACGCTGGCACGTCGGGCACTGGACGCGGACCGGGCTCATCGCGGGCAGGCTCAGGCGCTCAGGCGCAGCAACTGAGGAGGAACTCGACGTCGGCTTCGGTCTGCGTCGGGCGGGTCGCCAGGCCGTTCCACTTCAGGAAGCGCACGCTGCAACGATGGTGACTGCCGCTGATCTCAGGATAGAGACCCGCGGATGCGGGCAGCGAGATGCGCAGCAGCTGCAGCGGGTTGTCCCGGTCGAAGGTGAGACTGAAGCTGCCGCCGCGGGCGAGCTCCTGGCGGCTGCGGCCGTTCTGGCGGGTCAGCCACAGCAGCTCCGCGATCGCGTCGCACAGCGGACGCAGCAGTCCCAGCCACTGATTGAAGGCGCGCATGCGCGCCTCCTGCGGCTGCGCCAGCCAGAAGTAGTAATCCGGCAGATCGAACTCGCACGTGCCCCCGGGGATCGCGCTGCGGTGCTTGATGGCGCTGACGAACTCCGAGTCGCGCAGCGGCTGCAGGAATGCCGACCCGGCACTCATCAGGTCGGTGCGCAGGCGCTCGAGATTCGCCATGAGCGTCTTCAGGCGCTGCGCGTCGACACCGGGGTTCGACTGAAACTCGCCGAGCGTGGCGAGCTGACCCTCGAGCTCCTTCAGCACATCCGAGCGCACGTCACCGCGCGTGGTGATGGCGAGAACGTCGATGAGACTCGCCATCGCGGCGCGACTGCCCCAGGGACTGGCCATCTCGTTGTGATGGAGCGCCTGGTTGTAGAGGAAATCGAGCCGCAGGAACGTGCGCATGCGCTCGTTGAGCGGCTGCTCGAACACCAGCATGCCGGCTGCGGGCGCCGGGGCGCTGGCCACGGATTCGGATACGGCGGATTGCATCACCCGCCTATTGTGCTTGACGCACGCGCCGCCCGTAAACGGCACGCGCGGCGCTCGTCAGGCGCGCGGCCGGGCGGCGAGCTCCAGGTAACGTGCGTGCAGCGCCGCCACCTGATCGCGCACGGCGCTCAGGTCCGCATCGTTGTGGATGACGTCGTCGGCGGCCTTGAGCCGCGCAGCGCGCGCAACCTGCGCGCTCAGGATGGCCTGCACCTGCGCGGCCGTCGAGCCGTCCCGCTCGCGCAGACGACGCACCTGCAGCGCCTCGTCGCAATCGACCACCAGCACGCGGTCGACGTGGGCGGCGAGATTCTTCTCGACCAGCAGCGGGATGACCAGGATCTGGTACGGGCCGCCGGCGGCTGCGGACTGCGCTTCCAAGGCCGCCCCGATGGCCGGATGCGTCAGTGCCTCCAGGTCCGCGCGTGCCTTGGGGTCGGAGAACACGATATCGCGCAGCGCCGGCCGATC
>DASPPI010000110.1:0-2879 GCA_035625615.1 Steroidobacteraceae bacterium | reverse complement strand
GCACAGCTGGTCGCCGACTCCGAGCAGCCGCTCGGTGTAGCGCCAGTGGCCGGTGTGCAGCATCGGAATGGGATCGTCGGGCGGAGGTCCCGGCGGCCAGGAGTCGTCGCCGTACCAGACGTTGCGCGTCGTCGGGATGATTTCCGCCTTGACCGGGCCGACCAGGCATTGCGCGTCCCCATCGAGGAGCACGAACGGCTCGACGCTGGTCGCGCTCTCGGAGACGCTCCAGCGCGAGTTGCCCTTCGAGTCGCGCTCCTGGTGTGCAATCTCGTAGCTCCACCACACGCACGGGCGCGAGGTCAGCGGGGAGGCCGTCGGGGCGGGCCCGGCGGGCTGCGCGTGGCCGACGACCTTGACGTAACCCTGGGCGGCGGAGCGGATGCGCACCTCCGGGGTGTCGGCCACGAGCCGTTCGCGGCGCAGCCGCGCGAAGAAGCGCCACAGCGCAAACAGTGCCAGCGCCGCCGCGATCACGGCGATGACCGGGTAGGGCGGCGGCTGGTGACCAGTCACGGATCGGGTGCTCCGCGAGCGGGCCGGCTCCTCAGGCGGAGAACGCCGCCTTCAGATTGACATCGGCCTTCTGATCGGCCTCGAAATGCAGCAGCTGCGCGGGCGGAAAATCACCGAGGCGCGCGACCAGCACGTCGGGGAACGTGGCGATGCGCACGTTGTTGATGTTGACCGCATCGTTGTAGACCTCGCGGCGGTCGGCGATGGCGGTTTCCAGGCCGCTGATACGCTCCTGCAGGTGGCGGAACGGCTCGCTCGCCTTGAGCTGCGGGTAATTCTCGGCCACTGCATAGAGCCCGGTGAGGCCGCTGCGCAGCTCGCGCTCCGCGGCGCCGAGGGAGCTCATGCTGCCGGAGCTGCGCGCCGCATCGACGCCGCTGCGCGCGCGCATGACCCGCTCGAGGGTGCCGGCCTCGTACTGCATGTACTGCTTGCACACCTCGACCAGCTTCGGCAGCTCGTCGTGGCGCTGCACCAGCAGCACGTCGATGTCGGACCAGGCGAGCTTCACCGCGGCGCGCACGCGCACCAGACCGTTGTAGACGCCGATCAGGTAGCCGATGACGGCGACCAGCAGGAACAGGAACACCAGGAATGACAACATGACGCCACTGCCTTAGGGGAAAGCCAGGCCCGCGGCGGAGCATACTCGCGGCGCGCCCCCGCGGCTGCCGGCGCAGGGCATTCGGTGACCTCCGTCACGTCGGCGCGGCAGCCCGGCGCGACCGGCGTCGCACTAGCCTGCGGCCACCGTCACCCGCAGCTCGAGGTCGATGCCGGCGATCTCGTAGCCCTTGCGGAAGTCGCGGATATGGCGCGCCATCCACGCCAGCGCCCCGTCCGCATCGCGCGCCTCGAGCGCTTCCAGGAGGCGCCGGTGGGCGGCGGCGATGCGCGCGCGCGCCTGCGGCACCTTGTCGATCATGACGCGCAACGAGGGCTCGAGCAGCTGCAGCAGCGGCTCCTGCGCCAGAGCGAGCACCGGGTTGTGGGTCGCCCGCCCGATGCAGCGGAACACCTCGGCGGTGTGGCGCACGGCCCTGTCAGGATCCGCGCGCTCGGCGGCGAATGCCTCCGCCGCAGCGGCGATGCCCGCGAGGTCGGCGGCGCTGCGGGCACGGGCCGCGGCGGCCGTGAGCGGCGGCTCGAGAATGCTGAGCGCCTCCCACACGTCGCGCACCGTGACGTTGTGCAGCAGCAGCGCCTGGCTGATGCCGGTGGCCACCGCCGTCTGTTGCGGCCGGCTCACGGACATGAGCTTCGAGCCCGGGCGGCGCTGCAGGAGTCCCCGGCTCTCGAGCTCGCGCAGCGCCTCGCGGACCGTGGAACGGTTGACGCCGAACTGCCGGGCGAGCTCGGTCTCCGGCGGCAGCCGCTCGCCCTCGGGCAGCGCGCGGCTGAGGATACGCGCGCCGATGGCCGCCGCCACCTTGCGGTAGGCGGGCTCGATCAGCACCTTGTTGAATTGCACGCTCACGCCGCAGCCTCGAACAGCTCGCGTCCGATCAACATGCGGCGGATCTCCTGGGTGCCGGCGCCGATCTCGTAGAGCTTGGCATCGCGCAGCAGGCGGCCGGCGCTGTAGTCGTTGATGTAGCCGTTACCGCCGAGTGCCTGAATGGCCTCGAGAGCGGCGTGCGTGGCGCGCTCGGCGGCGAACAGGATGCAGCTGGCGGCGTCGCGCCGGCGCACTGTGCGGGCGTCGCAGGCGCGCGCCACGGCGTACACGTAGGCGCGCGAGGCGTTGAGCGCCGCGTACATGTCGGCGATCTTGCCCTGCATCAGCTCGAACGTGCCGACCGGCTGGCCGAACTGGCGGCGCTCGCGCACGTAGGGCAGCACCACATCGAGCGCCGCCGCCATGAGCCCGAGGGAGCCGCCGGCGAGCACCACGCGCTCGTAGTCGAGCCCGCTCATGAGCACGCGTACCCCGCCGTTCTCGCTGCCGAGCAGATTCTCCGCCGGGACCAGGCAGTCCTCGAATACCAGCTCGCAGGTGCCCGAACCGCGCATGCCGAGCTTGTCGAGCTTCTGCGCGGTACTGAAGCCGGCGGTGCCACGCTCGACGATGAAGGCGCTGATGCCGCGTGGACCGGCGCCGGGGTCGGTCTTGGCGTATACCACGAACACGTCCGCGTCGGGTCCGTTGGTGATCCACATCTTGCGCCCGTTGAGGAGATAGCCGGCGCCGCGCCGGTCGGCGCGCAGCTGCATCCCGACCACGTCCGAGCCCGCCGCGGGCTCGGACATGGCGAGCGCCCCGACGTGCTCGCCGCTCACGAGCCGCGGCAGGTAGTGGGCCGCCTGGGCCTCAGTCGCGTTGAGGCGCAGCTGATTCACGCACAGGTTGGAATGCGCCCCGT
>DASPPI010000109.1:0-17067 GCA_035625615.1 Steroidobacteraceae bacterium | reverse complement strand
CTTCACCGCCGACTGGCGCTGCTCGACGTTCTCGGTGCGCGTGGCTACCAGCAGCACGTCATTCGACTCGGGATCCTTGTCGTTGGGACCGAGCACCTCGAAGTCGTAACTGACTTCGTCCATGGGGAAGGGGATGTACTGATCGGCCTGCATCTCGACCTGGGACTCCAGATCGCCCGCGCGCAGCGAGCGCGGCATCTGGATCACCTTGGTGATCGCCGCGTCGCCGGAGATGGCCACCGCCACTTCGCTGCTCTTGGCGCCGGCGCGCTTCACCGCCCGGCGGATCGCCTCGCCGACCGCGTCCGCATCCACGATCGCCTTCTCGTTGATGGCATTCTGCGGCGTCGGCTCGGCAGCATAGGCTTCAACGCGGTATTGGCCGCCGGCCATGGCGAGCTCGATGAGCTTGACCGACGAGGTCGTGATATCGAGTCCGAGGAGCGGGCGGTATTTGCGCTGCAGAAGCAACATTTTTAGTTCCTTTTCAGGATATTACGCCTGAAAGTGACCGCCCTGTATACATCGGGAGACAATATATATCAGCGCATAGTTAAATTGAACGTGAGGGGGCTCACGGAACCGGCAGGTCGGGTCGGTGAGGAGCCTCACCCCTGCCGAGAGCGTCACGCGCAGCGGCGGGCGCGGCGGCGAACAACCAATGCGCTTTGCTACTGTCAAAACGTCCTATCGGGGACGTCGCGCGCCTCAAGCGTACGGAACCAGTGCTGCGCGGGATCGGTCGATCGAAGCGCCGCTCCGCGAAGGGCGCATGGCCCACAGGTTCGGAGTGCGTTAACGTTCGAACCGGCAACCCCGCTGTCATAGGCACTTACATCCCGTAGACCGGAGGCTTTGCGTCCCCACCTTTCGGTGAGTTTGCCCAAGAATCAGCAGGTACTATGCATAGCCCTCGCAGGGAGCGCAAGCAGAGGTAACCGGTTTCTGTGAAATGGAATTACTTTCGCCTTGCGGCGATCCTTACAGGCAGTGTGATCCTGATCACACTCCTGGGCGCCTACGCATTGGCGTGCAGCTACGTGTATCTGGTGCCCTCGCTCCCCTCGCTCGAGGTGATGCGCAACGTCGAACTGCAGGTGCCGCTGCGCGTGTACACGCGCAGTGGCGCGCTGATCGCCCAGATCGGCGAGCAGCGCCGCATCCCGGTCACCTACGATCAGATCCCCGATCTCGTCAAGCACGCTTTTGTCGCCGCCGAGGACGAGCGCTTCTTCGAGCACCACGGCATCGACTACTTCGGCGTCGTGCGTGCGGTGCTCATCGACTTCATCTCCGGCGACAAGACCCAGGGCGCCAGCACCATCACCATGCAGGCGGCCCGCAACATGTTTCTCAACCTCGACAAGACCTACCGCCGCAAGCTCCAGGAGACCTTCGTCACCTACCGCATGGAGCACGAGTTCACCAAGCAGGAGATCTTCGGGCTGTACCTGAACGTCATCTTCTTCGGTCAGCGCTCCTACGGCGTGGCGGCGGCTGCGGAGGCCTTCTTCGGCAAGACCCTCGACAAACTCGACGTCGCGGAAGCCGCCACCATCGCCGGCGTCCCCAAGGCGCCCTCACGCTACAACCCGATCGTGAATGCGGAGCTCGCCACGCAGCGCCGCGCGTACGTGCTGCGGCGCATGCGCGAGCTCGGCTTCATCGACGCCGCCACCGCCGAAGCCGCCAACAAGGAGCCGATGCAGGCGCGCGCGCACGCGCCGCTCTACGACGTCGAAGCCCCGTACGTCGCGGAGATGGCGCGCCTCGAGCTGCGCCAGCGCTTCGGCGCGAGCGCCGAGAGCACCGGCTACAAGGTGTTCACGACCATCGACGGACGGCTGCAGGCCGCCGCCAACCGCGCGGTGCGCGTGGGACTGATCGAGTACGACCGCCGCCATGGCTGGCGCGGTCCGGCCGGACACGTGGATCTGCCGGCACACGCTGAGCCGGATTACGCCGACCGGGTCGAGGAGTACGCTGCCATCGGCAATCTCGCGCCGGCGATCGTGACGGCGGTGACGGAGAAAAGCGCGCGCGCGTACGTGAAGTCGCTCGGCCCGGTCGAGATCGACTGGGACGGGTTGTCGTGGGCGCGCAAGGAGCTGCGCAACGACACGGTCGGGCCCTCGCCCAAGGACGCCGCGCAGGTGCTCAGCCGCGGCGACGTGATCTACGTCGTCGCCGATGACGCCGGGCACGCGCAGCTCGCCCAGATCCCGGAAGCGCAGAGCGCGCTGGTGGCGCTCGACCCGAACGACGGCAGCATCGTCGCCCTGGTCGGTGGCTTCGATTACTTCACCAACAAGTACAACCGCGTAACCCAGGCGCACCGCCTGCCCGGCTCGGGCTTCAAGCCCTTCCTGTACTCGGCGGCGCTCGAGAACGGACTCACTCCCGCGACCGTGCTGCTCGATGCGCCCATCGTGCTCGAGGGCACGAGCAACGAAGACACCTGGCGCCCGGAGAACTCCACCCGCGAGTTCGGCGGCCCGACGCGCCTGCGCGAGGCGCTGGTGCGCTCGCGCAACCTGGTTTCGATCCGGGTGCTGAAGGAGATCGGGATCCCCACCGCGGTCGACTACATCAGCCGCTTCGGCTTCGACCCCAAGACCATGCCGCGCGATCTCACGCTCGCGCTCGGTACGCTCGAGGCGACGCCGCTCGACGTCGCCGCCGGCTATGCCGTGTTCGCCAACGGCGGCTATAAAGTCGCGCCGTACTTCATCGAGCGCATCGAGGATGCGGCCGGCCGGGTGGTGTGGAGCGCGGCGCCGCGCAAGGTGTGCCCGGAGTGCGACGTGGGCGCGCCGCAGCAGGGCGCGGCGCTGCGCGTCTCGCAGCCGGCGCAGGCCGCGGGGCGCGCCGAGAGCTCGCACGGTGAGCCGCCGCCGCTCGCCTCCTCCGAGGCCGCACCCCGGGTCATCACTGCGCAGAACGCCTATGTCATGGCGGACATGATGGCGGATGTGATCAGGCGCGGCACCGGGCGGCGCGCCCTCGCTTTGAACCGCAGCGACATCGCCGGCAAGACTGGTACCACTAACGAGGCCAAGGACACCTGGTTCAACGGCTTCACGCCCAATCTGGTGGCCACCGCGTGGGTCGGCTTCGACCAGGAGCGGCCGCTCGGGGAGGCCGAAGAGGGCGCGCGCACGGCACTGCCGATCTGGATCCACTTCATGCGCGAGGCGCTGAAGGGCGTGCCCGAGCTGCACCGGACGATGCCCGACGGGATCGTGACCTTGCGGATCTCGCCGGAGACCGGCACGCTCGTCAGCGCCGAAAATCCGGACGGCATCCCGGAGCTGTTCATGGTGAATCATCTGCCGGCGACCAACGAGCCCGGCAACGTGGTGCAGGGCCCGGAGGGCCAGGCGAGCAGCGAGCCGATCTTCTGACGGGGAACGAGAGTGAAGCGACACCCGACGCGCGGCGATAACCTGCGGCGCGCGCTCGCGCAGGAAGCCGCGCGTATCATGGCCGAGCACGGCGTGCACGATTTCCTCATCGCCAAACGCAAGGCCGCCGAGCGCCTCGGGGTGGTGGACGGGGCGGCGCTGTTGCCGAAGAACAGCGAGATCGAAAGCGCGCTGGCGGAGTATCAGCGCCTGTTCGGCGGCCAGTCGTACCTGAGCGCGCTGTATGCGCAGCGCCGCGCGGCACTCTCGGCGATGCGCTGCCTGAGCGAATTCTCACCCCGGCTGGTGGGTGCGGTGCTCTCCGGCACCGCCACCGAGCACTCCGAGGTGCAGCTGCACCTGTTCACCGAGCGCGCTGAGTCAGTCACGCTCAAGCTGCTCGACCACGGCATTCCCCACGAGGTGACCGAGAAGCGCGTGCGTTTCGACGCCGAGCAGGTGCGCGCCTTCCCGGGCGTGCGCTTTGAGATCGAGCAGCAGTCGATCGAGGCCACGGTGTTCCCGACCGACGGCATCCGCCAGGCGCCGGTGAGCCCGGTGGACGGGCGCCCGATGCGGCGCGCCAACACGGTCGAGGTCGAGGCGCTGCTCGAGCAGCCCTAGGAGAGCCACATGCAGCGATTCGCCAAGTCCTCGGCCCTGACGGCACTACTGTCGGGCCTCCTGCTGACCACGGCGCCGGCGGCGCGCGCCGACAGCGGCTCGCCGCACTGGAGTTACTCGGGCGAGAACGGGCCTGATCACTGGGCCAGCGAGGATCCGGCCTTTGCCACCTGCGGAGTCGGCAAGCGCCAGTCGCCGATCGACATCAAGTCAGCGGTGGCGAAATCGCTGCCGCCCATCGAGTTTGCCTACCAGCCGACGCCGCTCACGGTCACCGACACCGGACATTCCATGCAGGTGAACGCTGCGACCGGCAGCGGCGGCATCACGGTCGGCGGCGAGCATTATGATCTGCTGCAGTTTCACTTCCACCGGCCGAGCGAGGAGCGTATCCACGGACGCCGCTACGCCCTGGTCGCTCATCTGGTGCACCGGAACGCCAAGGGCGAGCTCGCCGTGGTGGCGGTTCTCATCCGCCAGGGAAAGACCAACGCGTTCCTGAAGCCGGTGTTCGACAGCTTCCCCAGCGGCAAGCCGGAAACCTCGGTGGCCGGCGCCACTCTGCAGCTTGGGGAGCTGCTGCCGGCGCAGCGCGGCTACTACACCTTCGAGGGCTCGCTGACGACGCCGCCGTGCACCGAGCACGTCCGCTGGTTCGTGCTCAAGTCGCCGGTGGAGGCTTCGGCAGCGCAGGTGCAGCAGTATGCGGCGCACTACCCCGACAACGCCCGACCGGTGCAGCCGCTGAACGGCCGGCTGATCGAGGAAACGCGCGACTGACGGACGCGCCGCCGCAGCGGCCTCAGACGCGCCGGGCGATGTCGACGTAGTCGCGGCGCTGCGGACCGGTGTACAGCTGCCGCGGCCGGCCGATGCGCATCGACGGATCCGAGATCATTTCCTGCCAGTGCGCCACCCACCCCACGGTCCGCGCGATCGCGAACATCACCGTGAACATCGATCGCGGGATGCCGATGGCGCTGTAGATGACGCCCGAGTAGAAGTCCACGTTCGGGTAGAGCTTGCGCTCGATGAAGTAGTCGTCCTTGAGCGCGATCTCCTCGAGGCGCAGCGCCAGCTCGAACAGCGGGCTGTCGGTGCGGCCGAGCTGCCTGAGCACCTTGTGGCACATCGCGCGGATGATCTTGGCGCGCGGGTCGAAGTTCTTGTAGACGCGATGCCCGAAACCCATCAGGCGGAAGTGGCTCGACTTGTCCTTGGTCATCGCCAAGTACTTCGGGATGTTATCGACCGCGCCGATCTGCTCGAGCATCGCCAGCACCGCCTCGTTCGCCCCACCGTGGGCCGGCCCCCAGAGCGCCGAGACGCCGGCGGAGATCGCCGCGTAGGGGTTGGCGCCGGTGCTGCCGGCGAGCCTCACGGTCGAGGTGCTGGCGTTCTGCTCGTGGTCGGCGTGCAGCACGAACAGCAGGTCGAGCGCCTCCGCGGCCAACGGATCGAGCGGGTACGGCTCGCACGGCACCGCGAACAGCATGTTGAGGAGGTTGCCGGTGTAGCTGAGATCGTTACGCGGATAGATGAAAGGTTGCCCGAGCGAGTGCTTGTGCGCGGCGGCCGCGATGGTCGGGATCTTGGCGATGATGCGGTGGGCGAAGATCTCCCGGTGGCGCGGGTTATGGATGTCCATGGTGTCGTGATAGAAAGCCGCCATCGAAGCCACGACGCCCGACACCATCGCCATGGGGTGGGCATTGGCATGAAAGCCGTTGAAGAAGCGCAGCAGCCACTCGTTGATCATGGTGTGATAACGAATGTTGTCGGTGAACTCCTCCAACTGCTTCGCCGTCGGCAGCTCCCCGAGCAGCAGCAGGTAGGCGACCTCCATGAACGAGCTCTTTTCCGCGAGCTGCTCGATCGGATAGCCGCGATAGAGCAGCACACCCGCGTCGCCGTCGATGTAGGTGATGCGGCTGTCGGTCGCCGCGGTCATGCCGAAACCCGGGTCGTAGCTGAAGACGCCGAGCGCCTTGTGCAGGTCGGTGATGTCGAGCGCCGCAGGCCCGAGGCTGCCCTCACGCACCGGCAGCTGCGCGCGCCGGCCGCTGGCCGCGTCGCTGAGCTCGAAGGTCTTGCCGGTCTTGTCCTTCATCACCGCAGCCGCTGTTCCATGTGGACGCAGCGCTCAAAGCCCGCCGCCGCTCGCGCGGGCGCACGAGCAAAAAGAGACTTACATGGTCCGTGCGCCGAATCAAGGCACCGGGCTGCCCTACTCGCTGGTAGGCAGCGGGGGGCGCGCACCAGCGGCACGCTGCCCGCCGGCCGCGCTGCGCGGCAGGGAACGCGCGCGGCCGTTGCGCCGTGGCGGCATCTATTAAGGAGGTGAGGCAAGCGGCCGGCGCGGGTCCCGCGCCGGCAGGGCTTACTTGGCGCCGGACACGGCCGCGTACTTCCTGCGGAACTTGTCCACGCGGCCGGCGGTATCGACGATCTTCTGCTTGCCCGTGTAGAAAGGATGGCAGTTCGAGCACACCTCGACCTGCAGATCATGACCGAGGGTCGAGCTGGTCTTGAAAGTGTTGCCGCACGTGCAGGTGACGGTGATCTCTCGGTACTCGGGGTGGATCGCGGCTTTCATGGCGGGCTCGTTGCGGTGCGGACCGGCCGCTTACATGGGGCGGCCGCAGGGAAAGTTAAAGGGCGCGCGAGTGTAGCGGCACGACCGGAGGGGCTCAAGCCGGGCGCCAGGGGAGGCGGTCCGCAGCTCCCCCGGGGGCACGTTCCTTATCCACAGAAGCTGTGGACAAGTCTGTGGATGACCTCCGCCGCGAGGCTGCGGTTTCGCGGCGACATTGCATATTTATTACCTTGGTCAAAAAATGATCAGGCAATTTCCACCTTTGATCTCAGTGACTTACGTACATCATGTCCAGCGTCTTAACCAAATTGCCACGTAATTTACTCATTCTCCGATATGCCCTCACGGGGCTGTGCATAAAGCTATCTCAGTTGCCCACGCTGACCTCGGGCGTGGCCATTGACAATGACGAAGCGCCGGTCTTTCCAGGCGTTTGCGGCAAAAAATCGAGCAGCAATTCGTTGAGAAACCGCAGCCCCCGGGCAGTCGGTTGGTAACCGCACGCGGTGAGCTCGAGCAGGCCGCGGGCGGCGGCGGCATGCAGCGGCCCGGCGACCACGGCCCACTCAAGCCCGGTGCGCGCCGGGAAAGTCGCCGCCTCGAAGCCCCCCGTCAGCCGCAGCGCATTCAACATGAATTCAAACGGCAGCTCGCCCGGGGCGACCGTGCGACGCGCCGGACCCGCGTCGACGGACGCGAGATAGCGGCGCGGCTCGCGCAGCTGCGTGGTGCGCACGATCTCGGCGCGCGCCGGGAAAGTCAGCTTGCCGTGCGCGCCGGCACCGACGCCGAGGTAATCGCCGAAGCGCCAGTAATTAAGGTTGTGGCGGCACTGCGCGCCGGCGCGTGCGTACGCCGACACCTCGTATTGCACCAGGCCCGCTGCGCCGAGCCGCACGGCGCACTCCGCGAGCATATCCGCCACTGCGTCCTCATCGGGGAGCGGCGGCGGATGCGCGGCCAGCACGGTGCCGGGCTCGAGGGTGAGCTGGTAATGCGAGAGGTGCGCCGGCGCGAGCGCCAGCGCGTCCTCCACGTCGCGCACGGCGGCGGCCACCTGCTGCCCGGGCAGCCCGTACATGAGATCGAGATTGAAGTTGGCGATCCCCGCGGCGTGCAGCTCCGCGGCCGCGCGGCGCGTCTCGGCCGGCGAATGAATGCGGCCGAGAGCGGCGAGCTGCTCGGGCGCGAAACTCTGCGCCCCGAGCGAGACGCGCGTGACGCCCGCGGCGCGGTATTCGCCGAACGCGCCGCGCTCGACCGTGCCCGGGTTGGCTTCGAGGGTGATCTCGGCATCGTGCGCGATCGTCAGCAGCCGCCGCGCCGTCTCCAGCAGCCGCGCGATGGCCGCAGGCGAGAACAGGCTCGGCGTGCCGCCGCCGAGAAACACGCTCACCACCTCGCGCCCGGCGACCTCAGGAGCCTGCGCCGCCAGGTCGCGTGTGAGGCGCGCGAGGTAGGCCGCTTCCGGCAGCTCGCCGTGCAGCGTGTAGGAGTTGAAGTCGCAGTACGGGCACTTGCGCACGCACCAGGGAAAGTGCACGTACAAGGCGAGCGGCGGCGGCGCGAGTGGTTGGGACATGGGGCTGCTCCAGCGGCATTGTCTCTCACCCGGGACTGCCATAAGTACAAATGCGGCCCCCGCTACCGCGGGGCGGCGCTAACATGAGCAGCGATGCAACGGATTCGTAACGTGATCGTGACGGCGGCGCTCGCCGCCGCCGCCGCCTGCGGCGGGGGTGGCGGCGGCTCCGGCATGCCGTCCCCGATGCCGAGCCTCAAGAGCGCGGCCGCCCCGGGACAGCCCTACACCATCCCGTCAAGCCAGCTCACGGCGACGTACAACGGTGTTACCTACACGGCGGTCTACAGCGAGACGCCGAACAACGGCACCGTCATGTTCGACAACCAGCTGGCACACAGCAGCACGGTGACGATCAGCGTGTCGGCCAACGGCGCGCAGCTCGCAACGCAAACGAGCACCGTGTACTACCTCGAGAATCCCTATAACCCGTTGGGTCTCACCGAGACCACCAACGGCACGAGCTACGAGTTCCTGTACACGAGCACAAACCCCCTGCCGACGACGCTCACGGTGGGCGACTCCGGACCCCTGGGCTCCGGCAACTATTACGTGCCGGGCAGCCAGGTCCCGGTCGGTTCACTGACCGAGACCTACTCGGTCACCGCCCGGGACGCCACCACGGTGATGTTGAGCGTAATGGCCAGCGGCACGCTGAACGGCACGGCGGTCTCCGACACCGTCAACTACTCGGTGGAGGCCATGGGCAACATCACACTGGTTTCCGTGGTGGTCACCGTCCCGGGTCTCGGCACGCTCACCTTCAGCTGAGCCGGCGAGCGGTCGATCGCGAGCTCCCACTCGAGCCGGAAGTAGCCGCGCGCAGCGCGTCGCAGATCCTCATGCGCCGCCGCGGCGTCTTCCGAGGCGTAGCTGAGGAAGACCGCCGGCCCTGCGGCGAGAGCCGTTGCGCCCGGGGCGCTGCCCATTTCGCCGCTCAACCCCTGCCTCGCCTGTGGCTACTCGGCGTTCTGCACCTGCTCGCGCATCTGCTCGATCAGGACCTTCATGTCCACCGCGGTGCGCGTGGTCTCGAGGTCCTGGGACTTGGAAGACAGCGTGTTGGCTTCGCGGTTGAGCTCCTGCATGAGGAAATCGAGACGCCGGCCGGAGGGCTCCACGCCGGCGATCACGCGCCGCACCTCGGCGACGTGGCCGGTGAGGCGCTCGAGCTCCTCGTCCACATCGAGCCGCTGCAGCAGCAGCGCCAGCTCCTGCTCGAGCCGCTCGCGATCGACGGTGGTGCCGAGCTCGGCGAGCCGCTCATCGAGCCGCGCGCGCACCCGTGCCTGCACTTCCGGCAGGCGCGAGCGCACCGCGGTCACCAGCGCCTCGAGGCTCGCGCAGCGCTGCTCGAGGAGCTCGCGCAGCCGCGCGCCCTCGCGCGCGCGCGCCGCCACCAGATCCTCGAGCGTGGCTTCGAACACCGCATACGCCACGGCGAGCAGCTGCTCGCCGCCGGCGGCGTCCTCGCGCAGCACGCCCGGCCAGTGCAGCACCTCGAGTGCGTTCACCGTCGAAGGCTCGCGCAGCGAACGGGTCACCAGCTCGACGGCGGCGAGCAAACGGGCGAGCGCTGCGCTGTCCACTTCCAGCGCTCCGGCCGCGCTCACCGGGCGGCGGTAGCTCAGCGTGCAGTCGACCTTGCCGCGGCGCAGCTGGCGCGCGAGCCGCGTGCGCAGCTCGCCTTCCGCGGCGCGCAGCTCGTCCGGCAGACGGAAGCCCGCCTCGAGGAAACGATGGTTGACGCTGCGCAGTTCGCACACCAGCGTGCCCCACGACCCGGTGCTTTCACGGCGTGCGAAGCCGGTCATGCTGGCGATCATGCTGGCGCCCGTGGCAGGTGATATAACGTCTGCAAGTCTAACAGAGGCACGGATTTCGCTTGCGGGTCGAATACGCCGACATCAGCCTGCTGGGCGGGCGGGAGGAAAACCAGGACCGGGTGAGTGCCGCGGTGGCCGAGCACGCCGCGTTGCTGCTGGTGGTCGACGGCATGGGCGGACACGCTCACGGGGCGCGCGCCGCACAGGTCACGCAGCAGGTGATCACCGAGGCATTCTGGCATTCGCCGCAGCCGCTGTTCGATCCGCTCGGGTTCCTGCATCTCACCATCGGCCGCGCGCACGAGCAGGTGGTGAAGCTCGGCGCCAAGCTGCCGATGGAGCAGCGCCCGCGCGCCACCTGCGCGGTGTGCCTGATCCAGCAGCACGCCAGCTGGTGGGCGCACGTCGGCGACAGCCGCCTGTACCACGTGCGCCACGGCGCGCTGCTCGCCCGCAGCCGCGACCACAGTCACGTCGAGCTGCTGCTGCGCGAGGGGCTCATCAACGCCGAGCAGGCGCACAATCACCCGATGCGCAACTTCGTCGAATGCTGTCTCGGCGGCGACCCGATACTGCCGGACATGTCGCTCACCCGGCGCCGGCCGCTGGCGGCGGATGACGTGCTGATGGTGTGCACCGACGGGCTGTGGGGCTCGCTCAAGGACGAGGAGATCGCCGGCGAGCTCGGCACGCCGGGTGCGCTGCGCGAGAAGCTGCTGAGCCTCGGCGAGCGCGCCGTGAAGCGCGCCGGAACGGCAAGCGACAACACCTCCGCAGCGGCGCTGCGCTGGCTGGGCAACTAGGCGCGCGCGTGGGCAGACCCTCCGGACGCGCCCCCGACGCGCTGCGCCGCGTGCGCTTCGAGCGCCGTCACGCCAAACATGCCGAGGGAGCGGTGCTGGTGGAGTTCGGCGATACCCAGGTACTGTGCACGGCCAGCATCGAGGATACGGTGCCGCCGTTCCTGCGCGGCAAGGGGCAGGGGTGGATCACCGCCGAGTACGGCATGCTGCCGCGCGCCACCCACACGCGCACCGCGCGTGAGGCGGCGCGCGGTCGGCAATCGGGACGCACCCAGGAGATCCAGCGCCTCATCGGGCGCTCGCTGCGCGCGGTGGCGGACCTGCGCGCCCTCGGCGAGCGCACCATCACCCTCGATTGCGACGTGCTGCAGGCGGACGGCGGCACGCGCACCGCCGCCATCACCGGCGGGTTCGTGGCGCTGTCGCAGGCGTGCGAGCAGCTGGTGCGCCGGCACCTGATCGCCGCGAGCCCGCTGCACGGTCAGGTCGCGGCGGTGTCGGTGGGGATCGTCGCGGGCGTCGCGGTGCTCGACCTCGACTACGAGGAGGACTCGCAGGCCGAGACCGACATGAACGTGGTCATGAACAACGGCGGGGCGTTCGTCGAGATCCAGGGCACGGCCGAAGGCCACGCCTTCCGCCGTCACGAGCTCGATGCGCTGCTCAATCTCGCCGCCGCCGGCATCGCGCAACTGTTCGCGCTGCAGGCCCAGACGCTCGCCGCCCTGTGACGCGTGCCGTACTCGCCAGCGCCAACCCCGGCAAGCTGCGCGAGCTCGCAGCGCTGCTCGCGCCGCTATCGCTCGAGCTCATCTCGCAGGGGAGCCTCGGCATCGAGCCGCCGGCCGAGACCGGCAGCACCTTCCTCGAGAATGCGCTCAGCAAGGCGCGCCACGCGGCGCAGCACGCACAGCTCCCGGCGCTGGCGGACGATTCGGGGCTCGAGGTCGACGCGCTGGGCGGACGCCCGGGGGTGCGCTCGGCGCGCTTCGCGCACCCGGGCGCGAGCGACGAGCAGAACCTGCGCCACCTGCTCGCCGAGCTCGCCGGCGTACCCGCGGCGCGCCGGCAGGCGCGCTACCGGTGTGTCATCGTGTTCGTGCGCAGCGCTCAGGACGCGCAGCCGCTCATTGCCCGCGGCAGCTGGGAAGGGCGCATTGCCACCGCCCCGCGCGGGCACGGCGGGTTCGGCTACGATCCGGTGTTCGTGCCCACAGGCTCCTGGCGCACCGCCGCCGAGCTGAGTGCCGCCGAGAAGAACGCGGTGAGCCACCGCGGCCAGGCGCTGCGCGCGCTCGTCGCGATGCTCGGGCAGGCCGGCTATATTCGCGCGCCATGACGCGCACCAAACCGGGGAAGCTGCTGGTCATCGCCGCCCCCTCGGGCGCCGGCAAGACCTCGCTGGTGAAGGCGCTGCTCGCGAGCGCGCCGCGGCTGCGGCTCTCCATCTCCCACACCACGCGCACCATGCGCCCGACCGAGCAGCAGGGACGTGAGTACCATTTCGTGCCGGTGCCGGAGTTCGAGCGGCTGCGGGCGGCCGGCGAGTTCCTCGAGCACGCCCGGGTGTTCGACAACCTCTATGGCACCTCGCGGGCCTTCGTCGGCGAGCAGCTCAGGGGCGGGCACGATGTGGTGCTGGAGATCGACTGGCAGGGCGCGCAGCAGGTACGGCGCGCCATGCCGCAGTGCGTGAGCATCTTCATCCTGCCGCCCTCACGCCAGGCGCTGGCCGAGCGCCTGGCGCGGCGCGCTACCGACACCCCGGAAGTGATCGCGCGGCGCCTGGCGGATGCCACCGGCGACATGTCGCACTACCGCGAGTTCGACTACGTGGTCGTGAACGATGACTTCGAGAAGGCGCTGGCCGATCTGCAGCGCATCGTCGCCGGCAAGGCGGCGGACCTGCGCAGCGACCGGGCGCCGCTCGCGCCCTTCGTGGCGTCCCTGCTCTCGCCCTGAGCCGCACCGCCCCGCCGCGCGGGCCGGCGAACCTACGCTGGCCGCCGAGCCGGGTTATCCCTTATAGTTATCGACCCTGCGCACCGCTTGCAGTGCGCCCCAACCCAGTCAAGCGACCATGGCCCGAATCACCGTAGAAGACTGTCTGCAGAACGTCGACAACCTGTTCCAGCTGGTGCTGCTGGCGGCGCAGCGTGCGCGCCGGCTGGCGAACGGCGCCGAAGCGACGCTGCCGCTCGAGAACGACAAGCCCACCGTGCTGGCGCTGCGCGAGATCGCCGCCGGCAACATCACCGCCGAGATGCTCCGTGAGCCCGAGCCCGCGCCGGAGTCGGTCGCGCCTGACGCCGACAACCAGTCGAGCTTCCGCGCGCCGCAGTTCGGTCTCGGAGACTGACGGCCCCAGCCCAAACCGATGGACTACGCGTCTTCGCTCCTGGGACTGCTGCCCGGCGGAAGACGCACTCCGGGGCTGAAGGAGCTGCTCGGCGCGGTCGGCGGCTACCTGCCGCCCGAACAGGTCGGGCGCATCCGCGAGGCGGCGGAATTCGGCACCTCGGCGCACCACGGCCAGAAGCGCCTCTCCGGTGAGCCGTTCATCGCGCACCCGGTAGCGGCAGCCGCCATCCTGGCGGATCTCAGGCTCGATGCCGACACCATCGTCGCGGCGATCCTGCACGACGTCATCGAGGACACCCCGACGCCGAAAGACCAGCTGGCGGCGCGCTTCGGCGCGAACGTGGCCGAGATTGTCGACGGGGTCACCAAGCTCGACCAGATCAAGTTCAAGAGCCGCGAGGAGGCGCAGGCGGAGTCGTTCCGCAAGATGCTGCTGGCGATGGTGCGCGACCTGCGCGTCATCCTGGTGAAGCTCGCCGATCGCATGCACAACATGCGCACCATCGAGGCGATGGCGCCCGCGCGGCGCCGGGCGATCGCACGCGAGACGGTGGACATCTACGCGCCGATCGCCGAGCGGCTGGGGCTCTACAACATGAAGCTCGAGCTCGAGGACCTGGGGTTCAAGGCGCTCTACCCGCGACGCTACCAGGTGCTGGAGCGGGCCGTGCGCCGCGCGCGCGGCAACCAGAAGGAGTTCCTCAAGAGGATCGAGCAGCAGCTCAATGCCGCGCTCATGAAGGCCGAGATCCCGGCGCAGGTGGAGACGCGCGAGAAGCACCTGTACAGCATCTACCGCAAGATGCGCCGCAAGCGTGCCACGCTCAACGAGATCGTCGACGTCTACGGCATCCGCATCGTGGTGGACAAGCCCGACACCTGTTACCGCGCGCTCGGCGCGGTGCACTCCGTGTTCAAGCCCATGCCCGGGCGCTTCAAGGACTACATCGCCATCCCGCGCGCCAACGGCTACCAGTCACTGCACACCACGCTGTTCGGCCCGAACGGCGTGCCGATCGAGGCGCAGATCCGCACCCACGACATGCACCGCGTCGCCTCGGCCGGCATCGCCGCGCACTGGAAATACAAGACCGGCAGCGACACCGACTCCGGCCAGCAGGAGCGCACGCGCGAGTGGCTGTCGAGCCTGGTGTCGCTGCAGGAAGCCGGCACGTCGGAGGAATTCCTCGAGAGCGTCAAGGTCGATCTGTTCCCGGATAAGGTGTACGTGTTCACCCCCAAGGGCCAGATCCTGCGTCTGCCCTCGGGTGCCACGGTGGTCGACTTCGCCTACGCCGTGCACACCGACATCGGCAACCGCTGCGTCGCCGCCAAGGTCGACCGGCGCCTGACGCCGCTGCGCACCGTGCTGCGCAACGGCCAGACGGTCGAGATCATTACCGCCAAGGGCGCAACCCCCAATCCCTCCTGGGTCAATTTCGTGGTGACCGCCAAGGCGCGCAGCGCCATCCGCCACTACCTCAAGGGGCTGCGGCGCACCGAGGCGATCGCGCTCGGCTCGAAGCTGCTCACCCAGGCGCTCGGGGAGTTCTCGCTGTCGCTCGAGGACGTGAGCGAGGAGGTGCGACGCGCCTCCCTCGGTGAGCTCGGCATGAAGGACTTCGACGAGCTGTACGAAAAGATCGGCCTCGGCGAGCGTCTGGCACCGCTGGTCGCCCGGCGGCTGCTGCCGGCCGCTCCCACGGCGACGGGCTCCGCGGGGCTCGCGCCGCTGGCGATCGCCGGCACCGAGGGGCTGCTGGTGACCTATGCGCGCTGCTGCTTCCCGATACCCTACGATCCGATCTTCGCCTTCCTGTCGACCGGACGGGGTGTGGTGATCCATCGCGAGAACTGCGTCAACGTCGAGGACTACCGCAAGCACCCGGAGAACTGGCTGCCGGTGAGCTGGCAGACCGCGCCCGACCGGCTGTTCGCGGCCGAGATCCGCGTCTACGTCGTCAACCGCACCGGCGTGCTGGCGGCGGTCGCCGCAGCGATCGCCAGCACCGAGACCAACATCGACCACGTCTCGATCGACGAGCAGGACAGCGACACGGCGGTGCTCACCTTCGAGCTGCGGGTGCGCGACCGCCGCCACCTCGCGCGCCTGGTGCGCGTCATCCGCCGCATGCCCGACGTCACGCGCGTCAGCCGCACCATCGCCGCGCACGCGCGCGATCCGGCACGCGCGGCCGACCCCGAGCAGGATGAGGACGACGGCGACGCCGACGCAACCGGATGAACAACCGGGGGAGGACCACGGGAATGAGCCGCCAGATGATCCACACCGAGCGCGCGCCGCAGGCGATCGGCACTTACTCGCAGGCGATCCGCGCCGGCGACACCGTCTATCTCTCCGGCCAGGTGCCGCTCGAGCCGGCCACCATGCAGCTGGTGAGCGGCGACATCGAGGCGCAGATCCGCCGCGTGTTCGAGAACCTCAAGGCGGTGGCCGAGGCCGCCGGCGGCTCGCTGGCGCAGGCGGTGAAAATGAACGTCTATCTCACCGATCTCGCGCACTTCGCCAAGGTCAACGAAGTCATGGCGATCTACTGCACCCAGCCCTACCCGGCGCGCGCCGCGGTGGGCGTCGCGCAGCTGCCGCGCGGAGCGCAGGTCGAGATCGAGTGCGTCCTGCACCTCGGCTGAAAGTCGACGGCCGCAGCGCGGCGCCGCCGCTCCCCGCGGTGCGCGCGGAGGAGCGGCCCGTGACCACGTTGCGGGGCGTGGGCGCAGCGCTCGCCGCACGCCTGCGGCGGCTCGGGGTGCAGCGCCTCGCGGATCTGCTGTTCCTGCTGCCGCTGCGCTACGAGGATCGCACCCGGCTGGTACCCATCGGGGCACTCACCCCCGGCACGCGCGCAGCGGTCGAAGGGGAGATCCAGCTCACCGAGATCGCCTACCGCGGCCGCCGACAGCTGCTGTGCCGCCTCGCCGACGGCTCGGGAATGCTGACGCTGCGCTTCTTCCATTTCTCCGCCAGCCAGCAGCAGGGCCTGTCGCGCGGCACGCGGCTGCGCTGTTTCGGCGAGGTGCGCCGCGGACCGCTCGGACTCGAGATGGTGCACCCGGAATACCGCCGCCTGCTCGCCGACGCCGCCCCGCTCGAAGAGACACTCACGCCCATCTACCCGCTGACCGAGGGCGTGCCGCAGGGGCGCCTGCGCGCACTCATCGGCGCGGCGCTGCGCGAGACCGAGCGCGGCGGCCTCACCGACTGGGTGTCCGCGGACGCCGGGCTCCCGCCCGGCCTACCGGCGCTGCAGGAAGCGCTCGGCTACCTGCACGCCCCGCCGCGCGCGGCACGGTTACCGGAGCTCACTGCCGGCCGCCACCCCGCGCAGCGACGACTCGCCTTCGAGGAGCTGCTGGCGCACCACCTGGCGCTGCGCCTGCGCAGGCGCGCCCTACAGACCGAGGCGGCCGCCCCGCTCGGCGATGAGGCCGGCCTCGCACGGCGGCTGCTCGCGGCGCTGCCGTTCGCGCTCACCGCGGCACAGGCACGGGCGCTCGCCGATACCGAGCAGGACCTCAGGGGCGCGGTGCCGATGGTGCGCCTGCTGCAGGGCGATGTCGGCTGCGGCAAGACCGTGGTCGCGGCGGCGGCGGCGGCGCGCGCCGCCGGCAGCGGTGCGCAGGCGGCGCTGATGGCGCCCACCGAGCTCCTGGCGGAGCAGCACTGGCGCAGCCTCAATGCCTGGTTCGCGCCGCTCGGCGAGACGGTTGCGCTGGTATCCGGCTCGCAGCCCGTGCGTACCCGCAGGAGTGCGCTCGAGGCCATCGCCGGCGGCGAGATTCGAGTCGTGGTCGGCACCCAGGCGCTGTTCCAGGAGGGCATCGAGTTCGCACGCCTGGCGCTCGTCATCGT